>NZ_JAWHOP010000008.1:0-224194 GCF_032586995.1 Pseudomonas syringae group sp. J248-6 | reverse complement strand
TCAGGTGGATTGAGGTTCGGCTCAGGTCACCTTTTCGCCCCTCGGCGACCTACTTTGATGGGGCCAAAGTAGGCAAACCCCCTCGCTCCTGTTTCCGGCCCGACTTCGTCGGGTTCCTTCGCCCTGGCAGGACGCCAGGCTACCCCCGGATCAGCGCCAGGACTCAGCCGTCACTAACGTCGCACACTGCGTCGTCAGTGCCATCGCGGTAAAAAAGCAATGCGCTGAGAGCGGCTGCTGTTTGACCATCGTTCCAACGCTCCGCGTAGGAATGCAGTTCGTGACGCTCTGCGTCACATGCCGGTTCTGTGGTGTAAGGTGAATTGGGGCTCGACTCAGGTCACCTTTTCGTCCCTCGGCGAGTTACTTCGATAACGTCGCACTCTGCGTCTTCAGTGCCATGTTGATTGAAAAGCACTTTGTCTGGAATCGGCCCATTGCTGAATCGATTAACTAGGCGTTAAATAGCTGCTCAAACGATAGGCAGCACCATAATTCCAATAATTACAGAAGGACCACCACCATGAAATCCCTTCCCCTGCTCGTAGGCCTCGGCGCCCTCACAGCCGCTTCCAGTGTGTTTGCCTGGGACTACGTGCTGCTCGACACCGACAAGGCTGCGCAGAATCAGCAGATCACCAGTCAGCAACTGGGCGTCAAGACCGACAAGCCGTTCACTGTCACGATGCGAACCCTGCACGGCGGTCGTCAGGAAGGCGTGAGCATCATCGATATCGACAACGGCACAATGAAGCTTTCTGTGGTGCCTACCCGCGGTATGAACGTGCTGCAGGCATCGGTGGGTGATGTACGCATGGGTTGGGATTCACCGGTCAAGGATGTGGTCAATCCGGCCTTCATCGAACTCAATGGCCGCGGCGGGTTGGGCTGGCTGGAGGGTTTCAACGAACTGGTGACCCGTTGCGGCTACGAGTGGGTGGGTCACCCGGGCATGGACAATGGCGAACTGCTGACCCTGCACGGCCGCGCTGCCAACATTCCGGCCAGCAAAGTGACGCTGCAGATCGACGAAAAGCCGCCTTACGCGATCCGCCTCAAGGGTGAGCTGAAGGAGCAGGCGTTCAAGAAGGTCGACTTTTCGGTGCAGACCGAACTGGTCACCGAGCCAGGCAGCACGAGCTTTTCGCTCAACGATACGCTGACCAACAATGGCGATTATCCGAAGGAATACCAGGCGCTGTACCACAGCAACTTCAGCACACCGTTCCTTGAGCAAGGGGCGCGCTTCGAAGCGCCGGTCAAGCAGGTTTCACCGTTCAACGAGAAGGCCAAGGGTGATCTGGGCGACTGGCAGACCTACCGTGCACCGACGCCGGATTATGACGAAACGGTCTACAACGTCGTGCCTTATGGCGATGCCAAGGGCGATACGCTGACCGTGCTGCACAACAAGGCAGGCAGCCTGGGTGTGTCGGTCGGTTTCAATACCAGGCAATTGCCGGTGTTTTCACTGTGGAAAAACACTGACACCAAAGGCCAGGGTTACGTGACCGGACTGGAACCGGGCACCAGCTTCTCCTACAACCGCCGCTTCCAGCGTCCGCTGAATCTGGTACCGACCATTGCGCCCAAAGAGCAACGTCAGTTCCAGATCAGCTACAGCCTGCTGGCTGACAAGGGCGCGGTCGACAAGGCGCTTGGCCAGGTCAAGAGCATTCAGGACGGTCGCGAGACTGAGGTGCGCAAAGAGCCGCTGGTGGACCTCAGCAAAGAGCAATGAACTGCAGGGCAATGATCAGCGGCTGAAGCAAGGCCGGGCTTTGACGTACCCACAACGTTGAAGTCCGGCCTTGAAACGTTATGGTCGTAAAATATTCTGACAACCCTTCAGGCTTTTGTGTGTCTACACACTCTCAACCCTTCAATGAAGAGCACGAATATGAAAATCCTGATGGTTTTGACATCCCATGACCAACTGGGCGACACCGGCAAGAAAACCGGCTTCTGGCTCGAAGAGTTCGCAGCGCCCTACTATGTGTTCAAGGATGCTGGTGCCGAGGTCACGTTGGTATCGCCTGCTGGCGGTCAGCCGCCGCTAGACCCGAAAAGCGACGAGCCTGATGCACAAACCCCGGAAACCGAGCGTTTCGCCAAAGATGCCGATGCCCAGAAAGTGCTGGCCAATACTGGCCTTCTGTCGGGCATAAACGCTGCGGATTTCGATGCAGTGTTCTACCCTGGCGGCCACGGTCCGCTGTGGGATCTGGCCGAAGACAAGCACTCGATCGCCCTGATAGAAGCATTCGCCAAGGCAGACAAGCCTCATGGTCTGGTGTGTCATGCGCCGGGCGTGCTGCGCCGCGTAAAAGCGTCGGACGGTCAGCCGCTGGTCAAGGGCCGCCGCGTCACCGGCTTCACCAATGGCGAAGAAGAGGCCGTTGGCCTGACCAATGTCGTGCCTTTCCTGGTTGAAGACACGCTCAAGGAACTGGGCGGTGACTACTCCAAGGGCGATGACTGGAGCGTCTACGTACTGACCGACGGCAAGCTGGTCACCGGACAAAACCCGGCCAGCTCCGCACAGGCTGCCAAAGACGTATTGACCCTGCTGAGCTGACACGTTTTTGCGGTTCGGGGCCGAAAAAGACTGCTCCGGACCGCGTGTCATATAAATCGAATCTTGCAGAACCTTCAGTGACCAACCAACAGATAGCCCAATAATCTGGAGTACGGTCATGGCAGATGAATCCAAACGCGAAGACCTCGATCACAAACCGGAAAACGCCGGTAAAGTGGGCGAGAAGAACAAACAGCTCAATCAACAGGGCGAGCAACCGCGGCCTGGTACTTCGCCAGACCCGCAGAAAGACAAGTCTGGCAACTGACCACGCGTCAGAGCAGACCGCGCTCGGCGCAGACCTTCACGACTTGCTCACGCAGCCAGCCACTGGCCTCGTCCTGATCGGCCTGAGCGCTCCACAGCATGTCCAGACTGAAACCAGGCAGATCCGGCGGCAGCTCGAACTCGGCAATCCATGGCTCATTGCCCAGCAGGGTCTGAATGCGCCTTGGCAGCACCAGAATGAAATCTGTGCCCTCGAGCAATTGCAACGCCGCGCGGTAACTGTTCGCGCGCGCGACAATGTTGCGCTCCAGCCCCTGCCGTTGCAGCCAGCCATCGACCATGTTGGTGTCGGACGTCCATGGCGTCGGGTACACATGGCGATGCCCGATGAAGGTCTGAATGTCGATCAGGGCGCTGAGCGGCGCGAACCGGGCGTCCATGACGCAGACCAGATCATCTTCAAGCAACACTTGTGAAACCAGGCTGTCCGGGACTCGGTGAAAGCCCGGTCCGAAGCACAGGGCGAGGTCAAAACGACCGTCGTTCAATTGCTCGGCGGGCAACTGCTTCTCAAGCTTCTGCACATTGACCGTTACCGAAAAGCCAGCGGCGACAAAGTCGCGCATCAGGTGCGGCAATACCAGCAGTTCAAAATACTCGGGGGCACATACCGTGAAAGTGGTTTGCCTGCGGGTCGGATCAAACAGGCCCAGGCCGTCGTGACACAAATTGACCGACTCGAGAATCTGCTGCACATGGGCGTGCATGGCCAGTGCCTTGCGGGTCGGACGCATGCCATTGCGGGTGCAGATGAACAGATCGTCTTCGAAGTTGGCGCGCAGCTTTTTCAGGCAGTAGCTAACCGTTGACTGACTGACATGCAGCGCATCTGCGACCAGGGTCAGGTTGCGCTGTTCATAAACCGAGACAAAGACCATCAGGTCCTGCATGTCCAGCTTTCTCAGGGCATTACTGTTGAGCATTGAGGCATCTCGCTGGCACTGCGACCGGACGATCAGGTCCACGCGAACAAGATAGCATCAAAATGCAATCATGCCGCCCCCTCGCCAATAATGACCGGTTTGACGCCGGCGCTGCGCAGGTGCTCAGCATAGCGTCGGGGATCGAGCCGCACCACCATCAACAGCATGATCGCGACCAACGCTATCAGTGACCACCACGCGCCTGCAAAGCTGCACGTCAAGTCGCGGATTACTCCGGCAAACAGCGGCGACAGGCTGGCAATCAGGTAACCCACGCCCTGCACGAATGCGGTCAGGCCGCCTGCCTGGCGAGGATCATCGGCATGGTCCATCGACACAATCAGGCTCATCGGAAACAAACCGCCGATACCCAACCCCAGCAAGCAGGTCCACAGCAGGCCCAGCCGCTGCGGCAGCAGAATCAGCCCGGTAAAACCGATCATCATCAACACCAGCAGCATCGCCAGCGCCACGCGTTTATCGTGACTGCGGTTGGCCAGCGCCGGAACCAGCAGACCCGATACTACCTCCATCAGGGTCAGAAAGCCCAGCAACAGCCCGGCATCCTGCTCGCTCCAGCCGTTCTCCAGATAATACGGCGCAAGCCAGGCCAGCACGCAGGTATAGGACGCAGTACCGAGGCCAAAGAAAACTCCCAGCATCCAGGCCCGAGGCATGTGGAAAAAAGCCTGCCGGGGCCCGGCAGCGCTTGAAGCGTCGACCTGCAACACGCGCCGCTGGGCGAACCAGAAGCACACTGCCAACAGCGCCAGAAGCGACCACACCGCCAGACCGCCACGCCAGCTGCCGCTGCTGCTCATCACCAATGGGCTGAATGATGCGGCCAGAGCCGCTCCGCCCATGATCGCAGTCACATACAGGCCCATGCACAATGAGACGTTGGCCTTGAAACGCGATTTGATCAATGCGGGCATCAGCGCCTGAATCAAGGCAATGCCAAGACCTGCCAGCACAGCGCTGAAAATCAGTTCGACAGCAGAATCGAGAACCAGGCGCGCCAGTGTGGCCAGGCCGATAAGCACCAGTGAAAGCAGGATGCTGCGATGCGTCCCCAGGTAACGCGCGATGCCGATGCCGAAAAACATCGCCAGCCCCATGGCCATGATCGGCAGCATGGTCAGTAACGACGCCATCCCGAAGCCCAGCGGCACCTCAAGACGAATCGCCGCAAGCAACGGACCGACCGCAGCCATCGATGGGCGCAGGTTTAGCGCCACCAGTACGATACTGACCATCAACCCCATATTCCGAACCGCCGAGCTACGCACCTGCATACCGTCACCATCACTTTTGATGGTCAGGATTAGGCCGGGCGCGTGCTCATATGACAAATCAAAATCTGGGTGCTGCTATTTAAAAATCAGTTCAGCAATGGCGCGGGCAGTTTCAGGCATTCTGCCGAGGGCATTTGCAGTTCGTTACGCGGCCGTGCTGCTCGGGCTCGGGTTCAGGCTCGGCAACTTCATCGACGCCCAGCCACCATGTCAAACCGCGACACGGGTATTGCACATAAAACGGCTGGCCCATCATCGGCGTGGTGATCGAAACATTCTGCTCCCAGGCCAGCGCCAGGATGCGATCGAACGGTTCGTGCCAGGCGTGCATCGACAGGTCGAAGGTGCCGTTGTGAATCGGCAGCAACCAACGGCCGCGCAGGTCCAGATGTGCCTGCAGCGTCTGCTCGGGTTGCATGTGCACATGCGGCCATTCGACGTTATAGGCCCCGGTTTCCATCAGCGTCAGATCAAACGGCCCGTATTGCTCGCCGATGGTCTTGAAGCCATCAAAGTAGCCGCTGTCGCCACTGAAAAAGATCCGCTGATCGCCGTCGATCATCACCCAGGACGCCCACAGGGTACGGTTGCTGTCGAGCAGCGTACGCCCGGAAAAATGCTGCGAAGGCGTAGCGACGAACTCGATGCCCGCCACTTCGGTGGACTGCCACCAGTCCAGTTGGCGGACCTTGTGCGCAGGTACGCCCCATTCAATCAGCGTATCGCCCACACCAAGCGGTGCCAGAAAATGCTCGGTCTTGTCGGTCAGCGCCTTGATCGCCATACGATCCAGATGGTCGTAGTGGTTGTGCGAAAGGATCACCGCCTTGATCGGCGGCAACTCTTCGAGGCTGATCGGCGGCTGGTGAAAGCGCTGCGGCCCTGCCCACTGCACCGGCGACGCGCGCTCGGCAAACACGGGGTCGGTCAACCAGAACTGATCGCGCAATTTGAGCAGGACCGTCGAATGCCCGAGGCGGTACACCGTGTTGTTCGGCGCTGCCAGCAACTGCTGACGCGACAGCGGCTGTACCGGAATTTCGCCTGCGGGGCGCGTATCCTTGGGCTTATTGAATGCCTGATCCCAGAAAATGCGGAGTGTTCGCAGCAGACTCGCCGGTTTCATCGTCGCGTGGTTCCGATATCGCCCCTCATGACGGGACAGGACAGGCAGTGAAGAAGCATCCTTTTTCTGATGTGTCGAGGCCATGGTTTGCTGACTCCTGGGGACAGGTTGAGGCTCCAGCCGTGCATACTTTGTACGTGATCCCGTTGCAGGATGCGCGATGAAAAATATGTAACAGTGTTTTACACTACACGGTGTAGTTTTAAGCTTGCATGATCCTTGGCGACAAGTAAACTGCTGAGTGTAACTTTCTCTAAACGTCCGTTTGAAGCGAACCTATGACCGCACCCATGCGCCTCACCGATCAGAAACGCGAATCCATCGTCCAGGCAGCTATTGCCGAATTTGGCGATCGTGGTTTCGAGGTCACCAGCATGGACCGCATCGCTGCTCGGGCCGAGGTGTCCAAACGCACGGTCTACAACCATTTCCCCAGCAAGGAAGAACTGTTCGCCGAGATGCTGCAGCGTCTGTGGAACTGTGCTCCGCCACAATCGGAAGTGATTTATCACCCCAATGTCAGTCTGCGCGAGCAACTTCGAGACCTGCTGTGGGGCAAGATGCGCAACCTCACCAACAGTAATTTTCTCGACCTGGCGCGTGTCGTGGTGGGCGCGACCATTCACTCACCCGAGCGCGCTCAAGTGTGGATGGCCCGTATCAATGAGCGCGAAGAAACCTTCAGCGCGTGGATCCGGGCAGCCCAGAAAGGCGGTCGTCTGAAGCCGGTCGACCCCGGTTTTGCGGCGACGCAGATGCACGCGCTGCTCAAGTCGTTCGCATTCTGGCCACAGGTGACCTTCAATGCCGCACTGCTCAACCCTCAGGAGCAGAGTGATGTGGTCGAGTCGGCGCTGAACATGTTTCTGGGCTGGTACGAAGTGACTCCCTGACGCTTCTGATTCATTTTTTCAGTCGAGCACGACGCCCCGGCATTCGCCAAAGCCAATCGACACCTGCCCTTCCCGATGACAACGGGCACGCAGGATCACTTCGTCGCCGGCTTCCAGGAATATGCGCTTTTCACCGTTGGGCAACGCCACTGACTGCTTGCCGCCTGCGGTCATCTCCAGCAGGCTGCCGTGCTGACCTGCCTGAGGGCCGGAAAGCGTACCGGTGCCGAGCAGGTCGCCCGGTTGCAGCTTGCAGCCGTTGACGCTGTGGTGCGCGACCATCTGCGCCACGGTCCAGTACATGTTCAGCGAATTGCTCAGACCCAGCCGGTAAGGCTTCAACCCCTCGGCCTTCATCTGCGCGGTGAGCAGCAGCACTTCCAGTTCGATGTCCAGCGCGCCACCCTGCTGATCATTCTGATCAAGCAGGTACGGCAGCGGCTGAGGATCACCCTCCGGACGCGCTGGCTGAGCGCTGCGAAAGGGTATCAACGCTTCGGCGGTTACCACCCAGGGCGAGATCGTCGTGGCAAAACTCTTGGACAGAAACGGACCCAGCGGCTGGTATTCCCACGCTTGAATGTCACGCGCCGACCAGTCGTTGAGCAGGCAGAACCCGGCGATGTGCTCCGCGGCCCGGTCAATCGCGATGGCATCGCCCTGCGCATTCCCCGGCCCGATCCACACACCCAGCTCCAGTTCGTAATCCAGGCGTTTGCAGGGACCGAAAACCGGAACGTCCTGACCCGGCGCAAGGGTCTGCCCATTGGGCCGCCGGACCGGCGTACCGGATGTGCAGAGGGTCGATGCCCGGCCGTGGTAGCCAATCGGCACATATTTGTAGTTGGGCAGCAGCGGGTTGTCCGGACGGAACAGCTTGCCGACGTTCAGCGCATGATGAATACCGACGTAGAAGTCAGAATAATCACCTACCCGCGCCGGCATGTGCAGGCTGCACTCGCTCATCGGCAGCAGCAAACCTGCAACCGCCTGCACACTGTCACGTTGCGGGTTGTCCGCATCCAGCAGTTGCAACAATGCGCTGCGCAATGCCTGACGGGCTGGCGCGCCCAGCGCAAAAAAATCGTTGAGCTGATCGCGGCTGGCCACTTCGGCAGCCTCGGCGGCCTGCCCGTGAAAAAAACCCGCGGCTGTCGCTGCGCGCAGATCGACAATCAGATCGCCAATCGCCACGCCACCACGCGGTCCGGTAGTGCCATGGCTGAACACACCCAGCGGCAGGTTCTGCAACGGAAAATCAGCGTGTTCGTTGGCCGATGCCACCCAGCTACGACGATTGAGAGAGCCAGTCATCGGCGCGGTTCCTTGTTGAATGTCCTGGTCATGTCGTTCCAGCAGGCATCGTAATCGGCTTGCAGTTGCGGGCAGCCAAGGGCGTGGCGGCTGGGGCGCAATACCTTGCCGGTCTCGAACATGAAGGCCATGGTGTTTTCGATTTTGTGCGGTTTCAGCTCGGCAGTAATGGCCTTTTCTGCCGTGACATTATCCGGACCGTGCGCGCTCATGCAGTTGTGCAGCGAGGCGCCCCCGGGCATGAAGCCTTCAGCCTTGGCGTCGTAGGCGCCATCGATCAGGCCCATGAATTCGTTCATCAGGTTGCGGTGGAACCATGGCGGGCGAAAGGTGTTTTCCGCCACCATCCAGCGCGGCGGGAAGATCACGAAATCGATATTGGCCTGGCCGTGGGTTGCCCCTGGTGAAGTCAGCACAGTGAAAATCGACGGGTCCGGGTGATCGTAACTGACCGTGCCGATGGTGTTGAAACGCCGCAGATCATACTTGTACGCAACGTTGTTGCCGTGCCAGCCCACCACATCAAAGGGTGAATGCTCCAGGTGTGTCGACCACAGTTCACCGAGGAACTTCTGCACCAGCTCCATCGGTTGCTGATTGTCCTCAAACCAGGCCACCGGCGTCAGAAAATCACGCGGGTTGGCCAGCCCGTTGCTGCCGATCGGGCCAAGCTCCGGAAGGCGCAAGGCGCACCCGTGGTTCTCGCAGATATAACCACGGGCGCTGCTGTCGA
The DNA here is from genome assembly GCF_032586995.1 of Pseudomonas syringae group sp. J248-6. Classification (NCBI taxonomy): domain Bacteria; kingdom Pseudomonadati; phylum Pseudomonadota; class Gammaproteobacteria; order Pseudomonadales; family Pseudomonadaceae; genus Pseudomonas; species Pseudomonas syringae group sp. J248-6. Next base: position 215,044 of record NZ_JAWHOP010000008.1, on the reverse strand, counting down.
GCAGTTGCACACGAAATTTCATGCCTCGCGGCAGTACGGCGATTTCCAGCGGTTCGATGTCCAGCAGACCTAATTCGGTGATGATTCTGAGTCGCCCCTGTTGCGGCACAATCAACCATTCGCCATCGGCGCTGAAAAACGCACGCTGCATCGAAGTGTTGGCTGCGTATACGTAAACGCTCACACCGTCTGCCTGATCCGCCGCCGAGGTACTGGCCAAGGGGATCAGGCCGTCAATGAAATCGACAGGCTCGGCGGGGATATCGAAGGCGTTCCAGCGCAGCCGGTTGGGGTTGATCGGGCCCTGCTCCTGACCGGCGATCTGCCGACCCATGCGTTGGTAACGCGGATGGGCCGCCGAAGGTTTGATGCGATACAACCAGGTACGCCGGGCTTCGCTGCGCGCGACCGTGAAGGCAGTACCCGAGAACTGCTCGGCATACAGCCCCAGCGGGTGTTTCTGCGGAGAGTTCTGGCCAATCGGCAATGCTCCGGGCAGTGCCTCGCTGCTGAACTGGTTGCCAAAACCCGACTGATAAGCCAATGCGTCGGAACGGGAGTGAATAGCCATCTGGACCTCTTGTTGTTATGGGGTCGGGCAGAGACGGGTGAAACATCATTTAACGTAAAACGATTACGCATAACGTAATTTGAGTTTGCCAGCCGGTCAAGCTATAAAGCTGCCTTTCCCGATCGGCGCACAGCACCCATGACCCAGGACATCGAAAGCCCGACAGGCGGACGTCAGCAAAAGGTTCAGGCCGCCGAAGTTGGGCTGGGCGTGCTCAAGGCGCTGGCCGAACTGTCGCCCTCCACTTCCCTGTCGAAACTCGCCGAGCATCTGGGCATGCCTGCCAGCAAGGTTCATCGTTATCTACAGGCGCTGATTGCCAGTGGCTTTGCCGAACAGGATGCTGTCAACAATCACTACGAGCTGGGGCGCGAAGCGTTGCAGGTCGGGCTGGCCTCACTCGGCAAGCTGGATGTGCTGAAAGTATCGGCACCTTGGCTGGCCAGCCTGCGTGATGAATTGAACCAGACCTGCTTCCTGGCGGTATGGGGCAACAAAGGGCCGACCGTGGTGTATGTCGAAGCGTCGATGGGCGCAGTGACGCTGGTGACGCAGATCGGCTCGGTGCTGCCGTTGCTCGGCTCGTCTACCGGCCTGGTGTTCGACAGCTTTCTGAACGAGCGAGAAACCGCTGCGCTTCGCGAGCAGGAAATGCCTTTGCTGAGTGCCGACCAGTTGCGCGACGTCAAGCTGCATATCGAGCAGATCCGTACGACGGGCGTCCACCAGATTCAGGGCTTGCTGATGCCGGGCATAAACGCAGCCTCTTCGCCGCTGTTCGCCATGGGCAACAAGCTGGTAGGCGTGATCACCGTGGTTGGGCCGGGATCGGTGTTGAACGACGAGACGCAGAATCTGGCGGCCAGGCGGCTTTTGCAAACGGCGCAGGCCATCAGCGAGCGTATGGGCGGTAGCCGTCCGTCAGACTGACTCAGGAAGAGGCGGTTGATACCCTGGCAAAATGGCTCGCTCCATGCCAGCCGTGAATCAGCCGACCTTCGACGCGGTTACGCCCTTTGGTTTTGGCCAGGTAAAGCAACCGATCCACTTCCGCCAACGCGGCGGTATGTCCATCCTTCTCTGCTGCGTTGATCGACACCACGCCCGAGCTTATGGTCAGTTTGCCCAGCGGGCTGGCCGAGTGCTCTATACGAGTGGTTTCAACGGATGATCTGATTTTTTCCGCGATCTTCAGCGCCCCTGCCAGGTCGGTTTCAGGCAGCAGAATGACAAACTCTTCGCCGCCGTAACGTGCCGCGATATCCCCAGCCCGGTCAAGACTGTTGCCTATGAGCCCAGCCACTTGCTTCAGGCAGTCGTCTCCCTGCAGATGACCGTAGGTGTCGTTGTATTGTTTGAACCAGTCAATATCCAGCAGAATGATCGCGATAGTTGCAGTATTCCGGCTCGCCCGCCCCCACTCCTGCTGCAAGGCCGCATCGAAGCAGCGTCGATTGGCCAGGTGCGTGAGGCTGTCCGTGTGAGCGATGATCTCCAGCTCGTTCCTGGCGATGTTCAGTTCACCTTCCGCATTGATCAACTGCTGGATTTGCCGGTACAGCAGGACGCCAAGCAAAACCAGCGCAAGGATAATAATGCCGGTGATGGTCATGGACCGGTGTGCATAGGCCCACCAGGGCGCGAACACATGCTGACAGGAGACGCCTGCAGCGGCGACGATCGGCAACCCGGACACCCGCCGATAGGCGTAGATCCTTTCCACCCCGTCCACCACGGAGTTGATCACCGCGGTGCCGCTGTCGCTGTAGGGCAGATAGCGAGTGAAGATATCGCCCTTGGCGACATTGGTGGTCATCAGTGCGGTTAATGTGGGGCGTCGCGCCAGCAGGTCACCATTGCTCAGAGCGAGAAAGATTACCCCCTTGTCGTCTACATCCATGCGCTGGAAAAACGCCTGGAAATAAGCCACCGGTACGGTGGCCAGTGCAACGCCAGCAAAACTGCCATCCGCAGCATTGATACGCCGACTGACCGGGATGACCATATCCCCGGTATTACGGCTTTCTACGATAGACCCTACATGAATGGACGGGTCAGGGTTATCGCGATGGTAAATGAAGTAATCGCGGTCTTGGTTGTTTCTGGTGTGCACGCCATTGGCAAAGGAATTGGCGACCCAGTTGCCCTGAGCATCGTAGATGAACAGCCCCTGAAGCCCTTTGACGTTTATCAGGTCTTGAGCCATCAGCCTGGTCAAGCGGCTTTGCTGCTGGCCTGCGACCCCGTCCTGTTCCACACGCTCGACAAGGTCACGCAGCGTATTGTCAGCCTGTTGCAGGGTGTCCTGAGCCTGCTGCTCAGCGGCCAGCACGATATTGGACACCGCAATCCTGGCGGTGGCCGCGCGCTCGAGCTTCGACTGGTTCATCTGCCAGACGGTAGCCAGGGTCAGCGATAGACAGACCAGGGCAATGAAGCCGATCAACGCTTTGCTGAGCGCCGAAGGTGTAAGCCTCGTCGAAATAAAGGAAAGCCGTTTCATAGGGTTGTCATCAAATTGGCAGTGAAACCCGCCATGCAGTTTCCATACCTTAGCGCCACTAACCCGAACACGTTGTTACACCGAGGTCACGCGGGGCTTAGTTGAATGAATGCCCCGCAGGCTAGTTGCTCAAGAAGTCATTACAGGTATTCGGCTTTTTGACGATACAGCTTCTGAGCTGTCCGAAAACAGCTGCCGATACGCTACTGTGAGAGGTGCTCCAATGCCAATGTATCGAACGTTGCTTTTCCGGCGTGGCTCAAGCGCATGCTGGCACGGTGATGTCACCGCAACCGGCACAGCGGCCTTGCACATCGGTCGCTTCGTGTTTCAGCTGCGATCAGCTTATCGCGATAGCCTCAAATGAACACTTACCCGGTCGGCGATGACGACGAAGAACGTATTCGGATTTTGAATGCTTTTTCGTTGATGGATACCCCACCTGAGCACGAATACGATCAGATCGTGCAAATGGCATCGCGGATTTTCGATGTGCCCATTGTGCTGATTTCGCTGGTTCATCGCGATCGGCAATTCTTCAAGGCGCGTATCGGCCTCGATGTCTGCGAAACGGGCCGTGACGTCTCATTCTGTAATTTTGCGCTCATGGGCCGTAACGTTTTTCTGGTGCCTGATGCATTGCAGGATGAGAGATTCAGCTCAAACGCCTTGGTAGTAGGCGCTCCCTATATTCGCTTTTATGCCGGGGCGCCGCTGATAACCGCCAGCGGTCATGTGCTGGGCAGCCTGTGCCTGATCGACAATAAACCTCGGGAGACTTTCTCGCAGCGAGATCAATTGGTTCTTCAGGATCTGGCGGTCATAGTCATCGAAAGAATGGAGTTGCGTCGGCTCGCGCTCGAGAATGAAGACAGCCACGCCCGCTTCATGAATATCACCTCGACTTCACCCGACGCGATTATCTGCTCGGACAGCAAAAACCGGATCATCTCATGGAACAACTCGGCCGAGCTCATTTTCGGGCATCGATCCGAGGACGCCATGGGAAAGCCTCTCGATATCATTATTCCGCCCGAAATGCGCTCCAGACATCATGCAGGTCTGTCGAGGGTGTCTGCAGGCGGCCCGGCCTCCATTATCGGAAAATCCATCAACCTGACGGCCATCCATCGCGACGGTCATACAATCCCCATCGAGCTCTCGCTCTCACAATGGACGTATGCCGGCGAGCCACAATTCGGAGCGATCATTCGTGACGTCACCCAGCGTGTCGAGGCGGACAAATTACTCAAGCATGCGGCTGAATACGATCATCTGACCGGGCTTGCCAATCGATCGACACTCAAAAGGCGGATCAAGGAGGCGTGCGATGCGCAGCTGCCAGCAGCTATCCTGCTGATCGATCTGGACGGTTTCAAAGACGTCAACGACACGCTGGGCCACGCTGCGGGTGATTTTGTGCTCAAGGTGACCTCTCAGCGTCTTCGCGAACACGTACCGGCCAGCCATATGGTCGCGCGTCTGGGCGGCGATGAGTTTGTCGTTTTCCTGTCAGACACGGCAGACCCTGACAACGCAACCAGGCTGGGCCTGGCGCTCATAGCGGTCATCGAGGAGCCGATTGAGTTTGAAGACAATTCAATCTACATCGGTGCCAGCATCGGCGTCTCCGTAAGGTCCGGCTGCGACTACGACGAGGAGCAAATGCTCGGCAATGCGGATCTGGCGCTCTACCAGGCCAAGTCTGACGGACGTTCCCTTGTTCGCACCTTCACCTCCGAGCATCGACAGACCGCGTCAAGAAGAGGCGCGCTCAGCTCATCGATGCGTCAGGCGTGGGCCAACAAAGAGTTCGAGCTGTACTATCAGCCTCAGGTACGACTTGCGGACGGTCGTATTACCGGAGCCGAAGCCCTTATTCGCTGGAACCATCCGACACTGGGTGTGGTGTCCCCGGCGGTTTTTCTACCTGCACTGGAAGCAGGTCTTCTTGCGGTGCCGGTGGGCGAATGGATCCTGCGTTCAGCCTGTGAGCAGGCAGCGCAATGGAGAACTACCGGCTGTGACGAATTCCGCATCGGCGTCAACCTGTTCGCCGCGCAGTTTCGCATGCGTGACTTTGCGGAAATGGTTGAAAGTGCGCTTGAAGACTTTTCCTTGCCAGCACAGGCTCTCGAGCTGGAGATCACGGAAAACATCATCCTGCGAAACGAACAGCGCATCATGGAACCGCTGCGCCACCTTCGCTCATTGGGAGTGGGCATTGCATTCGACGATTTCGGTACCGGCTATGCGTCCCTGAGCCTGCTGAAAGACTATCCGGTGACACGTCTGAAAATTGACCGCTCATTCGTAAGTGGCGTGGAGCGCAGCAAGAAAGACGAAGTTATCATCGAGGCTGTTATCAGGCTGGCGAACGGCTTCAATCTCCAGGTCACGGCAGAAGGCATAGAAACCCGCGAACAGGAAAGTCTGATGCGCCATTATGTGTGCGACGAGGGTCAGGGCTATCTGTATGGTCGTCCCATGCCGGCGCATGAATTCACCGAGCGCTATATCTCTTCTCACAACCAGCAAGCTGAGGTGCTTACGCATAAATGACTCAGAACGAGCCTGAGCAGGCTCGTCTGATCGCACCAGGCGGATGCTTCTTATGCTCAGTCCGGCGTCAGTACACCGCGCTGGATCTGGTCTCGTTCGATGGACTCGAACAGCGCCTTGAAGTTACCTTCACCAAACCCGTCATCACCCTTGCGCTGGATGAATTCGAAGAACACCGGGCCCATCAGGGTTGCGGAGAATATCTGCAGCAGCAATCGGCGCTCGCCGCCTTCTGAAGAACCATCGAGAAGGATGCCGCGCGACTTGAGTTCAGTTTCCGGCTCACCGTGATCGGGCAGTCTTCCCTGAAGCATCTCGTAGTAAGTATCCGGCGGCGCCGTCATGAAACGCATACCGGTTTCCTTCAGCGCGTCCCAGGTCTTGATCAGGTCATCGGTAAAGAACGCCACATGCTGAATGCCTTCGCCGTTGAACTGCATCAGGAACTCTTCGATCTGCCCGGCGCCCTTGGACGACTCTTCGTTCAGGGGAATGCGGATCATGCCATCCGGGGCGGTCATGGCCTTGGAGGTCAGGCCGGTGTATTCGCCCTTGATGTCGAAATAGCGCAGCTCGCGGAAGTTGAACAGCTTTTCATAGAACCCGGCCCAGTACGCCATGCGACCGCGATACACGTTGTGGGTCAGGTGATCGATGAATTTAAGGCCGGCACCGACCGGGTGGCGGTCGACGCCGTCGATGAAGTTGAAGTCGATGTCGTAGATCGACGTGCCTTCACCGAAACGGTCGATCAGGTACAGCGGCGCGCCACCGATGCCCTTGATGGCGGGCAAGCGCAATTCCATGGGGCCGGTGGCGATTTCCAGCGGCTGTGCGCCCAGTTCAAGTGCCCGGTTGTAGGCCTTTTGCGCGTCTTTCACGCGGAACGCCATGCCGCACACCGAAGGGCCATGTTCGGCGGCAAAGTATGACGCCAGGCTGTGCGGCTCGTTGTTGAGGATCAGGTTGATCGCGCCCTGACGATACAGGGTCACGTCCTTGGAGCGATGGGTCGCGACTTTGGTGAAACCCATCATCTGAAACACAGGCTCCAGGCTGTTGGGAGTCGGTGACGCGAATTCAATGAATTCAAAGCCCATCAGGCCCATGGGGTTTTCGTAGAGATCAGCCATGACTGGCTCCTTGCAGGAAAGTGAGAGTGGTTAAACCAGCGCAATCACTGTCCTGCGGGCGGTGCACACGGGATCCCCCGCACGCTGCGCGCGAGAAAATCACCGAATATCAGTTGCAGACCAAGAATCTTCATGAGGGCAGCCTACTCCGGCTTGTCCGATTGTGCATCAGGGTGTGCCTGTTGAAAGGCCGGATGTTGCATGGCCAGACGCTCGACCCGCTGAATACGCGGGTATGTACTCAGTTCGACGTTGTAGCGATGGGCTGCATACAGCTGTGGTAACAGATAAATATCCGCAAGGCCGGGGCTCGTACCAAAACAGAAACCGTCCTTTTCGATCAACTGCTCGACGGCCTGCAAACCTTCGCCGATCCAGTGCTCGATCCAGCTCAGAACAGCGGGTTCGTCGTGACCCAGACCGCGTAACCGGTTGAGTACCGAAACGTTGTGCAAGGGGTGAATGTCACAGCCGACCAGCGCCGCAACGGCCCGCTGGCGCGCACGCAGAACAGCATCCTGCGCCAGTAACGCAGGCTGCGGGTAGCACTCTTCCAGGTATTCAATGATCGCCAGTGACTGGGTGATGACCACGCCATCGTCCAGCCTCAATGCAGGCACCCTGCCCTGCGGGTTGACCGCCTTGTAGCCGGGTGTGCGCTGCTCGCCGCCATCAAGAAGCAGGTTGACCGGGATCGCAGCGTAATCCAGCCCTTTTAGGGCCAGCGCAATACGCACACGGTAACTTGAGGTCGAGCGGTAGTAAGTGAATAGGTCCACGGAAGTCGCCTGCCTGACGCACGGGTGCTGTGTTTATTATTTTCGTAACCACATTACGTAATGCGTAAATTGCGCGATCCGCCTGACGCTGTCAACTCAAGCCTTGTGCTGAATGAGCTAGGATGCATTAACCCGATAAAAACAACGCTGGGTGCCTGCATGAATATTCTTTATGACGAACGCATCGACGGCGTGCTGCCCGCGGTCGACAAGCAGCAATTGCTGCATGAGCTACGACGCCAACTGCCCGACCTGGACATCCTGCACCGCGCCGAAGAGCTGCGCCCCTACGAGTGCGACGGGTTATCGGCCTATCGCACCACGCCGATGCTGGTGGCGTTGCCACGGCATGTCGAAGAAGTGCAGACGCTGCTCAAACTGTGCCATGCGCGTCGCGTGCCGGTGGTCGCTCGCGGCGCGGGCACCGGGTTGTCGGGGGGCGCACTGCCGCTGGAAAAAGGCGTGCTGCTGGTGATGGCGCGCTTCAATCAGATCCTCGCTATCGACCCGGCTGCTCGTCTGGCGCGGGTCCAGCCCGGCGTACGCAACCTGGCCATTTCCCAGGCAGCGGCACCCCACGGTCTGTATTACGCACCCGACCCTTCCTCGCAAATAGCCTGTTCCATCGGCGGTAACGTGGCAGAAAATGCGGGCGGCGTGCATTGCCTCAAATACGGACTGACCGTGCACAACCTGCTCAAGGTCGAGATACTGACCGTCGAAGGCGAGCCCATGACGCTGGGCAGCGACACGCTGGACTCACCGGGCTTCGACTTGCTGGCACTGTTTACCGGCTCCGAAGGCATGCTCGGTGTCATTACCGAAGTCACGGTCAAGCTGTTGCCCAGACCGCAGGTGGCCAAAGTGCTGCTGGCGGCGTTCGATTCCGTGGAAAAAGCAGGCAGAGCGGTGGGCGATATCATTGCCGCTGGCATCATCCCCGGCGGGCTGGAGATGATGGATAATCTGGCGATTCGCGCCGCCGAGGATTTCATTCATGCAGGCTATCCGGTTGATGCAGAAGCCATCCTGCTTTGCGAGCTGGACGGGGTCGAAGCCGATGTACATGCTGATTGCGAACGGGTTCGCGAGGTATTGACACTGGCTGGTGCGACCGAAGTGCGTCAGGCGAAAGACGAGGCCGAACGGGTGCGCTTCTGGGCCGGTCGCAAGAACGCCTTCCCCGCCGTGGGCCGTCTGTCACCGGATTACTACTGCATGGACGGCACTATCCCGCGACGCGAGTTGCCAAGGGTATTGCGCAGCATCAAGGAGTTGTCAGCGCAGTACGGCCTGCGCGTGGCAAATGTGTTTCATGCTGGCGATGGCAACATGCACCCGTTGATCCTGTTCGATGCCAATCAACCGGGTGAACTGGAGCGCGCAGAGGCGCTGGGTGGCAAGATCCTCGAGCTGTGCGTCGAGGTCGGCGGCAGCATCACCGGCGAGCATGGTGTCGGTCGCGAGAAGATCAACCAGATGTGCGCGCAGTTCAACAGTGACGAACTGACTTTTTTTCATGCCATCAAGGCCGCATTCGATGCCAGCGGCCTGCTCAACCCCGGCAAGAATATCCCGACCCTGCATCGCTGCGCGGAATTCGGTGCCATGCATATTCATGCCGGGCAATTGCCGTTTCCCGAACTGGAGCGCTTCTGATGAGCGAGATGGACAAAGACGTCAGCCAGGCTCTGCTCGAGCGGGTCGATCAAGCGCTGCGGGACAGCACGCCGTTACGTATTCAGGGTGGCAACAGCAAGGCCTTTCTTGGCCGTGAGGCAGCAGGCGAGGTGCTCGATACCCGCGAACACCGTGGCATCGTCAGTTATGACCCGACAGAACTGGTGATCACCGCCCGTGCCGGTACGCCACTGAGCGAGCTGATGCAGGTGCTGGACGCCGCAGGCCAGACGTTGCCCTGCGAGCCGCCCGATTTTGGCTGCGCAACGCTCGGCGGCATGGTCGCAGCGGGACTGTCGGGCCCGCGCCGCCCCTGGAGCGGGTCGGTGCGTGATTTCGTACTGGGCACCCGGGTCATCACCGGCCTTGGCAAGCATTTGCGCTTCGGCGGCGAAGTCATGAAGAACGTTGCAGGCTATGACGTTTCACGCCTGATGGCGGGCAGTTTCGGCTGCCTTGGGGTGCTGACCGAGGTGTCGCTCAAGGTACTGCCCAAACCGCGTCTGTGCAGCAGCATCGCGCTGCAGATGGACAGCTCGCAAGCCCTGGCCCGCCTCGCCGAATGGGGTCAGCAACCGATGCCCATCAGCGCAGCCTGCCACGACGGTCAAGTACTGCGCCTGCGTCTTGAAGGCGGCGAAGGCTCGGTGGCAGCAGCTCATGAGCGGCTCGGTGGCGAAGTGTTCGATGGCGCGTACTGGCAGCAGTTGAATGAGCAGCGTCTGCCCTTTTTTCTGGACCCGCGACCCTTATGGCGGCTCTGCGTACCTGCCGAAAGCGCTGTGCTGGACCTTCCAGGCGAACAACTGCTCGACTGGGGCGGCGCACAACGCTGGCTGAAATCCGACGCAGACGGCGAAACCATTAGAGCGATCACCACGGCGGCTGGCGGGCATGCGACCTGCTACGGCCAGGGCGTTGTCGACAGCCCGTTCCAGCCGCTGGCCACACCTGTACTGCGTTACCACCAGGCCCTCAAGGGCCGGCTTGACCCGCAGGGCATTTTCAACCCCGGTCGACTGTACGCGGAGTTTTAAGCATGCAGACCACATTGAGTGAACACGCCAGAACCCTGCCCCGCGCCGAAGAGGCCGAACGCATCCTGCGCAGTTGCGTGCATTGCGGTTTCTGCAACGCGACCTGCCCGACCTATCAACTGTTGGGTGATGAGCTGGACGGCCCGCGCGGCAGAATCTACCTGATCAAACAGGTGCTCGAAGGCCAGCAAGTCACCGAAAAAACCCGCTTGCACCTGGACCGCTGCCTGAGCTGCCGCAACTGCGAGACCACCTGCCCGTCCGGTGTGGATTATCACAATCTGCTGGACATCGGCCGTGCAGCGGTTGAGGCCCTGGTGCCCCGCCCGCTTGGCCAGCGGTTGCTGCGCGAAGGCCTGCGCCAGGTAATTCCCAATGCCGGATTGTTCCGTTTGCTGACCGGAATGGGCATGAAGTTCAGGCCCTTGTTGCCGCAGACACTGGCAATCAAACTGCCTGCAACAGTCCATCCTGCCGGGCTTCGGCCGACCACTCGTCATGCACGTCAGGCGCTGCTGCTTGAAGGTTGCGTGCAGCCAGGTCTGTCACCTAATACCAACGCTGCCACGGCACGGGTGCTTGATCGTCTGGGCATCGGTATTACTGCAGTCGGCAACGCCGGATGCTGCGGCGCCGTGGATTACCATCTGAATGCACAGGAGGCAGGTCTGGACCGGGCGCGGCGCAACATCGACGCCTGGTGGCCCGCGCTCGAAGGCGGTGCCGAAGCCCTCATCCAGACGGCCAGCGGTTGCGGTGCATTCGTCAAGGACTACGGTCATTTGCTGCGCCACGACCCCGCCTATGCAGACAAGGCCGAGCGCATCAGTGCGTGCACAAAGGATCTGGTCGAAGTGCTGCGTGACGAGCCGCTGGAAACCCTCGGCATCAAGGTCGACACGCGACTGGCGTTCCACTGCCCATGTACCTTGCAGCACGCACAGAAACTCGGTGGTGAAGTGGAACGCGTGCTGACTCGTCTAGGCTTCAACCTGACCCAAGTGCCGGACGGCCATTTATGCTGCGGCTCGGCCGGCACCTATTCAATCACTCAGCCAGCCCTGGCCCGTCAATTGCGCGACAACCGTATGAGCGCGCTGGAAAGCGGCAAGCCTCAGGTCATCGCCACCGCCAATATCGGTTGTCAGACTCACTTGGCCAGCGCCAACCGCACTGCGGTACGGCACTGGATCGAGCTGATTGACGAAGCGCTTGGCACTCCAGAATCTCGCTGAACTCCTATCCAATAACCACTGCTCCGGAGCAACCCATGAAAATCAAAGCCGTCCTTACCCAGACCGAAGTGAGCCTGATGCTCGGTGCCGCACGCGACGAGGCCCAGGCCAATGGCTGGGCTGTGGCCATCGCTGTCGTTGATGACGGCGGCCATCTGCTGGCGTTCGAGCGACTGGACGACGCGTCGCCGATCAGCAGCTATATCTCGATCGAAAAAGCCCGTACCTCGGCACTCGGCAAACGTGAGTCCAAAGGTTACGAAGAAATGGTCAATGGCGGGCGTACGGCATTTCTCAGCGCCCCGCTGCTGACCTCGCTGGAAGGCGGCGTGCCGGTCATCGTTGACGGCCAGGTGATTGGCGCGGTGGGTGTCTCCGGCGTCAAGGCCGAGCAGGATGCGCAAGTGGCCAAGGCCGGCATCGCGGCGCTGAATGCCGACTGACAGTGCAGGCCCCCGATGACAAAGACAACCGGCCACTGCGCCTGCGTCATCGGCCGTGGCAGGTTTGACGGGAGCAACTACAGCCTGTAGATCGAAATCCAGCTCATGTCCGGGTGGGAGGAGTAGATATAGGTACCGGTCCTGTTGAGTACCGCGCCGCCCACCGAAGGAAAGTAGGCGATACAGGTGGCGATTCCCTTCACAGTGTCGATCCGGTAGACGTCGTAATTGCAGGTGTAGATCGCATATACATAGCGCTCATCCGGCGTGACGCCTATGACTTTTACCGGATAGCCCTGGGTACCTATCTTCTCCCGATAAAACATTTTGTTGGTGGCGGCATCGATAATGTAGACCTCGTCGATTCCGCCCACATACAGCCAGGCGCCATCGGAACTGAAGGCCATCGACCGCGGATCGGAAAAGCCGGGAATATCATGCTGCAGGTAATCCACCTTGCTGATCGCAAGGACATCGGTGGGTGCCGTCCGGTCGACCAGCATCGTCGCGTAAAACCGGTCATTCAGGGGGCTGATCCCGAGGGCCAGCGACGCATTGGTCAGGGCACCCAGATCAAACTCGTTTTCGACCGTGTAGTTCTCGGTCTCGATCAGGCGGATAAGCCCGCCAAGCGCATTCTGAAAGGACAGGCAGATAAACCGGCCATCCGGGCTGCACAGGATGCGGTTGACGTTGGCAGCCGGAAGTATCCTGATGACCTCGCGCAAGCGCGTGTCCACCACGTAGCACCTCTTCTGACCAATGGTGTAAAGCCGTTTCCCATCGGGGCTCAGGGTAATCGCACCCGCGCCTGCCCGCTTGATACTGCCAACCACGCTTGCACTGGCGATGTCGACCACGCTGACTTCGCGGCCACTCTCATGAGCGACATACAGCGTAGTTTCATCGGGACTGATAACGATCTCAGCGGGTACAAAGCCCAGCGGGATGATGCCGGTCAACCAGGCGATGTCCAGAGGGACTTCTGAACCGACCGGGTCTGCAATGTGAGTCAGAGCTCTAACGTTTTGAGATGCTTTTTTTTGCATTTCTCTCACCCTTCAATAGGTCTTGTAAGACCGCCAGGACGGGGAATAGATAAGAAGATATATCCCCGTCATCCAACGATGCGGCCAAGACACTTATGCCGCTCCGATCCAAAAACGTAGGGTCATTGAATACTCAACACGAGGGGATGGGTACTGTCAGAAATAACAGTCCGGACGCGCCGAAACCGTTCGAATGAGGGTATCGGCAGGGTTGCAGGACAGGGCCGTCGGGCACTCCAGCCCGGCGGCGGGAAAGCCCGTAGCGCAACGACCACTGGTCAGCGTGATGGCCCGGGGGAAAGCATGCAGGGCTGGCCTTAAGAAAGACTCAGGAGCTTTCCCGTACCACCAGCTCAAACCCCAGATCCACCTGCGGATGCTGCGTGACACCGTCGAGCAAGCCCAGCAGCAGCTGTGCCGCGCGCTGCCCGACTTCCTCCCTGGGCGTACGTATCGAGGTCAGGCGCGGCACCATGTGGGCAGAACCGGGCAGGTCGTTGAAGCCCACCAGCGATACGCGTTCGGGAATGGCGACGCCCAGACGCAAAGCCTCAAGGGCCGCGCCCTGCGCGAGGTCGTCATTGCAGAAGAAAACCCCGTCGACATCCGGATGTTGCTCCAGCAGGCGGGCAAACAACTCACCACCCAGGCCAATCGAGGACGACTGAGGCGTCGAGACCTGCAGCTCGGGGTCGAACAGCCCGGCTTCCTCCAGCACCTGGCGAAACCCTGCCCCGCGCTGCAATACGCGAGGGTCGAGCTGAGCGGCCATGTAAGCCAGTCGACGGCGACCACGGCCCAACAGATGGCGTGCGGCTTCGGCCCCCGCCTGCTGTTGCGAGAAGCCAACGCAATAGGTACCCAGTCGAGTATCGAGTTCCATCATGTGTACGCAAGGTACGCCGCTGGTTTCAAGCATCTGGCGCGACGCTGCGGTGTGGTCGAAACCGGTCAGCAGAATACCCCGCGGACGATTGACCAGATGGTTGCGCAGCAGTTTCTCTTCCTCGTCGGGCGAGTAGTGATAGTTGCCGATCACCACGTCCAGACCGCGGATACGCAACACCTCCTGAATGGCCTCCAGCGTCTCGATAAACAACTGGTTGGAAAGCGAAGGCACCAGCACCACGACGGTCTGGCTGCAGGAAGAGGCCAGCGCCCTGGCTGCAGGATTGGCGACATAGCCCAGGGTCTGTGCCGCAGCGCGGACCTTTTCCGCCAGCTCCGGCGCAACGGTGGTAACGCCGCGCAGCGCCCGGGAGGCCGTGATCGGCGACACGGCGGCAAGCCTCGCCACCTCATTGAGCGTAGGGCGACCAGTAGAGCGGGAACCAATGCGGATCATGCGTTGCCAACTAACATAGGGGTTGCCAAATGTGTCGAATGCCCCATAAGGTAGCGCTGTCTCATGGAAGGTGACAATGCTTTATCGCTGGTTTCACATGGGCCACCCGGTCAGGGTCGCCGCGGAGAACAGCCTCCAATGCTTATTGATGAGCCCAAAACAACGACAAAAACTGGAACAGCCCGGGCTGAGCCTGATGTCCACCGGACAAAGACAGCGCTGTCTCCAGATGAGGTGCCTACTGTGACAACTGCGAATACTGCTATTTCCGCCCTTGTGGTAATGGGTGTTTCTGGCTGCGGCAAAAGCGCCGTCGGTGCCGAGATCGCCCGCAACAGCGGCGGTCGCCTGATCGAAGGCGATGCGTTCCACCCCCCGGCAAATATCGAAAAGATGAGCGCCGGAACCCCTCTCAACGATGAAGACCGCGCCGGCTGGCTGACCCGCCTGGGCGAAGAGATGGCTGCTGCCCTGGCAAACGGCGAGCACCCTGTGCTGACCTGCTCCTCGCTCAAGCTTATCTATCGCCAGCGTCTGCGCGATGCCGTGCCTGGCCTGGGCTTTGTTTTTCTGGAACTCAGCAAGGAACTTGCCGCCGAACGTTGCTCGCACCGGCCGGGGCATTTCATGCCCGCAAGTCTGGTGGACAGCCAGTTCGCAACCCTTGAGCCGCCCTATGGCGAGCCGCTGACACTGATCGTCGATGCATCGCAGCCTATCGCTGTCATCGGTGAACAAGCCGCAGCATGGTGGAAAGACTCCCACGCCTGATAAAGGCGTGAGCGCAGAAGACAGCGCTGTCTTGCGTACACACGATAAAAACGTCGGCGCTGTTAACAGCTCCTTAAAACAATAAACCGGAGAAACACCCATGTTCGGTATGACCCATGAGACGTTCCTGCTCGTCGATGCGTTGGTGACCATCGTCGGCCTGGTGCTGCTGATCACCACCTTCAAAGTGCACCCTTTCGTCGCGCTGACCCTGGCGGCAGGCTTTCTTGGCCTGACCTCGGGAATGCCGGTTGAAAAAGTCATGAAATCCTTCCAGGACGGCTTCGGTGGCGTGCTGGGCTTCGTCGGTATTATTCTCGGTCTGGGCACCATGCTCGGCAAGCTGATGGCCGACTCGGGCGGCGCAGACCAGATTGCGCAAACCTTGATACGTACCTTCGGCAAGCAGAAAGTGCACTGGGCAATGATGTTCTCGGCCTTTCTGGTAGGCATCCCGCTGTTCTTCGAGATCGGCTTTGTGTTGCTGATCCCGCTGGTGTTCATTGTTGCCCGTCGTACCGGCGTATCCATCGTCAAGATCGGTATCCCGCTGCTGGCAGGCCTGTCAGCGGTGCACGGTCTGGTTCCGCCACATCCGGGGCCGTTGCTGGCCATCGGCATTTTCGGTGCCGACATTGGCAAGACCATTTTTTACGGACTGATCGTTGCACTGCCGACGGCCATCATCGCTGGCCCGATCTTCGGCAACTGGATTTCCAAAAGCATTCCTGGCACGCCTTCAAAGGAACTGATGGACCAGATTGCCAAAGAGTCCAGCACTGAAAACCTGCCAGGCTTCGGCATTACGCTGGTGACCATCCTGCTGCCGGTCTTCCTGATGCTGCTCAAGACCTTTGCCGATGTGGTGTTGCCGGAAAACAACATGTTCCGCATCTGGATGGACCTGATTGGTCACCCGATCAGCGCCCTCCTCGCAGCGCTTTTGCTGGCGTTCTACACCTTTGGTGCAGCGCGTGGCTTTGACCGTACAAAAATCATGAAACTGCTGGACCAGAGCCTGGCACCGGTTGCGGCAATCGTTCTGATCGTGGGTGCAGGCGGTGGCTTCAAGCAAATGCTGGTCGCCAGCGGCGTGGGCGACGTGATCGGACACATGGCTGTGCAGGCTCAGATCAACCCGATCATGCTGGCCTGGCTGGTGGCTGCCGTCATCCGTATTGCAACCGGTTCGGCTACCGTGGCAACCATCACCGGTGCAGGTATCGTGGCACCCGTAGTCGGCCTGATTCCCGGCGTCAACCGCGAGCTGCTGGTGCTGGCAACCGGTGCCGGTTCGTTGATCCTCTCGCACGTCAATGATGCCGGTTTCTGGCTGGTGAAGCAGTACTTCAACATGACGGTTGCCGAAACCTTCAAGACCTGGACGGTGATGGAAACCATCCTGTCGGTGGTCGGCCTGATCTTCATCATGTTGCTGTCGATGGCGCTCTAAGCCCATTACAGGCAGGGCCTTTGCGGGCTATGAAACCCGCGAAGGCCAACGCCTTGCTGTACATCGCATCTCTGCGCCGCAGCGCGCATTCCGAATCTGGCACCCAGTGTCTCTGACAGGGTTAACGCGCCGGAGCGTAGAAGCAACAGTAACCCGGCAGCCCTTTCCTACATCCCCGCTCAACACTTTCAACTGAATTTTCAGAAAGTCCGAGCAATCTCGCAAAGTCATGCCTACGCTAACACTCATGCCGAGATGGGCTTATCCCGCCTCGTCGAGTGAGACGATGACGACCTCAAAGCGTGCAGCGGTTCACGATACTTTTTACATGACGCCAGTAAATACGGGCATTTTCACGTCGAAACGGGCAGAATTGGCGCGCTCGTCGTATCGCAGATGCAAATCTCGATGACAAGAAAATGAACCGAGGGAATTTAATTCACCCATGTGACGTCATAAGACGGATGCATTTGGATGCACTCGGCAACAATCACCACGCAAAGGCAAACGCCAGCCTCTTGAGAGAGGCGTTTTCAAGAGGCCATCAAGGAAAAGATTATGTTGATACTCACTCGCAAAGTAGGCGAAAGCATAAACATCGGTGACGAGATCACTGTCACGATTCTTGGCGTTCAAGGGCTTCAGGTCCGCCTGGGCATCAATGCACCAAAAAATGTTTCAGTGCATCGTGAAGAAATCTACAAACGTATCCAGGCAGAACTGGCTCCAAACCAGGACCCACAATAATTCCTGCAGCACCCCCTTATTCAATGTTGATTTGCCATTTACTGGCAAACAGCCGTACGGCGTCCCTGGGACGCCGTTTTTTATGGTGCTGTTTACCCTTCCCTGTAATCGCTGCCTAAACCGCCTGTATGTGAAGCGCTGCCTGCATGAACAAGTCCAGCCCGGGCACCACGGCAACAGCAGTGGGACAGGACAGCCTGCTGGTGACGGCCTCAACCACTGCTCGGCTTGCGTCATGGTGAAACTGCCAGACACCGTAAATACGTCCATTGAAGGCGGGCTCACTGCCCAGATGCGGATCGACGCCAAGCCCGGCCCCCAGACCAAAAAGATACAGGCCCTTCAGTCGACGCCCCTGCTGGTCCAACGGACAGCCGCAAGCGTCGGATTCAAGACCGCCCTTTGTCTCGCGCAGATGGATGAAGTTGCCTTGGGCATCTCTTAGCGTCGGCAGCACGGGTTGATAGCCAAAGCACTGCACAACCACCGCCGATCCGGCAAGCGCTAGCCGGGCCAGCTCGTGGTCATCAGGTCGCCCACCCAACGTCTGCAGCATCTGCACGCGCACGCCCGTCTTGCCGACACGGCCGCTACACAGCGCCTCGCGTCCAATCTCCTGCGCCCGATAGCGCAAGCCGCCGGAGCGGTTGACCCGACCTGATACCGGACACACATCGTGTTGAGTATCGAAAAGGTAACCAGCCGCCAGTGCCTGTTCGACACTTTCGTAAAACAGCCTGATGCGGCTTCGATGAATAAGCGTCAGTTCCTGCAAACCCGCGAACTCCAGTGCATCTGCCAGATTTTCCAGCATTGAAAAGGCACTGTGTGACCCACCCACAATCGTGATTCGCCCTTTACCGGCCAGCGCGGGACCGAACACTTCGCGTAATTGCACCGCATTCATACGCAGCAACCTGTCGGCGCTTTGAATATTCACATTGCCCGGCAACGCCAGCCCCTGCCCGGAGAGAGCGTCAATCAGGTGTTGAGGGTCCTGACGTCCACCCAGATTGAGTACCAGCGCCCGGCAGCGCACACGTCTTTTGCCGTGCGGACCGTCAACGTACAGGTAGAATGTGTCGCCTTCGCTCACCACCTCTTCAATGGTCGTACCGGACCAGACTTTTACTCCGTAGCGCTGCACGATGTGGTCGAGTACCAGCCTGGCGGCCTCGGCCATGAGCAGACCGGCATCAGACAGCTGCGGCGCGCTTTGCGCCTGCGCGTTGATACGCCAATACGCTGCCGAGTTTTCCAACGGCTCGAATACCTCACGCAACGCCGGATCGCGCAGGCAATCGATGAATACATCGCCCACAGAATTGGCGGTAATCCGATACTCTCCCAGCACGCCTGCTCCGGGCCGGTCGCCTGCATCAATGACGATCAATCCTTTCGCGGCAATTCCAGGCATTGCGCCGGTCTTCAGGGCATTGAACAAAAACCCCATGCCGGCGAGCCCGGCCCCTCCGACGACGCAGCCGCAGGTTGTTTCCATACCGTTATCAAACATGATGATGCTCCATCGTCATTTCATACGTTGGTGCAGCACAGAAGTTCTGGATGATCGAGTGCCTGGCTGATCAGGCGAACCAGCGTCCCTGCACGATTCGAGGCGAAACACATACAACCGAACACCGACAAAGGCTCATTCACCGAAGTGATGAGTCGTCATGAAACAGTGTTTTTTACAGAAAGTTACAACACGTAAAACAGGCGGGATCTTGCAGTAACGGAGTGGGCAACTGCCCAATGCTACCGCCCGTTTTTAAAGGCGGCGTTTTTATCAAGTGGAAAAGCGTGACAATGCGTTACGCATTCAGGAGGCAATCGAATATTTGCAAAGAAACGCAAAAGTGTCAAATAGGCAAAGCGTTGCGCAAACAGTTCAGGGTTGCGCTATAAGCTGATGATTTCACGGCGCTTGTGCTTTTTAAACCCTTGGCGGGCGTACAGTCCAAGGTTGTTAAAAAGTTTCATGAATTTCTCTTATTTTTTTATCGCCCGGCCCTGAAACAGCATGACTCCGGCGCTGTTAAATTGACGAGCGACGGAACGGCGAGTTTTGCCCGGAAAAACTAAAACCCACAACCGCAGAAACGACAAGGCCCCGATCAACACTGATCGAGGCCTTGCTGCGTGATGCCAAGGCATCAGGGGGATGAAGCAGTATCAGGCAGCGCTGTAATGCGCTTGTGACGCCCTGGCTTTTGCCGGCTCTTCACGCAACCCGGCTACCAGCGCAGAGATATCCCGCACGGTCTTGATGCGGCTGAGCGGGAGGCTCGTCTGGCGATGGGTGCGCCCGGACACTGGATCGCTTATTTGCACCGTCATCTGATCGTTGGCAATGGTGCAGGTGCAACGCAACGGCAGAAATGCACGTTCAACGATACTCCTGAGTTCTAACTCAGACAGTCCACTCGTAATCATCTCTTTATCTCCTTATGGGTGTAAGCATGTCCCGACCATGACAAATTTTGACAATTTTTATTGTTGATGACCCTTTTAAAAACGGCCCAGACCAGCCCGCCAATTATCTGTCGTCACTCGCGTTATGCTTAGACGAGTTATACACCTCACGCGCACCTTATAGCAACTTCCACAACCGAATAACCCAACCCCTTTTAACGCCGTTCCTTATTGAAGAATCAGCAGAAAAAACGATTCACCGTAATGATTTCCAGCGTACTACCGCCTGACATGAATCACCGCGCACAAACGTGACACCAGAAAACAGCATAAATACTGACGAACGGTCGACGGCCGGGGCGGAGTTATCTGAAAAATTAACCAGACACTGTTATCGAGTCAATTGAAAAACGGGTTAAAGATAAAAGGCACGCCCGGGCCGATGCAACAATGGCCGGGCGTGCCGCCGCATGAAAAACTTACTGTTCCGAGCCAGACAGGCGCAGATGGATCAGCGCCACTCGTGCGCCTTGTTTATCGCGTTTCTCTTCGATGGCGTAAGGGCGAAACCCCATCCGCGGGTAAAACAGCAATCCGGGGACGTTGTGGTTGTAGCAGGATGCAATCAGCTCAGTCGCTTCGTGCTTGTCAAAGGCGATCCCCATCATGCTGGTGATCATGTAGCGCCCTACCCCTTTGGAGCGGGCCTTCGGAGCGATGATCACGTTACCCAGCGAACAGCGGCCGCGAAATTCGCATTGAGAGAAATTGGCAAACCCGACAACTTCGCCATCCATCTCGATGACGGTCGAGTCGTGACGGGTCTCCAGCGCTGCGCTGAGTTGCTCGGCGGTCAGCGGGTAAGTGGCTCTGGGGAACATGTAGAACAGTTCGTCGGCATTCTGCGGCAGTTCGCAAATCGTGGGGATGTCTTTTTCTTCCAGGGGACGGTGATGGAACATGGGCGGTAACCTCTTGAAGAAATTGAAGAAAGCGCGAGTAAACGTCAAGCTGATCAGCGACTCGGGCGACGACAGGTGACAAAAATACAGCGCCCGCTCCATCACAGCATAATCCCCGGCTATCGAAAAAGGCACCTCAATAACGAATTGTGCTAATGAGCGTCTTTGTTGACACTGCATTCGGACCTTCTGGCGCAACGTATTGAAGCGTAGGGTTTTGCGTGTACATCGCGATTGCTCAGTTTGAAAACGTACCCGCCCCCCCTCTGTGCAATATCCTGTAACCCATGTTTGGCGACTCGTCTTGCAACCCTGACGCAGAACCGGCATTTATTTCACTTTGTTGACTGGAACATGCGTCTTATGCCGATTTCGCCCCTGGCTCGCTTCAAGGCTCGTCCGATCAAATGGGTCTGCATGTTAGCCATCATTATCGGCCTCCCGGTCGGCTGTGCAGTGCTTGAGCACAAGGAGCGCGAGCTGGTGTTTCGCATCGAGCCCGGCACCGCAAGCTGGTACAGCGGTCTGCCCGCCGATGTGCAGGAGATCGAACTCAGCGCACCGTCATTTGGACCATCGCAGAATATCCACGCCTGGTGGTGGCCCGCATCGGACAAGAACGCACCGGCCGTGCTGTACCTGCATGGCTCAAGATGGAACCTGACCGGCCAGCTGTTCCGTATCCAGCAACTCAAGGCGCAGGGCTACTCGATACTGGCAATCGATTATCGAGGCTTCGGGCAGAGCATGGGCCAGTTGCCGTCCGAGAAGTCAGTGTACGAAGATGCACGCATTGCCTGGGCACGCCTGAAACAACTGCAGCCCGATCCGCAGCGCAGGCTGATCTATGGGCACTCGCTGGGCGGCGCAGTTGCGGTGGATCTGGCCGCCGAACTGGGCAATGACGCAGAAAAGGACAACACACCGATTCAGGCCCGCGGGCTGATAATAGAATCTACCTTCACCAACCTGGCCGATGTGGCCACCGCACTGGCCAATACCTCGCTGCCTGTGCGCTGGCTGCTGTCGCAGAAATTCGACTCTCTGGACAAGATTGCAGACATCCACATGCCGGTGCTGATCGTGCACGGCACCGAGGATCGCTACGTACCGGCACGCTTCAGCGAGCAGCTGTTCGAAGCGGCGCAGGAACCCAAGAAACTGATACTGGTGCCTGGCGGTACGCACAACAACAGCATGCAGATCGGCCAGCCCGCCTATAGTCGGGCCATCCGTACGTTGCTCGATACACCCACATCACTGCCCAGGGTCACAACACAGGACCAGCCGGCAAAGAACGCGGGTTAGACATGGCCGGACACGACGCAGTAGTCTCTGGGCTCATCACTCAGGGAGCGCGCAATGAACTGCATTGTCGAGTATTCAGATCCGCATCACCGCCTTGCCGTCATCGAGCTGTGGAAGACAGTCTTCAATGACCCCATGCCGCATAACCGCCCGGAGTTGTCGATCGACAAGAAACTGGCTGTCGGGGACCGGTTGTTTTTCGTCGCAGTCATGGACGGCCGCGTGACCGGGACCATTCTTGCCGGTTACGACGGCCATCGCGGCTGGCTGTATTCGGTTGCGGTTGCCCCGCACCAGCGCGGCAAAGGACTGGGAACAGCACTGGTCGGGCACGCAGAACAGGCTCTTGCGGACCTTGGCTGCGTCAAGATCAACCTGCAGATTCATACGTTCAACGAAAGTGTGCAGGCCTTTTATCAAACACTGGGGTACACGTCCGAGCCCATCATCAGCATGGGCAAGCGGATTGACGCCAACGTCGATACTCATTAATGACCTGAGAGGCCCCTTGTTTGCAGAGCAACGGTCTCAATCATTTATTTACATGAGAATCAGTATCAAATTACAATTATTGCTATTAACGTCCTTGCTGAGCATTTCCCTTGAGCACCTCCTCCCAATGTCCTCGCCGTTCCGGCTCTTTTTTGCTGTCCGCACTTTCACTGGCGATGTGCGCCAGCGGCGCAGTGCATGCTGCTGAAACCGCAACCTTGCCTGCCACCCAGGTATCCGCCGCCGCTACCGAAGGCCGGGAAGGCTACAGCGCAGAAAGCACCAGCACCGCGAGCAAGAGTGATGTGCCGCTCAAGGAGGAGGCACAGTCGGTCAATGTGGTAACACCGCAGACCATCGCCGACTACAACGTGCGCTCGCTGGACGATGCGATGAAGTTTGTCAGCGGCGTCAGCCAGGGCAACACGCTGGGCAACACCAAGGACTCGGTGATCAAGCGTGGCTTCGGTACCAACGACGACGGCTCGGTCCTGCGCGATGGCGTACGCTCGGTGGTATCGAAAAACTTCGGCGCCACCACCGAACGCGTTGAAGTACTCAAAGGCCCGGCATCGCTGCTGTACGGCGCGATGGAGCCGGGTGGCGTGATCAACGTGATCAGCAAACAACCGCAATATGTGCAAAGCACCACGCTCAGTGGCTCGACCTACAGTGAAGGCGGTGGCAGTTTCGGCATCGACACCACCGGCCCGCTGGGCGATTCCGGGCTGGCCTACCGACTGGTGGCGGAACGCCAGAGCGAGGACTATTGGCGTAACTATGGCGTCGACCAGCACACCCTGATCGCGCCCTCTTTGTCCTGGACCGGAGAGCGCGCCAGCCTGACGCTTGCCTACGAATACAACGATTACATCAGCCCGTTCGACCGCGGCACGGTGTTCACGGGTGGTCATCCGGCCGATATCAGCTATGACAAGCGGCTCGACGAAAAATGGTCAAATACCGTGGGCATCAGCGAAACGGCAACCGCGCGCTTCGAGTATCAGCTTAGTGATGACTGGAAAACCCGTCTGACCTACGGCTGGAACAACGACCGCTACAGCCTCTCGATTGCCCAGCCAAGCACATTGTCCAGCAGCGGTGTGCTGCGTCGTCAGGCCAATGGCGGCCACTATGATTATGAAACGCGTTATGCCAGCTGGGACTTCATCGGCAAGCAAGAGATTCTTGGCCAGCAACATGATCTGTTGATCGGTGCCGAGCAGGAAGACTCCGACAAGTATCGCGGCAAGACCTACCGCAACACGGCTCAAAACGGCTTCAATATCTTTTCGCCGGTGTATGGCAGCCTGGCCGAGCCCAGTGTGGTCAGCGCGGCGAACAGCAACCTGAGCAATCAACTGACCTCATCTTCCCTGTACCTCAAGGATAACTGGAACCTGAACGACCGCTGGATCCTGGTCCTGGGTGGTCGCTATCAGCATTATGACCAGTACATCAAACAAGGCCTTGGTGCTGGCCGAGTCACCAATCTGGACAAGAATGACGATGTATTTCTGCCAATGGCCGGTCTGGTATTCAAGGTCAATGAAGACCTTTCGCTGTACGGCAACTACAGCCGTTCGTTCGTGCCCAACGACGATGTGAACGATGACGGCACGACCTTCGACCCGGAAGAAGGCCGTAGTTACGAAGTCGGTGCCAAATATGCACTGGCACCGGCGCTTAACCTCAACCTCGCGGTGTTCGACATCGAGAAGAAAAACGTCGTCACCCCCACTGGCGTGACCGGCGTCAGCGAAGCAGCTGGCAAGGTCGGCTCACAAGGTGTGGAGCTGGATGTGACCGGGCGCATAGCCGAGCGCTGGGACATGATCGGCACCTACGCCTACACCCATACCGAAGTGCTCGATGACCCAAGCAACAAGGGCAATCGTTTGAGTCAGGCGCCAAAGCACACTGCCAGCCTGTACCTAACCCACCACCTGCAGATCCCGTCCGGTCTGGGCGACTGGCATGCGGGCGGCGGCGCGCGTTACGTCGGCGAGCGCGCTGGCGATGATGCCAATACCTTCTATATGAGCAGCTACGCCGTAGCCGATGCGTTTCTACGCTGGGACGTGCCGATGGCCGGCTACAAGACGCGCCTGCAATTGAACGTCGATAACCTGTTCGACAAGCAGTACTACCCGTCCAGTACCGGCAGCCAGTTGCAAGTCAACGTTGGCGAGCCGCGCACCGCGCGCCTGAGCGCCAGCGTCACCTTTTAAGTAGTTGCAACGGGGCAGGCCTGAAAAGGCCTGCTCCACGCCCAACCAAACGGATGAATCAGGACTTCATCCGGTAAAAACTGATCAGCGTTTCATTGCCTTGAATGTATTCGGTCTTGCCAATGAAGGCGCTCTTTTCCAGCCATTCATTGGGCCCAAGGGAAACCTTGAAGCGCGGCGTGCACGTGCATTGGTAATGGCCGTCACTGATCGGCCAGACCCCATTCTGCAGCTCCTGCTGACCCACTTCGTCCATGAGCAGGACACCCCGGCTTTCAACGCTGATCAATTCACCCAATTGCGTGACCAGGGTGAAACAAGTGTCCACAAAGGCAAGCTCGGATGACAATTCAACCTGCATACAGCTACCGCCAGCCAGCACCGAGCCACTGAAATATTCGGCATGGAACTCACCGCCCAGAATCCTGCTGTTGCTACGCAGTCCATCGCTGCATATGCCCATAAGCACAGGAACGTCGGTCTTCAGAATGACGGTCAGCACTTTCTCAAGCTGAGGCGCCACTGCTGCATTACCACGAAAAGAGCGTTTGACGGGTTTCTTGAAATCGATGACGTTCATGGACCTGTTCACTCCATCGTTGAATCAATTCGGGCAATGGATGGCTGGGTCCAGCCATCGGATTTGCAAAATATAGAGCGCCTCGATCCGTCGGCATTTATCTGCGCTGCCTTTTCCAGTAAGCTCCTTGGAACCGGCTGAAATCGTACCGAACGGTTCAGTTCCAGTCTAGAGAATTTTGCATTTACTGTACTACCCGGTTCACTAAGGGATTGAGGATATAAATGAAGGTGCGTACTGAAGCACGCCGCGAAGCCATCATCGATGCCGCAGCAAGCGTCTTCCTTGAAATGGGCTACGAACGTGCGTCGATGAATGAAGTCACCAAACGGATGGGCGGCTCCAAAGCAACGATCTACAGTTACTTCCCCTCCAAGGAGGAACTGTTCATCGCCGTGGTCAACAGGGTTGCAACCGCTCATCTTGCCGAGGCCGTTTCAGAACTGGCGATCTCTGTCGACAAGGACCCCGATACAGAATTAGACCTGCGAACGTTGTTCACGCGCTTCGGCGAGCGAATGCTCATGGTACTCATCAATGATGACAGCGCGTTGGCGGTGTACCGCATGGTAGTAGCCGAATCCGGGCACTCCGACATCGGTACTATGTTCTATGACTCAGGCCCCAGGGAGTTCCTGCAGACAGTGACGACGCTGATGAATGCGGCCATGCAACGTGGCCAGCTACGTACCACTGACCCACATATCGCAGCGCTGCAACTCACCTCGCTGCTGACCGCGGAAACCGATATTCGCCTCTATCAGCAAGCACCCGCGCGCTTGAGCGTCGAGCAGATTCAGAGCATGGTCAAACGAGCAGTCGATACCTTCATGCTGGGCATGGAAAAGCGTTGAGTAACCGGGCTGCGGCAGGCAGCCCTTTTTAAATGTTGGTTAAAATGTAAAAACGCTGGTGCATGACATATTTACTTACCATTTAGCCGGATAACCTGATTCACAACTCGATCTCTGACCCGTACGGGTCGTAAAGAAAAACCGAAGACAGGCGATAGCCTATTGCCCACTTCGGAGAAACAATAATGATCCTGCGAAAACTTAATCTTGCACCGCGTTCGGCTTTATGTTTTGGTATTTTTTGCCTGATGATCGTTGCACTGGGGCTGCTGGCCCTGCGTCAGGCAGCACTTCTCAACACAGCAGAAAAATTTCTCGAAACCAACGTGCTGCCCAGCGTAAAACTGCTCGGTTCTCTGGACAAAGAGTTTGTGAGCATCAGGGGCAACAACGCCCGACTTCGTAACCCCCTTGAGCCGCAGGATCGCAGGACCAAGGCACTTAGCGATATTCAGCAGTCCCGCTCGGTGATTGCCGGCCTTTCGGACTCTCTCAGCAAACTGATCGTTACCCCTCAAGGGCGTCAGGCGTTCGACGAGCTCGGCAAAGCTAACGCCGACTATCAAACAGCCCAGGATCGCTACCTGGCCTCTGTTGCAGCGGGCAATCTGGAAGGGGCAGTTGCCATTTCCAATGGCGACATGAAAGTTGCGGCGGATCAGGTCGAAAACACGCTGAAAAAACTCATAGGCATCAACGACAGCAAAGCGGAAAAAGCGGGTGATCAAGCCGAATCTGCTTATCAGCAAACCTTGTTGATGGTGAGTATTTTTATCGCGGTCGGCGTGATTACTACCCTGCTGCTGGCCTGGATGTATACCCGCAGCCTGACCCAGCCAATCGGTGAGTCGCTGAACATTGCGCAACGCATTGCGGCCAATGACCTGAGCAAAGACATTCCACAAAACGGCAGTGATGAAGCGGCCAGACTGATCGCCGCATTGGCGTTGATGCAAGCCAACCTGCGCAGCGCCCTGACCCTGATCGGCGACTCTTCCACCCAACTGGCCGCCACTTCCGAAGAAATGCACGCTGTCACCGAAGATGCGTCGCGCACCATTCAGCGCCAGAGCAACGAGATCGAGATGGCAGCTACGGCCGTCAACCAGATGAGCGCCGCGGTAGAGGAAGTCGCCAGCAACGCCGCATCGGCATCGGAAGTGACGTCTCAATCGAGCACCGCAGCCATGGCCGGACGTGCGCAGGTCGATGAGACTGTCACGGCGATCAACCTGATGGTCTCCAAAGTGCAGATCACCTCAACCGAGGTGCAGGGCCTGGCGGTCATGGCAACGGACATCAGCAAGGTGCTGGATGTGATCCGCGCCATCGCCGAACAAACCAACCTGCTGGCACTCAACGCTGCGATCGAGGCAGCCCGTGCAGGCGAAGCCGGGCGAGGTTTTGCCGTGGTCGCGGACGAAGTACGCGCATTGGCGCACCGCACCCAGCAATCGACCCGCGAAATCGAACAGATGGTCGGCTCGATCCAGACCGGCACCGGTAACGCTGTTACCTCCATGGAGCAGACCAGCGTTCAGGCACACAAGACCCTGGAGATGGCCAATGGTGCCGGCAAGGCGCTGCTCGAAATTACCGAATCCATCAGCCAGATCAACGAACGCAATCTGATGATCGCTACGGCTGCCGAAGAACAGGCCCAGGTCGCTCGTGAAGTCGACAGGAGCCTGGTCAGCATTCGTGACCTGTCCAGTCAGACGTCCGAGGGTTCCAATCAGACCGCCATCGCCACTGCCGAGTTGTCGACGCTGGCGTCAGGCCTGAACCGTCTCACCAAACAGTTCCGCGTTTAAGCGCTATCGCCGGGAAGCGCGCTTCCCGGCATCTCCCCTTGTCGAATGGCCTGCCCTGATCTAAGTTGTACGACGACAGATGAATTAATCATCTGCGCGGGCTTCGCTCACATTCAATAATGACAAGAAAAGGGATGAACATGAAAAAGCTGACACTGCTAATGGCGTTTCTGTGCCTGTTTACCGGTTACGCCGCAGCGGCAACTTCAGACGAGAGTGATGTTGCCGAGGCGGTAGACAAGCTCACGCAAGCCATGTGGCACAAGGACATAAAGCAACTCAATGCGCTGACCGCCGACAACCTCACGTATGGACACTCCAGCGGCAACATTCAGGACAAGAAAGCATTCATCGCAGACATCGAAACCGGCAAGAGCGCCTTTAACGACCTGAAGATGCTCAATCAGAAAATCATCCTTTCCGGCGACACCGCCCTGGTACGCAATCATTTCTCGGCGCAGGCAGTGAACAGCGGCAAGGTTGTGCCGACCGAAATCGAGAACTTCCAGATCTGGCAAAAGCAGAATGGCCAATGGCTGCTCATCGGCCGTCAGGCATTCCGCTTTTAACGCATCGCTCCAAGGCCGCGGCAGGCGCTACTGCTGCGTGCCGAACATAGCCGTCCAGTAAATCCCTGCGTCACTTTTCGGGTCCATCGCGTAGGCTGCTCCCAGCTCGCGGAAATCAGGGCTCATCAGATTGGCGCAGTGGCCCGGGCTCAACAGCCAGCCGTCCACTACTTTGCGTGCACTGTCCTGGCCTGCGGCAATGTTCTCACCGACCTGCTGGCCTATATAGCCAGCAAGCTCGGCCCGATCGCCAGGCGTACGGCCGTCGCGATCCTTGTGGTCAAAGAAGTTCTGATTGGCCATCGCCTGCGAATGACGTTGTGCGGCAGTGCCCAGAACGAGGTTCCAGACCAGTGGCGTGGTAGCAGCGAAGGATTGCGTACCGCACTGGCGCGCCTGGGTACGGGCGTTATTGACCATTTCCAGAATCTTTTGCCCTTCTGCCTGCCAATCGCCAAGACGCGAAGCCACCAGCGAGCGTGCCAGGACAATGCGCCAGTCTCGCCCTTGCCGGCTAACCCCGATGTCGACGAATTGCGGGTCCAGCACTACCCGGCAGAAACTCTCCAGCACCGCTTTAAGTGCCGAGTCAGCGTCATTGGGGCCGGACAGACTGATCGCCTGCACGGTCACCATTGGATAGGAGGCACGCGTCAGCGCCTGTTGCAGGTCCAGATTGCCACTGGCGGGCAGCACCAGACGTGCATCGCTGGTCAGTGGCGGCAGTTCCATGGATACCTGCTCGCCACAGCGTTGTGCCTGACCGCGATAGGCGTTGATGGATTCGACCAGTTGCGTTTCGTCGCTGGCCAGCGCAGCACTGGCAAAGATTCCAGAGCACAGCACGGCCACAAATGATAACGATACTCTCGGGAGCGACAGGCGCAGGGTGTTGAAAATGACAGGCATGAAAAGTCTCTCTCGGGCTGAGTCCGCCTATGATGCGCGAAATGACCCGGTCAGGCGCAACGCCTTTTTCATGCCAGTGCGGAATTTAGCCACCGAAAAGGCAAAGACGTGCGCCAGAGAGTACCGTGTTGAAACAACTCAAAGCTTGAAGTTGGCGACCAGCGAATTGAACGAGGTGGCCAGTCGAGACAGTTCCTGGCTCGAAGCGCTGGTCTGGTTGGCACCTGCGGCGCTCTGGGTCGAAAGGTCCTGAATGTTGATCAGGTTGCGGTCCACCTCGCGGGCGACCTGGGCCTGCTCTTCGGAAGCGGAAGCAATGACCAGGTTACGCTCATTGATGGTCGCCACACCCAGGGTGATTTTTTCCAGCGCGGCACCGGCGCGCAGCGCCAGCTCCTGAGTATTGGTGGCCAGTGACAGGCTCTTGCCCATCGCCGCAACGGCACCATCGGCCCCGGACTGCACGGTGCTGATCATGCCTTCGATTTCCACTGTCGAGGCCTGGGTACGGTGCGCCAGGGCACGAACCTCATCAGCCACCACCGCAAAACCACGACCCTGTTCGCCGGCACGCGCGGCTTCGATGGCGGCATTCAAGGCCAGCAGGTTGGTCTGTTCGGCAATACTGCGAATCACGTCCAGCACCTTGCTGATTTCCCGCACGTGCCCGGCCAGTTCTGACACAGCGCCAGTGGACTCGGTAATCTCGTGCACCATGGTGGTGATGCCCTTGACCGTGTGATCCACCTGACCACGACCATCGACTGCATCATCGGTTGCAGCCTTCGACGCTTCGGAGGTCGACACGGCATTACGCGCCACTTCTTCAACCGCAGCAGTCATCTGATTCACAGCAGTCGCAGCCTGCTGGATTTCGTCGTTCTGGCGAGTCAGTCCGCGGGTGCTTTCATCGGTAACCGCACTCAATTCTTCGGCAGCAGAGGCTAACTGGTCCGAAGCACTGGCAATTTGTTGAATGGTATTTTTCAGACCGGTCTGCATGTCGGACAGCGCGTCCAGCAGCTGCCCAGCCTCATCGCCACGGTCAGAAACAATCGGCTGGGTCAGGTCGCCACCGGCAATGCGCTGAGCACTTGCCACCGCGACCGCCAACGGCCGGGTAATCATGCGGGTGATCAACAGTCCAAGCATGATTGCTACCAGGAAGGCGATGGCCACGCCGATTTCCAGCATCATCACCGAAGAGTTCCGCAGACTGGCAGCGGCCGCAGCACCCTCTTTGATCTGACGGTTGTTGGAATCAATCATGGTACGCAAATAGCTACGCACCTTGGTAAAGCCTTCCGAGGACAGTGTGTTCAGTCGGGTGCGGGCAGCGTCGTTATCACCGGCCCTTATCAGGTCGACGACCTGCTGGGCTCCGGCAACGTAGCCCGGCATCATCAGCTCAAACTGGTCACCGGCGGCACGCTCGTCATCTTCCAGAGGCGTGGCACGGTAAGTCGCAAACACTTTCTGCGCGCGAGCCAGATCTTCGCTCAACGCCTGACGAACACGTTCCCTGTCGGCTTCAGGGACACCGCCATCCTGCGCATCCAGCAAACGGTACAGTCCACGGTTGTGTGCGGTGAGGCTGGTCAGCGTTTCATTGGTGTTGCTGACAGAAACAAGGTTGTTGGAAAAAGTAAGCTCAAGCGCGTTGCCCAAGCGGGTAACCCCGACCATGCCCAGGCCACCAACGGCCAGTGTGATCAGAGCACAGAAAATGAATGCCGAAAGAAGCTTGGTCGAAAACTTGGACTGACGCAGGAAATTCATGGGGCTTACCTGTTGCTGAATGAGGGGCGACATCCGTGCCTGAGAGTGACCAAATAGTCGTGATGTCATAATGACTTCACTCCATTTGGATCGTTCCAACGCACTCCCCACTTTTTGATAGATAGCGCTTGTGCAACTACTTCCGTCTATCAATACAGGTCTGCCTGCGCGACACGCTGGCTGTCAGTGCAGCCTTGACGCTTGCGCAACACCTTCCGGCACGCCAGGGTTTTCAAGACGCTGCTCGGCGAACGCCCTGGCATCCCGGGTCATACGGTCGAGATGACGGTCACGCTGCTTCTCTGCATCGACCATCGCTCTCTTGCCGTGCTGTTTGAGCAGGTACGCATGAATCTGACGCACTTCCACCGAGCTGTAGATCGGAGCGATGTCCATGACCGCAAGCAGGCCATCCGTTCCATGATCCAGGGTGTTCATGATGACCTGCGGGCCGCGTGCGCCCAGGACCTGGAAGCCCAGCGCTTCGAAATACGCCACTTTGCCCACCACGCAATACAGTTCTGCGTGCGGGTAGCGGCCGACCATCTTATTCAGCATCGAGCGTGCAATGCCCTGGCGACGATGGCTTTCGCGCACCGCCATATAGGCCACGGCACAAGCCTGTGGATCATCCTGCACGGGCAGGTACAGCAAAAACCCCAATACGGCTTCCGGGTCCTCATCGTCCAGCGCGACGATCAGTTCGACCGCCAGGTTTTGCGAGCCGTCCATGGCATTCAGGTAGAGATGCACCTCATACCCCACGCCATACTGATAAAGGTTGTACAGCGGATTGCTCGGCGAAATGGCTACCATGCTGATGTCGGTCACGTAGTCCACGACCATCTGCTGGATCTGGCTACGGATGAACTCCGGTGGCGGGGTTTGTAGCAACATGATGGTGGGCATGAGACGAGGGGCTCCATTAAACGCGGCGTGGCTGCACAAGGTGTGGCCACATGATAGCGCGTCAACGCTTTCAAAACCGATAATGTCACTTTGCCGCAGGATAACTTAGTTGTAACTTATACGACGACCTCAGAAGACAATATCAAAAAGCCAGCAATCTTGAATGTCACATTATTTATTTAGTTGCACGATCGTTCCACAATGGGGCGCAAGCACTGTATTAATGACGAGCTTTCAAAATGATAATGATTACTATTAACCCCGAATGGCGTGATTAAACGTGCCTTTTATTAATACCAACATTTAATAAAAATTCTTTTATTTTCATAATGATACATAAATAAAACCATGATTTTTTATACGTTCACCTGTAGCCCGCTTTCCTCATACCCAAGGAAATTATTCAACTAATTGTGAAAGTTTTTTACTCGGTTCCTTTCCCCTCTCAGTATTTATCTTAATCACCCCGATATATTTTTATAATCACCGCCCTGCCCTCACGCGCCTAAGATTAACCGGCCTACTAAAAATATGAGGGATTCAAAATGCCGTTATTAAACTGGTCCAGACACATGGTGTGTTTGACTGCAGTCGGTCTCGTTACGGTTCCGACCGCCTATGCAGCAGACACCCTGACTCGCGACAATGGTGCCGTCGTCGGCGACAATCAGAACTCTCAGACTGCAGGCGCCCAAGGGCCTGTCCTGCTGCAAGATGTGCAGCTGTTGCAAAAGCTCCAGCGCTTTGATCGCGAGCGTATCCCGGAGCGCGTGGTCCATGCCCGCGGCACGGGCGTCAAAGGCGAGTTCACCGCATCGGCCGATATCAGCGATCTGAGCAAGGCCACGGTGTTCAAATCGGGCGAAAAAACCCCGGTCTTCGTGCGCTTTTCCTCCGTTGTCCATGGCAACCACTCGCCTGAAACCCTGCGCGACCCACACGGCTTCGCCACCAAGTTCTACACGGCAGACGGTAACTGGGACCTGGTAGGCAACAACTTTCCGACCTTCTTCATCCGTGACGCCATCAAGTTCCCGGACATGGTCCACGCCTTCAAACCTGACCCGCGTACCAACCTGGACAACGATTCGCGTCGCTTTGACTTCTTCTCGCATGTTCCGGAAGCCACACGTACGCTGACCCTGCTGTACTCAAATGAGGGTACGCCTGCAGGCTATCGCTTCATGGACGGCAACGGCGTACACGCCTACAAACTGGTGAATGCCAAAGGCGAAGTGCACTACGTCAAGTTCCACTGGAAAAGCCTGCAAGGCATCAAGAACCTCGATCCGAAAGAAGTCGCTCAGGTCCAGTCCAAGGACTACAGCCATCTGACCAACGATCTGGTCGGTGCCATCAAAAAAGGCGACTTCCCGAAATGGGACTTGTACGTTCAGGTCCTGAAGCCTGAAGAGCTGTCGAAATTCGACTTCGACCCTCTGGACGCCACCAAGATCTGGCCTGATGTCCCTGAGAAGAAAATCGGTCAGATGGTCTTGAACAAGAACGTCGACAACTTCTTCCAGGAAACCGAACAGGTCGCCATGGCCCCGGCTAACCTGGTTCCTGGTATCGAGCCTTCCGAGGACCGTCTGCTGCAAGGCCGTGTGTTCTCCTACGCCGACACCCAGATGTATCGCCTGGGCGCGAATGGTCTGAGCCTGCCGGTCAACCAGCCCAAGGTTGCGGTGAACAACGGTAATCAGGACGGTGCTCTGAATACCGGTCACACCACCAGCGGCGTCAACTATGAGCCGAGCCGTCTGGAGCCACGTCCAGCCGACGAAAAAGCGCGCTACAGCGAACTGCCGATCAGCGGCACCACCCAGCAGGCGAAGATTACGCGTGAGCAGAACTTCAAGCAGGCGGGTGATCTGTATCGCTCCTACAGCCCTAAAGAGAAGACCGACCTGGTACAGAGCTTTGGTGAATCGCTGGCTGACACCGACACCGAAAGCAAGAACATCATGCTGTCGTTCCTGTACAAGGCAGATCCGGACTATGGCACTCGGGTAACCGAAGTCGCCAAGGGCGATCTGAGCAAGGTCAAGTCGCTGGCTGCAAGCCTCAAAGACTGATGATCTGATGTCCCGCCCTGGCGTTTCCGACGCCGGGGCGGTTCCAGCCAGGAGAACGCCTGTGAAAAATCTGATCTATGCCTTGCTGCTGTTTGCTGCAGCCGCAAACGCAACACCACCTGCCCCGGCAGCCGCCCCCGAACTGACCGCTGAACAGACCGCCAGCCAGCTGCGCACGCTGTTTTTCGACGCGTCCCGTGAAGGCAACAACCCGATGCTGGACACCTTCATCGAAGCCCATTACGACCTCAACGTGCGTGACGAACAAGGTTATACCGGCCTTATTCTGGCGGCCTATCACGGCCATGAAGACTCGGTGGAACGCCTGATCAATGCCGGTGCGGACCCTTGCGCCAAGGACAATCGCGGCAACACCGCACTGATGGGAGCGATTTTCAAGGGTGAACTGAGCATCGCCAAGCGCCTGGTTCAGGCCGATTGCGGCCCAAACCTGACCAACAATGCCGGGCAGACGGCGGCCATGTACGCGGCGCTGTTCAAACGCACTGAAGTGCTCAAGGCGTTGACCGACCAAGGCGCCGACCTGACCATCCGTGACAGCATGGGCAACGACGTGCAGGGCTTGTCGAAAGGCGAATTCCAGACGCTGCCTGCCCGCTGACGGTTTTGGGCTTAATCCTTGCGCTCGATCATTTCGTAGATGCGGCTGGCGAACGCGTCCATGGTGAACGGCTTGGTGAGCACCCACATCCCCGGATCCAGATGGCCGTTACCAATGATGGCGTTCTCTGCGTAACCGGTGATGAACAGCACTTTAAGGTCTGGTCGAATGATGCGCGCGGCATCCGCCAGTTGCCGACCGTTCATGCCGCCAGGCAACCCGACGTCGGTCACCAGCAGGTCGATACGCATATCGGACTCCAGCATCTTCAGCGCAGACGCGCCCTCGCCCGCCTCGATCGGGATATACCCCTGATCCTCCAGCACTTCGGCCACCAGCATGCGGATGGTCGGCTCATCGTCGACAATCATCACCGTACGCTCGGTCTGCGCAGGCGCCGATTCGCAAGTCTCGACAGCCTCGACTTCTTCCGGGACCCCAAGGTAATGACGCGGCAGGTACAGGCACATGGTCGTGCCCTGCTCGGGCTCAGAGTAGATACGCACCTGCCCACCGGACTGGCGCACAAAACCGTACACCATCGACAATCCCAGACCCGTGCCCTGCCCGAGTGGCTTGGTGGTGAAAAACGGGTCGAACGCGCGGTTGATAACCTCAGGCGACATGCCGGTACCGGTGTCACTGACACACAGCGACAGGTATTGCCCCGGTGTCAGCTCCCGGCTCTGGGAGCCGCGCTCGTCAATCCACCGGTTGGCGGTTTCGATGGTGATTCGCCCGCCTCGCGGCATGGCATCCCTGGCATTGATACACAGGTTCAACAGCGCGTTTTCCAGTTGCGGCGCGTCAATGAACGTCGACCACAACCCGACCGAGGTCACGACTTCCAGCGTGATGTGAGGTCCGACCGTACGTCGAATCAGCTCTTCCATCCCGATCACCAGCCGGTTGATATCGACCGGCTTGGGGTCCAGCGTCTGTCGACGTGAAAACGCCAGCAGGCGGTGAGTCAGCGAAGCAGCACGCTTGGATGCATCCTGCGCAGCCCCTATATAGCGATCTATTTCAGTGAAACGGCCCTGGCTCATGCGCGTCTTGAGCAGTTCCAGCGAGCCGGTGATACCGGTCAGCAGGTTGTTGAAATCGTGGGCGATACCGCCAGTCAACTGACCAACCGCTTCCATCTTCTGCGACTGACGCAAGGCGTCCTCAGCCTGAGCCAGGCGTTCCTGCTCGCGCAACCGTTCGCTGACGTCGTAGGCAAACAGATACGCGCCAATGGCCTGGCCTTGTGCATCGCGCAGCGTGCTGTAGCGCATTTCGAAGTGGCTGGCCGGATCCTTCGAATCGCTGAAGCTGACGCTTTCGGCAAACTCCTCGCCTGCCAACGCCCGCGTCCAGCGCTGTTTAAGGCCCGCTTTGCTCTGCGGACAGTCGTCCAGCAGGTCGAGCATATTGTCGCCTACCTGAGGACGGACGCCAAAAAGACGCTCGAACTCGCGTAGCGCTGAGCCATTGATGGCCATCCAGCGGTAATTGGCGTCGATGACATGGATGAATGCATTGGTGCCATTGACGACATCGGCGAGCACATTGCGCTCGGCGACGGCCTCGACAATACGAGCCTCCAGCGTTTCATTCATCTGCTGTAACGCCAGCTCTGCGCGCTTGCGTTCGGTGATGTCTTGAAACAACACCGCTACCTGCTTGCGGCTGGCCGGCTCGATGCGGAACGCGGTCAGTGCCAGGTAGCGTCCGGTCGCCACCAGCTCGCGCTCGAAGCGGACCGGCTCACCGGTGCGCAATACCTTGCCGTAGAACTCGACCCAGCCATCCGCCTCTTCGCGAACCATCTCGCGCAGCTTCTTGCCCACCACATTGGGAATGCCGGCGTGATACTCGTAAGCCGGGTTGGCTTCAATATGAATGTAATCGCTCAACGGGCCGTGCGGGCCGTCAAAGAACTCGATGATGCAAAAGCCTTCATCCATCGCGTTGAACAGAAAACGATAACGCTCCTGAGAGTGCGCCAGAGCATTTTCGGCCTCCTGACCACTGACGCTCAGGCGCTCTTTAAGCGAGGCGTTTTCCTGCTCCAGAGCCGATAATCGGCTCTGGAGATGTTGTAGATCTGTCGGGGTCACGGCGGAGGCACCTGCGGTGTTGGTTACGCCGCGTTCCCTTCAGGCAGGGCGGCACGAGCACGCTACGAGAAAAAACGCCCGGTTGCAAAAATAATGGCATTTTGCACTCGAAAATCGATGATTTTCGAAAAATCAGAGCGGGATGTGCTTCTCGATACAGCGTAACCGTTAGCCAGAGCGAGCCCGGACGGGTAGCCCTCCAACAGTACAACGTCAGCTCATTCCGATCCTGCTGTTCGCAGACGCAACCATTCATCCACGACCTGGCCCATGTTTTTGGGCTCGCCATTAGTGATCCACGCCATGAATGGCCGGTCGAACCTGAACGACGGCCCGCATTGTCCGGTCATGAAGCGCCTCACGTTCTGCGTATTTCGGTAGCGGTCGTCCACCGGGGTATCACGTGTAACAGGATCGGAGTGCCAGTCGAATGTCATGCGTTACCCTGCCCGACAGTGTTGAAAGTCTGTGCTTTATAGCTGGAAATCAGCAAGCCCCGCGACTGCTGACTGCCGGTTATGAGAGCCGATCCGTTTACTCTCCGGCAAACGGCACCAGCGACTCCAGCAGCCATGCACCTGCTGGCCCCAGGCTGCGCTGGAATGACCAGATGACATCAACCGCCGAGCGACGCGGCCAGCCCGAGACTTTCAGCTCTTTGAGCAGCCCGCCCGAATAGCGCGACACCAGCCAGCGCGGCAACGCCGACCAGCCAAAACCGAAGGCAGCCATGTCCATCAACAGCAGGTAATTGGGCGCTGACCAATGACGATGGCCGCTGGTGGGCAGGTCGTCGGTGGGGATGCTGTGCTCGACCAGCGTGTTGAGGCGCAATGCGCGGTAACCTGCCAGTTGCTGATAATCGACCCGTTCCAGCGCGGCGAGTGGATGTTTATGCGAGACAAACAGACCGAAATCGGCACTTTCGTCGATGGTCGCGTGACCGATCTCCGGTGGGTAGCTGGCTTGCGCCGACAGCAGCCCCAATGATGCCCTGCCCGACTGCACCAGGCTGATGGCATCACCGTGCTCGGCGAATACGCATTCCATCTCCAGCTCCGGAAAGCGCTGATCCAGCTCGGTCATCAGCCGCTCGAAATCAGCGAACTGGTTGGCGTCCGACAGCACCAGCGTCAGCCTTGGCTCGACGCCTGCCGCAAGCCGTGCAGCGGCCCGGCGCAGTCGGTCCGAGGCGCACAACAGGTCATCGACACGGCCGAGCATGACCCTCCCGGCTTCGGTCAGAACCGGCTGCCTGGAAGAGCGATCGAACAGCTCCAGCCCAAGATCGATCTCCAGGCGGGCGATTGCTTCACTGATCGTCGACTGACTCTTGCCCAGACGGCGTGCAGCCGCACTGAACGAACCCAGCGCGGCAATCTGGGCGAAGGCTTCCAGGGCTTCCGGTGAATAACTCATGACACTCTCTTATCGGCTTTACCGATGGTATTGATTTTCAGGTTAACGCAAACACCGATGATAATGCTGCCACCCACGAGCACAAAGGACAGTCTTATCATGAGCAACAGCCCACAACACGCCAGCCAGCACGCATCCGTAGCGTCCAAGACCCTGCGTGAAAGGGCGCTGCACGCCAGCCTGTTCGAGATCGGCGGCGTGATTCTGGTCGCGCCGCTGCTGGCCTGGCTCATGAACCATTCGCTGGCAATGATGGGGGCCATGACAGTGATGATCTCCACCATCGCCATGCTCTGGAACATGCTCTACAACGCCCTGTTCGACAGACTGCGCAACAGGTACGGGTTTGCCATGAGCCTGACCACTCGCGTGCTGCACGCAACAGGTTTCGAAGCCGGACTGATTCTGGCCGTCGTGCCACTGGCCGCATGGTGGCTGACGATCAGCCTGATGGAAGCATTCTGGTTGGATATCGGCCTGCTGCTGATGTTTCTGCCTTACACCATGCTGTTCAACTGGGCCTATGACGCACTGCGTGAACGTGTAGTGCAGCGGCGTATGGCAAGGTGTGAAGTGCTTTGAGAGAAGACGTCTGCGCAGGCGCTCAGGCATCAGCCATATAGATGCACTGCATCAGTTCTTCTCACTGGATTATCAAATCAGCCCCGTTGCACACTGTCGCCCACTGACCACGGCAAGGACACCCTTCAATGACAACTGAAATACTCAAACTGGCGGCATTCAGCGATGGCGATCGTGGTGGAAACCCGGCAGGCGTATGGATTGGCGATGCGTTGCCCGATGACGTCGTCATGCAGCAGCTTGCCGCCGAGGTCGGATTTTCCGAAACCGTGTTTGCCGCTCCCGTGGAAGGTTGCTGGCGGGTGCGTTATTTCTCGCCGCTGGCAGAGGTCCCGTTCTGCGGACACGCGACCATCGCTTTGGGCGCAGCGCTGGCGGCACGGCAAGGCGACGGCGTGTTCAACCTGATACTCAATCAGGCGCAGATCACTGTCGAGGGCCATGCGCAAGGCTCTCTGACTTCAGCAGCACTGCAATCGCCACCGACCTTCAGCAAGCCGATCAGCGCGCAGTTGCTGGAAGAGGCCCTGGCGCTATTCGGCTATACGCACAGCGATCTGGATGAACGCATCAAGCCAGCGCACATCAACGGCGGTGCCGGGCACCTGGTGCTGGCGCTAAGCAGCCGGGCGCAGCTCAAGGCCATGCACTATGACCAGCAGGCCGGTCGGGAGCTGATGGTACGCGAAGGCTGGGCGACTATTTTGCTGGTATGGGCCGAAACCGAACAGCTGTTCCACACTCGCAACCCGTTTGCCTTCGGTGGCGTCTATGAAGACCCGGCTACCGGTGCGGCCACGGCTGCCCTGGGGGGTTATCTGCGCGATACAGGCTGGCCGCACGGTGGCCTGATAGACATCATTCAGGGCGAGGACATGGGCAGCCCGTCACGACTGCGCGCGGAAATCCCCGAGCAGCCCGGGAGTTCGATCCGGGTGTCGGGGATGGCGCGCACGTTGTAGTCAGAATCAGGTCCTGAGTTTGCTGCCGCCTATTGCCACGCCCAGCAACATCACGGCAACGATCATGAACGCCAGCTCAAGGCTGCTGACATGGGCGATGAAACCGATTGCCGCAGGACCAATCAGAATCCCGGCGTAACCGACCGTGGTGATCGCCGGGATCGCCACGCTTTCCGGCATGGTCTTCTGCCGACCGACCGCGCTGTAGCAGACCGGCACGATGTTCGAGCACCCTGCCCCCACCAATGCGTAACCCAGCAACGCCGCCTGCCAGACCGGAATCAGCGTGGCAACCGCCAGGCCGCCCGCAGCACACAAGCCGCCCAGAATGATGACCCGGTTGGAGCCGACCCGCCGCACAATGGCGTCGCCAGACAGCCGCCCCAGCGTCATGGTCACAGCAAAGACTGCGTAGCCAAGCCCGGCATAGGACGCTTCGACGCCGCGCAATGACGTCAGGAACACAGCGCTCCAGTCCAGCATTGCACCTTCGGCCAGGAAGACGGTGAAGCACAGCAGACCGATGAACAGCACCACGCCACGCGGGATCGCAAAGGCAGGTCCGTCGGACGGGCTGCCGTAAGGCAACAGGTTCGGAGCGGCCTTGGCCAGCGCCATCAAGGTCAGCATCACCACGACGAGCATCGACTGGAAAGGTGAAATATCCAGGCTGAGCAGACCGGCTACACCGGCAGCGCCGACGATACCGCCAAGGCTGAACAGGCCATGGAACCCCGACATCATGGTCTTGCCGCTGGCACGCTCGACAATCACAGCCTGAACGTTGGCCGTGCAATCCAAACCCCCCATGCTCGCGCCAAACAGAAACAGCGTGGCGATGAGTAGCGGCAGACTGGATATCGTCGCCAATAGCGGTAAACACAGACAGATCAATACCGTCGAGCAGACCAACAACCGCCGGCAGCCAAACCGCGCAGCCAGCGCACCGGCCAACGGCATCGAGAGAATCGAGCCTACGCCGAGGCACAGCAACAAAAGCCCGAGCGTGCCCTCATCAAGGCCCATCCGCTGTTTGACGTAAGGCACCAGTGGCGCCCAGGACGCCACACTGAAACCGGCAATGAAAAACGCTATACGCGTTGAGGATTGTTCCGCCCGAGCCTTGGCATCCTGGGCTGCGGTGCTGAAAGAGGTCATGCATGCTCCTTTTTGGAATCGGATTGCACCGAGTCGACAACCCGGCATTTCAAAAACTGATTAGTTAAACAAACATATGTCAGGCGCTCACCTCGAGCAGGTTCCAAAACGCTTTTGAACATGAATAATTCCATTAACCAAAGAAGGCATAAAGCCAGTATTTGAAAAAAAGAATCTGGAAAAGTCGTTTAATATCAAAAGCATTGCTAAATGTTTCATAAAAC
Organism: Pseudomonas syringae group sp. J248-6; assembly: GCF_032586995.1. Taxonomy (NCBI): domain Bacteria; kingdom Pseudomonadati; phylum Pseudomonadota; class Gammaproteobacteria; order Pseudomonadales; family Pseudomonadaceae; genus Pseudomonas; species Pseudomonas syringae group sp. J248-6. The sequence goes on along the minus strand of NZ_JAWHOP010000008.1, from coordinate 173,764 downwards.
TTAATACCAAAGCATAATCTGCATAACCTTTCCTTATGCATTTTCGGTCTATTCCTGTTGGTTGCTATGCACAAATGGCTGGGGTAGATTCATTTCCGCACTAGGTTAGTGCAACTAACTGTTGAGATGTTCCCTGCAGGATCACTCAGCGGCCATGGAAGAATCGGATGTTCAAGGAGGATTCAATAGATGAATACTTGCCCGAACGAAAGCTGTCACTCCCCGCTCGCTGCCCCGCATGAGCACTGCGCACGTGTACTGATCCTCCCTGGAATCAGTCAGAACAACAAAAGCTCCCGGCGTTCCGGTTTCTTGAACCCCCTCGATTTTCATGTCCATACCCTGACAGGCAGCCAGCACAGTGGTTTGTCCAGAATACCCCGGACTCCCCACGGCCCTGACCTGATGACGCCCGTCACAGGCCTGTCTGCAACAAGCGATGGCAGCCTTCGCTACCAGACTGACCCCACACCTTAGGGCATCACTGCCCGGCTCTACCGACTCAAGACGAACATCGAACTCATTCGGTTTGCCCTGCGGGTAATCCGTCACGGGATTCGTGTACGCGCTCACCCTTGTTTTCCAATGAACTACATCTGACTTTTCAAGACGGAGATGATTATGACTGGACTCAAAGTTGGCATCGTTGGTCTCGGCGCACAGATGCAGGAAAATCTGCTGCCCACGCTTTTGCAAATGCCGGACATTCGTATTGTGGCGGTCTGCGACAGTGATCGCAGTCGAGCCGAGCAGATCAATCGTTTCGTATCGAACGTGATGATCACGGACAATTTCGACGACATGCTCGCAGAAGCCGGACTCGATGCCGTTGTCATGGCCTGCCCGCCGCAGGCTCATCGCGATCTTGCGTTCAAGGCGATGGCCAAAGGCGTGCATGTTTTTGTCGAGAAGCCGCCCTGCTTCACCCTTGCCGAGCTGGAAGAGCTGATCGATGCAAGTCGCCGCGCGAAAGTGATCACCGGCGTCGGCATGAACTTCAAATTTGCCAAGCCCATGCGCCAGTTGCGCCAGATGACCAGTGCCGAGCAATTCGGCCAGATCGTGCATATCCAGCTCAACCACTACGCCAGCAAGCCCACATCGCCACTCTGGGGCCTCGATTCGACATTGAGGTCTTTCCTGCTCGCCCAGGCCATTCATACGATCGACCTGGGCGTCACGTTCGGCGGCGGCGAGCTGCGTGATATCGAATCCCGAGTGCAGCGTCATGGCGATTCGTTGCTGGTCAGTCTGGAGCTGCAATTCACCACGGGTGCCAGTGTCAGCCTGCTCAGCGGCACCATGTTCCCCTACTTCGAATTCGACATGAAGATCGTCAGTTCGAACTCGATGATGGTCGAGCTCAATAACCTGTGGAACATCACCATGCACGAGCCGGAACACGGCACCAGCGCTACCGGTCCGGGCAAACGCTGGAGAGGCGCATGGCAGCCGGGGCCTCTTGATTCCGGGTATGAGCGCAGCGGCTACTTCGGCGAGCTGGAACAGTTTTTCCATTCCGTTCGTACCAACACCGCCTATGAAGCGAGCTTCGAAAGCCTGCGACCGACCTACCAGGTCATCGAGAGCATTTGTAATGCAGACGCCATGGCTCGACCAGACCTTGCTCTGAGTGCCTGACCCTCTACGCCAACCCAATGCCTGTTTTCGGAGCTTGCAAAAATGTCCAGTCTTTCCAATAGCGCAACTGCTCGACCTGCTGTCTCGGATAAATATCGCCCGGTTTACGCCGATGACCTGCTGACCATGCAACTGACACTGGAACGCCCACTGTCGGGCACCAGCGATGTGGTCGGTGAGTACGAGAGCAAGCTCGCCGCCTGGTTCGAAGCACAACACGCCATTGCCGTATCGTCAGGCGGCGCAGCGTTAAGCGTGGCTATTTATGCGTCCGGTGTCGGTCCGGGCGACGACGTTCTGCTGACCCCAAGCTGCCCGCTGTGCACGATTTACCCGATCATCGCGGCCGGGGCCAACCCCATCTTTGTCGACACCCGGGCCCACGGTTTTGGCGCCGATCCTGTGTCGATAAAAGCGCGGATAACGCCACGCACCAAGGCCATCATCGATATTCCGATGTGGGGCTATCCGACCGAAGTCGACGAGTTGCGCACCTTGACCCACGAGCTGGGTATCAAACTCATTCTGGACCTGGCTCATTCGCACGGCACTACCCTGGAAGGCCGCCCGCTGTCGCAGTTCGGCGACCTGTCCTGCTTCAGTACCCATGAACGCAAGCCACTGGCAACCGGTGAAGGCGGCTTCATTCTCACCGACGACGATGCACTGGCGCAGCGCTGCCGCGACTACAGTCGTTTCGGCAACCTCAATGGCAAGGATTTCGGCCTCAACTACAAACTCGCGGCACTGCCAGCGGCACTGGGTGGCAGCCGCCTTGCATCGTTGACGGGCCAGATCCAGCAACGCCGAGAGAACGCAGCCTACTTTCTTGCCAGGCTCGACCACAGCAAGGTCCGGGAGAAAAAGATCATCGAGGGCGGTGTGCCCAACTATTACTTCCTGAACCTTGAGCTGCACTTCGCCGACAACCGTGCATTCATCGACTACCTCGACGAGGCCGGTATCCCGTCCGACATCAAGCGCTACGGGTGCAAGGCGCTCTATGAATTTCCGGCACTCGCGCAGTACCGCAACGAATGCCCGAATGCGGAAGCGCTGCTGGCTGGCATGACGACGATTCCGGTGCATCCGGACATTACCCGGGCGGAACTCGACTACATGGCTGATCGCATCAACCAGTATGGTGCCGCATAAATGACCGAACCACTCGATCGCTCACAACTGGATCGGCATTTCACCGCGTCCGGGTTCGTCTTGAACCCGGAACGGAAGATGCTGCTGCTGCATCACCGCAAGCTCGGAGTCTGGCTTTACCCGGGCGGGCACATAGAACAGGGAGAAACCCCGGACGTCGCAGTGCTCAGGGAAATTTTCGAGGAAACCGGTATTCATGCCGAGCTGCTCGGCGAGCGCGATGAAGAGCTCGCCGACGTCGAAACCGATGTCACCGTACTGCATCAGCCTTACAGAGTGCTGTGCGAATACATCGACGACAAACGCGGCCCGCACTATCACCTGGACCTGATTTATGTCACGGCGACCAGTCTGCTTGCCTGCCCGGATAACAGGGAAGTCGAGCATGCGCGCTTCTTCAGCCAGCAGGAAACCGCAGACCTGAAGATGTTTCCCAACTTCCGGCGAATGGTCGACCGGGTTTTTGCAGACGATGCGCTGTGGGACCTGGTAGGAATCAAGGTGGCGCAATGAACCTGCGAACCATTACCCAGATGCGCACCATTACCCAGAAAGGGCCGATGCATTCGATCGATGACCTGCATGAGCTGGAGCGCGCCCTGCATTCGGGCCTGACAGGCACTTCGCAGGTGGTCGACGAATACGAAGCAGCACTTTCGGCGCTGTATGGCATCAGGCATGTGATCGCCGTTTCTTCGGGTGCGGCGTCGGTAACCGCTGCGCTTGCCGGCGTCGACTTCAAGCCGGGCGATGAAGTCATCGTTGCGCCAACAGGCCCGATCTGTACGGTCCTGCCGATTCTCTCACTGGGGCTTGTGCCGGTGTTCTGTGATGTCGCGCCGGACAGCTTCGGTCTGGACCCGGAAGACCTGCAGCGCTGTATCGGCCCGCGTACCTGCGCAGTCATCGAAGTGCCCATGTGGGGGTATCCGATCCGCTCGAAAGACACCTGGGCGTTTCTGCGGCAAGCCGGTATCACCTTGATTCAGGACCTGGCCCACGCCCACATGACCCGGCTGGACGGCACGTGGCTCGCGCGACATGGCGATATCAGCTGTTTCAGCACCCATGACTGCAAGTTCATCTCGACCGGCGAAGGCGGTTTCGTGATGACCGATGACGATGACCGGGCCAGACGTATCCGTGCCTATACCCGTTTCGGCAACCTGACGGGCGAATCGCTGGGCATCAACCTGAAACTGGGCGGTCTGCAGGCAGCACTGGGGCTGGCGCGCTCGCGTCAGCTCTATTCGCATCTTGAACGCCGCATGAGCAACCGCGAACAGCTTCTATCAATGCTCGACAACCCGGCGTTTCGCGAGCTGCCTGTCGTCAAAGGCGGCGCGGTCAATGCCTATTCCCTGCTACTGCAATCGGTGGGGCATGACGGTCGCCAACTGGTGCACTACCAGCAACGCCACGGCATCGAATCGGACATCGGCAAATATGACAACCAGCCGCTTTATCAACTGCCGCTGCTGACCCGGTATCACCGCGATTGCCCCAACGCTGCCAGGTTGCTGCGTTCGTTGACGACGGTGCCGTTGCATCCGAACCTGCTGGACGACGATCTGCATTACATCGCCGAGGTGCTCAATGACTACTCTCCCGGTTGAACCGGCCCTGCGTTCGGGCCATGCGGTAGTGATTGGCGGCAGTGTCACGGGCTGCCTGACCGCTGCTGTACTGGCACGCCGTTTCGAGCGTGTCACTGTTGTCGAGAAAGGCGACTTTCACGACGAGAAGGGGCCGCGTCAGAGCCTCCCTCAAGAGCATCATGTGCACCTGCTGCTGTTGCGCGGCAAGCAGATCATGGAGCGGATCTTCCCGGGCCTGCTGAGCGCACTTGAACAACACGGCGCTCAGGTAGCGGACCTCGGACATGATGTGAAGTGGTACCAGCGCGGCCGCTGGAAAAATCGCTATCGCAGCGGTATCGAGGCTCACTACTGCAGCCGCAGGCTCATCGACAACCAGTTGCGCCGTTGCCTGACGACAGTCCCGCAGGTCACTGTTCTTTCGGGTACGCGGGTAACGCGTATCGAGTTTGCAGGTGTTGAAAAGCCGGGTCAGGTAAGCGGCGTCATCATTGATGACGGCTCGGGCGAGCGCAGCCTGTCCTGCGACCTGCTGGTGGATGCCAGTGGCCGGGGCACGCACATGCCTTCCTGGCTGAAAGAAGCAGGCTTTGGCAGCGTGCAGAACAGCGTGGTCAAGACCGAGTTGGGCTACGCATCGCGCATCTACAAACGGCTGCCTGCCTTCGCTGAACAATGGCAAGTACTGCTGGTGCTGCCGACCGCTCCGGCCCAACGTTCGATGGGGGTCATCAGCCCGATCGAGGGCGATCGCTGGATGGTCACCACCGGTGGCTGGTTCGGCAACTTCCCCGGCAAGGATCCGGACGAGTTCCTTCAGGCACTGGCCGGCCTGCCTGTGCCAGACATCCATGATGTCATCCGCGAGGCCGAGCCACTGTCCGAGGTCTTTACCTTCAGAATGCCCGGCAGTCGCCGTACTCATTACGACCGTCTCGAGCGCTGGCCAGAGGGTTTGCTGGTCGTGGGTGATGCCTTGAGCAGCATGAATCCGCTTTACAGCCAGGGCATGACCATCGGCGCGCTTGAAGCCGACTGCATCGATCAACGCCTTGATGCACTGCTGGACCGCTCGCTCGGTTGCCATCAGTTGCAAGGCTTGCTGTGCGGTGTCGTCGACGGTGCCTGGAACATGGCCACGACCGAAGACTTTCGTTTCCCGGAAACCTCGGGGGAACGCACATGGCGCACCCGTTTCGACCACTGGTACGGTGCCGGGCTGGGCTCGCTCTCGGCGGACAACCGCCGTGCACTGGAAACACAGATCGGAGTGACCAATCTGGTGGTCAACCCCGCCCGGGTTTATGCGCCGGCAATTGTGTCGCGCATTGCGCTTAACGCCCTACTTTCTCGGAATACTCGACAATGATTGACGATATCCTGCATTTTTCCGGCATCGAGCATGTGGTGTTCGACTGGAACGGTACTTTGATCGACGACATCGATCTTGCTGTCTTCGCCGTGAATCGCTGCGGCGAGCATTTTGGTGTCGCGCCTGTAACCGCCGAGCAATATCGGGCCAGGTTCGATTTTCCGATTGCCGGTTTCTACGCGTCGCTCGGCTTTGATCTGGACCGTGTGCCCTTTTCTGTCATCGTCAAACACTACCTCGAACACTTTGACGCAAATGTCGCTCAATGCCCGCTGCAACCGGGCGTGATCGAGTTTCTCGATGCGGCGCGCCAGCTCGGGATCGGCGTTTCGATCCTGTCGGCATCGCACTGCGACGTTCTGGTACAAACCCTCCGAGCCAAGGGTTTGTTTGACAGTTTCGAGCATGTCGTCGGTCTGAGCCATAACCAGGCCACCAGCAAAACGGCCGAAGCCGTAGTGCTGCAAAAAAAACTGGGCACGCCCGCCTCACGAACCTTGTTTGTCGGCGATACGCTGCATGATTTCGACGTCGCGCAGGCAGTGGGCTGGTCACCGGTTCTGGTTTCGACAGGTCATCAGGACTACCAACGCCTGCAGCTCAGCGGCGCCCCGCTGTTCAGTGGCCTGGGCGATCTGCTTGAGCGCTTCACGCACGGTCACGCCCTGCTCGCCAAGACCGGGAGTGCCTGACCATGAGCACCATGAGCACATCGCACCTTGTTCTGGCTGCCCTGATCGCCACTGCGTTGGCTTTGCGTGCGACCGTGGCTTTTTATTACCGCGACACGCAGCGCATATTGCGATTGCTGCGTCTGATACCAAGGCTTCCCGACCGCAAGGAGCACTACTACCGACCGCTGGATGAATGGCTTGCGCCGCTGCCGTTCATCTGGACATGGCTGGATATCGTGGCCGCCGTACTGCTCGCATCGCTCTACTCGTCACCGCTGACATGGCTGTTGGTCGTGCTCTGGAGCGGCGGACGGTTTCGGGCGCTGCAGGAGTTCGGTCATAACGCCGTGCATTTTGCGCTATGCCCTAATCACCAATGGCAGTGGTGGCTGAGCAACATCTTCTATCAGTTCCCGGCATTCAAACGCGACATGCGCAGCCGACACCAGACCCACACGCTGGAACATCATCGCAACCCCAATCATCCGCATCTTGACCCCAACCGCGCGCGGGTACACGCAGGTGGCTACGTGGCCGGAATATCCCCCGGAAAATTTCATTCATTGTTGCTCTATCCGCTGACGCCTCAGGGTGCCTGGGTCAATCTGAGCACCATGGCGCGCAACAGTTTGCTGAATCACTCGCACCTGACCACAGCGGTCCGTGTGCTGTGCCTGATGACGGTTGCCGCCCTGCTCTACTGGGCAGGCGGCTGGAAAGGCGTGCTGTTTGGCTGGCTGGTGCCATTGCTGACCTCATACCCGGTATTTGCCTGGGTGTCACTGCTCACCGAGCACCGCTGGTTTGTCGAAGGGACGTCCAGAGACCGCCGCGATCTTGAGTACCTGGCAGGCCGCCCCACCGATTATTTCGGTGTTAGCGGATGGCTGATCCGCGTGTTCATCGCGCCAACATCGGATGCCTACCATCTGGCGCACTCGCTGTACCCGGGCGTGCGCTGGAACTACCTGCCAGCGATTGACCGGCACTTGAAAATTCACGAACCACGCTACAGCAACAACGCCAGTGAAGGCCTGCTGCTGCGACGCGGCAGCGCACCCACCGCGCTTTCCGAACTGTATGAGCGTCTGGTGACTGCCGGACACCCCGAAACCACCTTGAAGACCAGAGGCAGCGTATGAATACCCCCTTGGCTCACCAGCAGACTCAACGTATCGGCATCATCGGCGGCAGTGGCCTTCAGCAATTGCCCGGTTTGAAAGACATACAGCTTGTCGAGTGCGAAACGGCGTTCGGCAAACCCTCGTCCCCCGTCACGCTGGGCACCCTCAATGATGTGCCAGTGGCTTTCGTACAGCGCCACGGTGTCGGGCACACCATCCCGCCAGCGTTCATCAACGTGCGCGCCAATATCGCCGCGCTGCGCAGTGTCGGCTGCACTCAGCTGTTATCGGTAAGTGCCGTGGGCAGTCTGAGCCACGACGCACCGCCAGGCAGTTTCGTGCTGATCGATCAATACATTGATCGAACGATCAAGCGTGACAAGACGTTTTTCGGCCCGGGCCTGGTCGGCCACGTACCGTTTGGCGACCCTGTGTGCGGGCGCATGCGCTCGGTGTTGGCCAGCGCTGCAGAAACCGCTGATGTACAGGCTCTCAATGGCGGCACCTACGTGGTCATGGAAGGGCCGCAGTTTTCGACGCGTGCCGAATCCAGTCTCTATCGCCAATGGGGCGGCACCGTGATCGGTATGACCGCAATGCCGGAAGCCAAACTGGCGCGTGAAGCAGAGCTTTGCTACGCAATGATTGCCATCCCCACGGACTTCGACTGCTGGCACGAATCCCATGAGGAGGTCAACGCGACGCTGGTTGCCCAGAGAATGGCTGATACGTTCGCACTGACCCGTCGTCTGGTCACCGAAGCCGTCACGCGTTTGGGCGAACATCAGGGGGCCTGTTCATCCGGGTGCGATCATGCACTGGATACGGCGGTGATGACCGCCCCCGAGCACCGTGATCCGGAAATGGTCGCACGCCTGCTGACGGTTGCTCCCAACGCCACTCACCTGGGAGCGAAAGCATGAGCAAGGCGCTGACCACCCAGGACCGGGTACGAATCAAAAAGGTCGATGTGCTCTCGGACAACTGGTACGTACTGCGCAAGACCACGTATGACTTTCAAGGGCGCGACGGCACGTGGCGCACACTGACCCGCGAAACCTACGACCGGGGCAACGGCGCAACCATCCTGCTCTACAGCAAGCTGAAGCAGACCGTCGTCCTGACCCGGCAGTTCCGCTTTCCCGCGTTCGTCAACGAGCACGATGGCATGCTGGTCGAAACCTGCGCAGGGTTGCTGGATCGTGACGATCCAGACACCTGTATCCGCAAGGAAACCGAGGAAGAAACCGGTTATCGCATTCAGGAAGTGCGCAAGGTGTTCGAGGCGTTCATGAGCCCGGGGTCGGTGACCGAGCGTCTGTATTTTTTTGTCGGTGAATATTTCGACGAAAACAAGCTGAGCGACGGAGGTGGCCTGGAGGCGGAAGGCGAAGAAATCGAGGTTCTTGAATTGCCTCTGGACGAAGCGCTGGCGATGATAGACACCGGAGCGATCTGCGACGGCAAGACCATCATGCTGCTGCAATACGCCAAACTGCATGGACTGCTGGATTGAGGCCTGACATGGATGAACTTATCGCTATCAGCTCGATGGAAAATGCCGAACTGGCCGAGTTCGTGGCAGGCATCAGCGAGCATATCGGGGTGCCCGTGCGCCTCTCTCGCTGGTCCACATCAGAGCTGATCGACCGCGTGAGCAACGGCACGGCGGGCGACTGGGACCTGTTGTTGGGAACTGCGGCCACCGCCTTGCTTGATCCCGCACTGAACTCACAGCTGCTGATTCTTGACGCGCTTGACTGCTCGACCTTGCCTGCACAGGCGATTGCCGCTGACCGGCGCTGGTTCAGCCCTTCAGGCTTCGTGCCAGCCTTTTGCTTTGATCCTGAAGTGCTCGCCGCACACGGCCTCACGCCGCCACTCTCCTGGGAGGCGCTCTGCGCGCCAGAGTGGGCGCAGCGCATTGCCCTGCCAGATCCGGGCCGCTCCGGTGCAGGCTATCTGCACCTGAGCGCGTTGCTGGAAGCGTATGGCGAGGGGGCCTGGGGCATGCTGGCTCAAGTGGCACAATTGCGACCTTCGATCAGCGGGTCTTCCACAGCGCCGATAGACGCTGTGACCGAAGGCCGTGCATACGTCGGCGTTACGGTTTCCACGGCGGCCACTCGCGCAGCAGCGCAGCACAGTTCCTTGCGCTGGTGCGTCCCCGATGACGCACGTCGTTACGAGTTCGAAGTGTTCGGCTGCCGCGCCGGTTCGCAACGTGCGAAACAGGCGGTACAGGCGCTTGGCTGGATGCTTTCGCCGGACGCTGCTGCAATCAGCCGACACTACGGCAAGGTGGTGGTCGGCGGCGTCTCGAGCGAGACCCTGGCGACCGTCGATCTCAAGGCGCTGAATGCAATCGAGGCCAGCCATGCCAAGGTCGCCCGTTGTGCACGCTGGCATTCACTGTTCGACACAAAGGCGGGCCTATGACCGACATGGCCCACATCCCTTCGACGCAGCCGCCCTCGTCGTCTGCGCCAGCAGGAACGGAGCGGCGGCCCTGGTCGATTTACCTGATGTTCGGCCTGTTCGGGGCTCAGCAAGGCATGCTCGGGCCGCTGATGCCGTTTCTGCGTGCCGAATTCGATCTTGATCTGCGCTGGACCGGCCTGCATTTTGCCGCCTATGCGCTGGGGCTGGTACTGATCGGAATTCCGTATCGCTGGCTGGAAAGCCGGGCACTGCCCATCGGCACCGGACGTATCGCTATCGGTTCGATTGTGCTGGCCAGCGGGCTGTTTTCGATCGCCAGCGGTTTAACCATGACCCTGCCCGGCAGCGTACTGATGGGGTTCTCGGGAGGTCTGGTGATGGCTGTCGGACAGGCCATGCTCGGCAAACTTTATGGCCAGCAGGCTGCCGCGAAACTGGTGGAAGCCCACATCGTGGCAGGCCTCTGTGTGCTGGGCGGCGCGCTGCTGGTGGGCGCAGCGACGGCTATCGGGCTGTCGTGGCGCATGGCTCCGCTGCTGATCAGCGCATGGGCATTAATCATGTTTTGCGCGCCGCAGACGATCCATCGGGCCATGCCCGGCCAAGCCGGGTCATCGCCAATGGCCGATACCCTGCGCCCACAGCGTCTGGTTCGGCTCAGCCTGTGGGCACTGGTGATACTGGGCATCTCGGCGGAATGGGGTGTGGGGTTCTGGGGCGCGGAATACATCAAGACCCACGTACAGACCAGTGCGTCGGTCGCCGCTACGCTGATGAGCCTTTACTTTGCTGGCACCGTCTGCGGGCGGTTGGTCAGCAGCTATGCGCTGCGCCGGGTTTCCCCCTTTACATTGCTGACCGTGGTGATACTGAGCGCCATTGCTACACTGCTGGTGCTGTCGTTGATCGAAGGGGTGGTCGGCACTGCGATCCTCACGTTCGTGCTCGGTGCCTGTCTGGGCAACTTCTTTCCGCTGATCCTGGGATCCGCCATGCGCGTTGCGCCCCACGCAAGCTCCGCGCTCAGCACGCAAGCGTCACAGGCGGTCGGCGTGGCGCTCCTGCTGGCACCGTTTCTGCTCGGGCTGCTGTCCGAACGAATCGGAGTCGAAGCTGCCTTCAGCCTGTTGATCGTCTACCCCCTTCTCATGTTGCCGTGGGTACCCGTCCTGCGTGGCGTCTGGTCTGTCGGCAACCCTACCGAACCTTCAAAGGAGTAAGAACCAATGGCTCTTTGCGCGCTGTTGTTCGATCTGGACGGAACCCTTATCGATACCGATGAACTGCATTTGAACGCCTATAACCAGTTGCTGGCCCGCTGGGACCGTTCGATGGACATCGGCTACTACAAGGCCCATGTCATGGGCTTTCCGGATGACATGATTTTTGGCGGTCTGTTTCCCGATATTCCTGCGGCGCAATACGCTGGTCTGGCAGCGGAAAAAGAGGCAATGTTTCGCGCTCAACTGGGTGAAACGATTCCCGTGGCGGGCGTGCTGCGTATCCTTGACCACGCTCGGCAAAGCGGCCTGCGCACGGCGGTGGTCACCAATGCTCCACGCGAAAATGCCATGGCCATGCTGACCGGGCTGGGCATTGTCGACCGCTTCGAAATCATTGTGATCGGCGGCGAGCTGGAGCGCGGCAAACCGCATCCCATGCCTTACCTCACAGCTCTGGAGTTGCTGGGCGTGACGGCCGACCAGGCGCTTGCTTTCGAGGACTCGCTGGCGGGAGTGCAATCGGCGAGCGCCGCCGGGATTCATACCTTCGGCATGCTGTCGGGGCTTGACGAAGCTCAGCTTCGGGCGGCCGGAGCCAAAAGCGTTATCCGCGACTTCAACGACGATGCACTCTGGAATACGCTGAAATAATCCTGCTGATGCATCTCTGACCTGTCAGGTGCCGGGACATACCACGGTGTGCCCGTTGCCTGAGCAAAATTGCGCCTGCAAACCCGAGCTTTTTCCTCACCTGCACACTAAACTGGCCTCCGTTCGCACCAGACCGGTGCGCAAGCCCATGCCCGAGCATCCGCAAAAGAGGCCATTGTGTACAAAGGTGTCGCGCTGTCAATCCTGGCTTCCGTGCTGTTCGGGGTCATGTATTTCTATACCTCGCTGATGTCGCCCCTCGACGGTGAAGAGATATTCGGCTGGCGCATGCTGCTGACCGTGCCTTGCGCGACGCTGTTCATGTGGGTCAGCGGCGACTGGACGCGGGTCCGTGAACTGGCGGGTCGGCTCAGGCGGCAGCCGCTGCTGATAGCCGGGCTGCTGCTGTCCTCGCTGTTGCTGGGCGCACAGTTGCTGATCTTCATGTGGGCACCGCTGCACGGGCGCAGCCTGGAGGTGTCGCTGGGTTATTTCCTGCTGCCGCTGAGCATGATTCTCACCGGCCGCATCGTGTACGGCGAACACCTCTCGTATCTGCAAAAGGTCGCAGCGGTATTTGCCATGATCGGTGTCGGCCATGAGCTATGGCGGCTGGGCAGCTTTTCGTGGGAGACGCTATTGGTCGCGGGCGGTTATCCGCTGTACTTCGTGCTGCGACGCAAGCTCAAGACCGACCACCTCGGCGGGCTCTGGTTCGACATGCTGCTGATGCTGCCCATCGGCCTGTGGTTTATCGCCAACGGTCATCCGCAAGCCATCCAGCAGGCACCGCTGCTGTACCTGCTGATTCCCGTGCTCGGGGTCATCAGTGCCTCGGCACTGGTCAGTTACATCGTTGCCAGCCGGTTGCTGCCGTTCAGCCTGTTCGGCTTGCTCAGTTATGTCGAACCGGTGCTGCTGGTAGGCGTCGCCCTGTTGCTGGGCGAGAGCATCGGCCGCGATGAATGGCTGACTTACCTGCCAATCTGGCTGGCCGTCGTGGTGCTGATGATCGAAGGTGCCAAACACATGCTGGCCCAACGCCGTCGGGATGCAGCTTGAGGCTCAGGACTCGGTGAAACGCTCCAGTTGCATTTCCTGAAGCCGACTCAGGGTGCGCCGAAAGGCAAACGACAGATAACCCTGAGTGTACAGTTCGTCCATTGGCACCGGCGCTTCGACATACAGCGGAATGCGCCGGTCATAACATTCGTCCACCAGTGCAATGAAACGTCGCACGCCGTCGTCGTTGGGCGATAACTGCGGCAGCTCTCGGTCGCCTGCCGTCACCTGCTCCACGCCATCCTCGGTGCCACGGGCAATCTTCGCCTCGCGCTGGGCGGCGCTGAGGGGCGGCACTTCGCTAAGCAGAATTACCGAGAAACGATCACACAACGCAATGAAATCCATCGCCGCCAGCGGTTGCTCACACAGGTCGCGATAGCGGCACCACACGGCCGTGTCGGAATGCTGAACCACATTGATACTGCGATAGCCGAGCATGACCTGCGAGTCGTGAACCGGCTGGCCAGCGCTCAGCGCTTCGAATATCGCCTTCAATGCACTTGGCTGACCGGCCTGCGCAACCCAGTAACGCTGGTGCAACTGTCCGGGGTGCAGGCGATGATCCTCGCCGCCGTCGACCGCCACCACATTCATGTATTTCAGGATTGCGGCGACCGCAGGCAGGAAACGCTCACGATTGTGGCCGTGGCTGTACAACTTTTCCGGTGGCTGATTGGACGTACAGACCAGCACTACGCCTTCTTCGAACATCACCTGCAGCAGCCCGCCGAGAATCACTGCGTCGCCGATGTCAGTCACGAACAACTCATCGAAACACATCACCCGCACTTCCCGCGCCAGCTCTTTGGCGACCACGGTCAGCGGCTGAGGCGTGCCCATCAGCTCGAACATGCGCTTGTGCACCCAGCGCATGAAGTGATGAAAATGCTGACGCCGGGCCGGGACGCTCAGGCTTTCGAAAAAGCGGTCCATCAACCAGGTCTTGCCGCGCCCGACCGGCCCCCACAAATAGACGCCCTGTGTCCGACCCCGCGCATCGGTCAGGGCCTGATAGCACGCCTGCAACTGTCGGGCAGCCTGCAACTGCGCCTGATCAGGCTGAAAACCACGCTGGACGGCACGTTCGTAGGCTTGCAGCGGGGAGACGGCATCCATCAGGCACACACCTTCGGTATCAGAGAAAAGACATACGGCCTAAACGCGGCTCATGCGTGCTGCACGCCGGCGCGCTTGAGCAGTCGCTTGCAGCGCTCGGACAGGTGCACCACGCGCAGATGCTTGCCCGCTTTGGCATAGCGCTCGCGCAAGGTCTTGAGCGCAGCAATGGCCGAGTAATCGACGAAACTCAGGTGGCGGCAGTCCAGTGTCACCTGTGCCGGGTCATCGGCCGGGTTGAACTGGTCGAGAAACGGCGTGGTCGAGGCGAAGAACAGCGTGCCGTGCAGGTGATAGACCTTGCTGCCGTCGGCCTCTACATGGCTGTCTGCATACAGCTCGCGGGCCTGCTGCCAGGCAAAGTTGATCGCCGCGATGATGATGCCGAACAGCACCGCAGTGGCCAGGTCGGTGAGCACCGTGACCACGGTCACGGCAATGATCGCCAACACGTCATTGACCGGCACCTTGCGCAGCACACGCAACGAGGCCCAGGCGAACGTCTGCTGAGCGACCACGAACATCACCCCGACCAGCGCCGCCAATGGAATGCGCTCGATCAGCGGCGACAGAAACAGCACGAACATCAGGATCATCAAACCCGCCACCACGCCCGACACACGACCGCGGCCGCCGGAACTGAGGTTGATCACCGTCTGGCCGATCATCGCGCAACCGCCCATGCCGCCGAAGGCACCGGACACCACGTTGGCAGCACCCAGCGCTACGCACTCGCGATCCGGATAACCGCGGGTCTCGGTGATCTCGTCGGTCAGGTTCAGGGTCAGCAGGGTTTCGAGCAGACCGACCAGCGCCATCAGGATGGCGTACGGGGCGATGATGCGCAGGGTGTCCAGGCTCCACGGAATGTCCGGCATGGCGAATACCGGCAGGCCACCGGCAATGTGCGCCATGTCGCCCAGGGTGCGGGTCGGCAGGCCGAGCAGGTAGACCGCCAGCCCGACGCTCAGGATCGCCACCAGCGCAGGCGGTGCAACACGAGTCAGGCGCGGCAACAGATAGACAATCGCCATGGTCAGCGCCACCAGACCGAGCATCACGTACAGCGGCGTACCGCTGAGCCATGACTCACCAACCTTGAAGTGCTCCAATTGCGCCATCGCGATCACAATCGCCAGGCCGTTGACGAAGCCCAGCATCACCGGATAAGGCACCAGCCGCACCAGTTTGCCGAGCCGCAGCAGCCCGAACAGGATCATGATCAAACCGCCCAGCAGCACGGTCGCCAGCAAATACTGCACGCCGTGCTGCACCACCAGCGCGACGATTACCACCGCCATCGAACCGGCCGCGCCGGAAACCATACCCGGACGCCCGCCGAACAGGGCCGTCAGCGTACAAATGATGAACGCGCCGTAGAGCCCCATCAGCGGGTTGAGATGGGCCACCAGTGCAAAGGCAATGCACTCGGGCACCAACGCAAAGGATGTCGTGAGCCCGGCCAGGACTTCGGCGCGTATACGGATTGATTTCATGGGTTACCTGAACCGCGCCCCGTGGAGGAAGCGCAAAAAAGGAGGCATATTACGCAAACCCGCCGCCACCGACCACCGCAGCAAGGCTTCAAAACAGCGTTCTTCGATGATCGGCGGCGACCCAAAACAACAAGGAATCATGTGATGCCATGGAATAAGACACTGTTATGCGCGGCGCTTGTGCTGAACGCTTCCCTTGCCTGCGCTCAAGACCCGGCACCTGACCTTGATGCCGTTGTGCAGCAAGCGGCGCAGCAGGTGATGCAGGAAAACAACATTGCAGGCATGTCCATCGCCATCACCCACAACGGTACACAACAGTTCTATAACTACGGCGTCGCCTCAAAAGCAACCGGCCAGCCGGTGTCCAGCGATACGTTGTTCGAACTGGGCTCGATCAGCAAAACCTTCACCACCACACTGGCCACCTGGGCGCAGGCCAATGGGCAGTTGTCGCTGAACAACAGCATCGACACCTACCTGCCGCAATTGAATGACACACGTCTGGGCAAAATACCGGTCTTTCACCTCGGCACCCACACAGCAGGCGGTTTCCCCCTTCAAGTGCCCGACAAGGTGCAGAACACTCGCCAATTGATGGACTATTTCAAGGCCTGGCAGCCCGACTACCTGCCCGGCACCCACCGCACCTATGCCAACCCGAGTGTGGGCCTGCTCGGCATGGTTGCGGCGCGCAGCATGAAGCTGCCGTATGAAAAAGCCCTCCAGCAGCGTCTGTTTCCGGCGCTGAACCTGAGCAACACCTACGTGACCGTGCCCGACGAAAAGCAGGCGTTTTATGCACAGGGCTACAACAAACTCGACGAACCGGTCAGGGTTAACCCAGGTCCTCTGGCGAGTGAAGCCTACGGCGTGAAATCGAGTGCTCGGGACATGATCCGTTTTGTCGAGGCAAACCTTGGGCCTGGTCAATACGATGCGCCGCTGCAACGCGCGCTCAGCGACACACGGATCAGCTATTTCAAAGTCGGCGGCATGACTCAGGACCTGATCTGGGAGCAGTATCCGATGCCGGTTGGCTTGGCGCAGCTGCTTGAAGGCAACGCCAGTGCCATGCTGAACACGCTCAAAACCGAAGTGATCGAGCCGCCGCAGGCAGCGCAATCTGCGGTCTGGGTCAACAAGACCGGATCAACCAACGGTTTCGGTGGCTATGTCGCGTTCATACCGGAAAAACAGCTCGGCATCGTGATTCTGGCCAACAAGAACTATCCGAATGAAGAACGGGTAAGGCTGGCCTACCGGATTCTCGGCGAGTCAGGCTGCTGTTCAAAGCCCTGAAAGAAGCCCTGTTCCCTCGGCAGCTTCGATTTCAAGCAGCTTGCGCTTGCGCTCGACACCCCAGCGATAGCCGGATAACGACCCGTCGCTGCGCACGACCCGATGGCAGGGAATGGCAACTGCCAGCGTGTTGGCGCCGCACGCATTCGCCACTGCGCGAACCGCGCTGGGCATACCGATCCGGGTGGCGATATTGGTGTAGGTTGCGGTCGATCCGGCAGGTATATCCCTGAGCGCCTGCCATACCCGCTCCTGAAAAACCGTGCCGCGGATATCCAGCGGCAGCGCGAGGCCGGTCGCAGGCGACTCGACAAAGCCCACGACCCGGGCGACCAGTTGTTCAAACTCTTCATCCCCGCCGATCAGATTGGCATTGGGGTACTGATCCTGAAACTTTTCGACCAGAACATTGGGGTCGTCTCCGAGCGAAATGGCGCAGATACCCTTGGGACTTCTGGCCACCAGAATCGAGCCCAGCGAGCTTTCACCCAGTGCAAACCTGATATCGACATTGGTCCCGCCTGCGCGGTATTCAGAAGGTTTCATGCCCAGCATTTTCTGCGAAGCCTCATAGAATCGACTGTTGGAGTTGAAGCCTGCTTCATACAGCGCACTGGTGATGGTCACATCGTGGGAAAGCTGGACTTTCACTCGCGAGCGCAAGGAAGCGACGCTGTAGGCTTTGGGCGTCAACCCGGTGAGCTTCTTGAAAGTGCGGTGAAAATGAAAACTGCTCATCCCGACCTTCTCCGCAAGCGCAGCGAGATTGGGCATCGAGTCGCAGGCGTCTATCAGCCTGCAGGCTTCGGAAACGGCCGAGGCATGCTTGAGGTCCACGCTTTGCTGATCACTGCCAGTGCGCCGCGACGGGCGAAACCCGGCAGCTTCAGCCTCGCTTGCCGAAGAAAAGAACACGACGTTTTCCGGTCTTGGGAGTTTGCTCGGGCTGCCGGGTTTGCAGTAGATACCGGTTGTCAGCACACCGTAGACGAAGTCAGCGCCCGCACCTGAACGACGATTGAGCAGGACCTCCCAGCGCGGATCCTCTTCGGTTCGTGGCGCGCGCGTTTTCAACGTGCCTTTCATGTTTTCCATGCTGATGGCCTGTCTTGAGTTTCGATGAGCCTATCCCTGCCGCAACACACAGGCACTCCGAGTCTTGCTTTCAAATTCGAGATAAGTCGATGTCGCTGAAGTTGGCCGGTACTCGCCACAAATACCAGGCGGCAATCGTCCTGTAAGGGCCGAACCGTTCGCCAATTCTGGCCATTTCCCTATGACCCGGCTTGAGTTCGAGAGCATACAGCCGTCGATAGCCTTCGCACACGCCATAGTCGCTGGCGGGCATCACGTCCATCTGACCGAGACCGTAAATGAGCATCATCTCGACCGTCCAGCGACCTACGCCCGGCAACTGGATGAGGCGCTCGACAAGCGCTTCATTGCTCATGGCCAATGCAGCGCTGACATCGGGGACAAGACCGTCGACCCGTGCCGCGGCAATGGCTTTGATCGCACGGCACTTGGACGCCGAGAAACCGCAGGAGCGCAGTGTTTGCTCATCCAGTTCGACCAATGCCTGCGCGGCCGGAAAAGCCGCGTCTGGAAACAGGGCGCGCAGCCTCATGACCATAGCGTCACCCGCTTTGGCATGCAGTTGCTGATAGGCGACGGCCTTGATCAGCGCCTGGAATGGGTCCTGCGCAGCCGTGACGGGGTGCAGACAGGGGCCGACGTGATTGATCAGTGACTCCCATCGACTGTCGATGGCCTTGAGCATTTCGACCGCCTCTGCATGTGCAGCAGCGTTCGCGTCAATTGGCTGTGCGCACTCGCTGCCAGGTGCGTCTGATTCTGATGACATCGTGTTTTCCCAAATAGAAATGGGCAGGTCAGGCCACCCAGTGGCCGCCCCCGGTATTTATTACGCTCAAGCCAGCCCAGCTGAACCTGACCTGAACAACCTGCCAAAACCGGGATGCAGATAAAAAACAACTACCCGCATTCAAGAATGAGTATCATTATGTTACGCAGTGTTTCCGGCTTATGGCTCGCTGAAGCACGTTCACCCTACAGTTTTGACCCGGTGAGATATGCTCGTTCCGTTTTTGATCATGCTGCGCGAAGGCATCGAAGCCGCGCTGATTGTTGGCATTATCGCCAGTTACCTGAAGCAGACCGGCCGCGGCGAGTGGATGCCTGCGGTGTGGATCGGCGTGTTCCTCGCTGCCGCGCTGTCGCTGTTCGTCGGTGGCGGGCTTGAGTTGATGAGCGCCGAATTCCCGCAGAAGCAACAGGAGTTGTTCGAAGGCATTGTCGGCCTGATCGCCGTGGGCATTTTAAGCTCGATGGTGTTCTGGATGCGCAAGGTTGCCCGCTCGATCAAGCACGCTTTGCATGAATCTCTGGACGCTGCCCTCACCGGCTCGAAAAACCAGACCTACGCGCTGATCGCCATGGTGTTTTTCGC
This sequence comes from Pseudomonas syringae group sp. J248-6, assembly GCF_032586995.1. Classification (NCBI taxonomy): domain Bacteria; kingdom Pseudomonadati; phylum Pseudomonadota; class Gammaproteobacteria; order Pseudomonadales; family Pseudomonadaceae; genus Pseudomonas; species Pseudomonas syringae group sp. J248-6. The sequence goes on along the minus strand of NZ_JAWHOP010000008.1, from coordinate 154,435 downwards.
CGTGGCCCGCGAAGGGCTGGAGACCGTATTCTTTCTGCTCGCGGTGTTCCAGCAGAGCGAAGGCTCGGGCGCACCGCTGGGTGCCCTGCTCGGCCTGTTGCTGGCCGTGGGCTTCGGCGTAGCCATTTACAGCGGCAGCATGCGCCTGAACCTGGGCCTGTTTTTCCGTTGGACCGGGCTGTTCATTCTGGTGGTAGCCGCGGGCATTCTCGCCAACTCCGTTCAGGCTTTGCATGAAGCCGGGATCTGGAATCATCTGCAGGAAGTGGTCTTCGACATCAGCGCACTGTTGCCGATGGATGGGCCCGCCGGCTCGGTACTGGCCGGCATGTTCGGTTACCAGGACGCTCCGACCGTCAGCACCTTGAGCGTCTACCTGATTTACCTGATCGGGGCGCTGCTGCTGTTCTTCATGCCGCACACCCCGGCGTCCGGCAAGACCCTACAGCCGAAAACATCTTCTGTGACGAACGAATAAGGGCACCCATGTCTATCCGTACCCCAGGGCCTTCCGAGAACGCCCGGCCGCCCCGTGTCCTGCAATTGGCTGTCGCCGGTTCGGTGATCCTGATGATTGCCGCTGGCGGGCTGTTCTATTACGCCTCGCAGGTCGCGGCAAAAAAGCGTGCAGCCAATGCCGGCACTGAAACCGTGGTCAATATTCACGCCCGCAACTGTGAGCCGAATGTGCTGACAGTGGCGGCGGGCAAGAATGCCTTCCGCATCGTCAACCGCTCGGAACGCGCCGTCGAATGGGAAATTCTCGATGGCGTGCTGGTGGTTGAAGAGCGGGAAAACATTGCGCCGGGGTTGAGCCAGGTGATCAATGCCAATCTGGCTCCCGGCGATTACGCGATCACCTGCGGCCTGCTCAGCAACCCGCGTGGCACCTTGCACGTCACCCCGACCGCCGAGTCAGATGCAAAAGCCAAGGCACGTCCGTCGATGACCGCCTTCATCGGCCCTCTTTCCGAATACCGGGTGTACCTGAGCCTGCAAGGTTCGGCACTGATCAAGGCCGTGACGGCTCTGCAACAAGCCATTGAGGCTGGCGACTTGAGCGCCGCGCAGGCGGCGTATCTGCCCGCCCGCACTGCGTATCAGCGCATTGCTCCCGCTGCTCAGCGCCTGTCGGAACTGGACAATGCCATCAATGCCCGCGCCGATTACTATGAGAAGCGTGAACAGGATCCGGGCTTTACCGGCTTCCACCGCATTGAATACGCATTGTTCGATCAGCACAGCGTCGAGGGCCTGTCGCCCGTCGCGCAGCGCCTGCAAACCGATGTCACTCAGCTCAAACAGCAGTTAATGGCGCAATCGCTGGCTCCCGAACAACTGGCGGCCATCGCCATCCGCACGATGCGCAGCCTGGCTGACGTACGCAGCAACGGCGAAGAAGAACGCTACAGCCACAGCGACCTCAACGGCTTTGTCGCCAATCTGGACGGCACCCGCAAAATCGTCGATCTGCTGCGTCCGTTGCTGACCCGCAGCGCTGCCGATCTGCTGCAGAAGATCGATGCAGCCATGGCTGATCTGGACACCACACTTGATGCGTTGAGCACCGCTGATGGGGGCATGCGCCCCTATGACCAGGTGGACGAGACACAGCGTCGGCAAATCGCCGCCAAGGCTGGCGCACTGGCTGACGCACTCAACGGCATCGACGCGGCACTTGGCCTTTCTGACCTCTGATTCACTGGAGCACAGCACACTACGATGAAAAACCCAGACAGCAATCCAGACGCTACTAACGCTCCCGCTTCAATACAGCGTCGCCGTGTCCTGATGGGTCTCGGTGCTGCCGGTGCCGCGCTGGCTGGCAGCAGCCTGAGCGGCAACGTACTGGCCGCAACGCCGGCGCAGGTCACCGAAGCGCCCAACAGCGAAAAGACTCAGGACCACAACGATTTTCACGGCCTGCATCAGACCGGCATCGTCAACCCGCGTCCGGCCGCAGGCATGCTGGTCGCGTTCGACGTGCTGGCCGCCGACCGCGAAGACCTCGAGCGCCTGTTCCGCACGCTCAATGAGCGCATCGCGTTCCTGATGACCGGCGGCCCGGTGCCGGAGATTGATCCGAAACTGCCACCGCCTGATTCCGGCATTCTTGGCCCGGTGGTCACCCCGGACAACCTGACCATTACCGTGTCGGTAGGCGAATCGCTGTTCGATGAGCGCTTTGGCCTGACCCCGGTCAAACCCAAACGCCTGATCCGCATGACCGGCTTCCCCAACGACGCGCTGGATCCGGCCAGTTGCCATGGCGACCTGAGCATCCAGTTCTGCGCCAACACCGCCGACAGCAACATTCACGCCCTGCGCGACATCGTCAAGAACCTGCCTGACCTGCTGCTGGTGCGCTGGAAACAGGAAGGCACCGTGCCGCCCCAGGCACCGAAAAAGCCCGGTCAGCCGCCGGAAAGCGCGCGCAATTTCCTCGGTTTCCGGGATGGCTCGGCAAATCCGGATTCCAACAACCAGAAGACCATGAACGAGCTGGTCTGGGTGCAGCCGGGTAGCGACGAGCCAGCGTGGGCCGCCAACGGTAGCTATCAGGCCGTGCGAATCATCCGTAACTTCGTGGAACGCTGGGACCGCACGCCATTGCAGGAGCAGGAATCGATTTTCGGCCGCAGCAAAAGCACCGGTGCACCTATGGACGGCAAGGTCGAGACCGACGTACCCAACTACGTGGCAGACCCGGAAGGCAAGAAAACCCGACTGGATTCGCACATCCGCCTGGCCAACCCGCGTACCGCCGAAAGCCAGCGCAACCTGATCCTGCGCCGTCCGTTCAATTACTCCAACGGGGTGAACAAGAACGGTCAGCTGGACATGGGCCTGCTGTTCATCTGCTATCAGGCTGACCTGGAAAAAGGCTTCATTACCGTTCAGAGCCGCCTCAACGGCGAGCCGCTGGAGGAATACCTCAAGCCGGTCGGTGGTGGTTACTTCTTCACCCTGCCGGGGGTAACCGGTGACCAGGATTTCATCGGCCGCTCGCTGCTGGCAGCGGCGGCGTCCACTACAACCGCATGACCTACCCACTCCAGACCCGGAAGACACCCATGAAAAAGACGCCCCTGGCTTTGCTCTTGACCCTTGGCCTGCTCCAGATGCCACTGGCTGCCTTTGCCGCCACCGCGCCGCTGGACCTGGTAGGTCCGGTTTCGGACTACAAGATTTACGTGACCGAAAACATCGAAGAACTGGTCAGCCACACCCAGAAGTTCACCGATGCCGTGAAGAAGGGCGACATCGCGACGGCCAAAAAGCTGTATGCCCCTACCCGCGTGTACTACGAGTCGGTAGAGCCGATTGCCGAACTGTTCAGTGACCTGGATGCGTCCATCGACTCACGCGTCGACGACCACGAGCAAGGCGTTACGGCAGAAGACTTCACCGGTTTCCATCGTCTGGAGTACGCGCTGTTCTCGCAGAACACCACCAAGGACCAGGGCCCTATCGCCGACAAGCTGTTGAGCGACGTCAAGGACCTGGAAAAGCGCGTAGCCGACCTGACCTTCCCGCCTGAAAAAGTAGTCGGTGGCGCAGCAGCCTTGCTGGAAGAAGTAGCAGCGACCAAGATCTCCGGCGAAGAAGACCGTTACAGCCACACCGACCTGTATGACTTCCAGGGCAACATCGACGGCGCGAAAAAAATCGTCGACCTGTTCCGCCCGCAGATCGAGCAGCAGGACAAAGCCTTCTCCAGCAAAGTCGACAAGAACTTCGCCACCGTGGACAAGATTCTGGCCAAGTACAAGACCAAGGACGGTGGCTTTGAAACCTACGACAAAGTCAAAGAGAACGACCGCAAAGCCCTGGTCGGCCCGGTCAACACCCTGGCCGAAGACCTCTCGACCCTGCGCGGCAAACTGGGCCTGAACTGACCTGAAACGCCGCGCCTGAAAGCGCTTTTTAACGCGATGGCACTGACGACGCAGAGTGCAACGTCAGTGCCAGGGCGAAGGAACCCGACGAAGTCGGGCCGGAAACCGGAGCGAAAGGCTTTGGTTACTTTGGCCTCATCAAAGTAACTCGCCGAGGGGCGAAAAGGTGACCTGAGCCGAACCTCAATCCACCTGACAAAGAAAAAACCGCCATGTGACGCAGAGCGTCACGAACGGCATTCCCACGCGGTGAACTACCACCGAAATGCTTTTCAACCACGATGGCACTGACGACGCAGAGTGCGACGTTAGTGACGGCTGAGTCCTGGCGCTGATCCGGGGGTAGCCTGGCAGGACGCCAGGCTAGCCGCACCGGGCCATGGATGGCCCGTTGCGGCGACCCCCGGATCAGTGTCAGGGCGAAGGAACCCGACGCAGTCGGGCCGGAAACAGGAGCGAGGGGTTTGGTTACTTTGCCCCGTCAAAGTCACTCGCCGAGGGGCGAAAAGGTGACCTGAGCCGAACCTCAATCCACCTGAAGTCGCAGAACCGCTGTGTGACGCAGAGCGTCACGAACTGCACTCCCACGCGGAGCGTGAGGAACGAGAGGGGCTCGTAAGAACACCTATCGTGCCCATGCTCCACATTTCTGGACGCTCTGCGTCCGCGCCTAGATCCCGCTGAACCAGTTGTACCCCTGATCCTCCCAATACCCCCCAGGATTCTCGTTGCTGACGAAGATCTCGACGATGTGCTTGGGGTTCTTGAAGCCCAGCTTGGTCGGCACCCGCACCCGCAACGGGTAACCGTAATCAGGTGGCAGGGCCACTTCACCGAAGTCCAGCGCCAGCAACGTCTGCGGGTGCAGCGCAGTGGGCATATCCAGGCTTGAATAATAGCGATCGGCGCACTTGAAGCCGACGAAACGTGCCGTGGTATCGGCGCCGATGTACTCCAGAAACGTCTTCAGCGGCACACCGCCCCATTGCCCTATCGCGCTCCAGCCTTCAATACAGATCAACCGCGTAATGTCAGTGCGTTGCGGCAATTTGCGCAGAGCACCCAGCGTCCACGGCTGCTTGTCACGCACCAGCCCGGACACCGCCAGCCGATAGTCGGAAAGCTCCACCTCCGGCACGTTGTATTCGGGGTAGAACGCATTGAACGGGAACGGGTTGGTCAACTGCGCCTTGCTGTAGGTCGGGGCCAGTTTCTGGCCGTTGAACAGCCAGGCCTGAACCCGGTCATTCCAGCGCGACATGGCCCACAGCACTTTATCGACCTGATCGCCATCCTGCAGGTTGCAGCCGGTGAGCATCGACATCGCCCCCACGGTCAGCCCGGCGCGCAGAAAAGAGCGGCGCTGAATATCGACAAGTTGGCTCTGCTGCGCAGGCTCAAGACGAATGCGCTGGGTGATGCGTTTACGAGGTTCGTTCATGGTTGCGCAGTTCCGTCTTCGTTCGGCTGGCGGCCGCCGGTAATCATGGGTAACAAGGTACTGGGCACCAGCACGACCAGCACCAGATGAACAACAACAAACGCGCCGATGGCCGTCATCGCGCCAAAATGCACCCAGCGGGCAAAATCGAACCCGCCCAGCAGCGCAACCAGGCCCTGAAACTGCACCGGTTTCCAGATAGCCAGCCCGGACACCACGACCAGCACGCCCATAATCAACACCAGCCAGTACATCAGCCGTTGCACCGCGTTGTAACGGCCTTTGACGTGGGCCAGGCGCAAATGCAGCGCATCACTCATGTCACGCTTCACTTCAGACGGGCGAACCGGCAGCAGATCACGTTTGAAGTGGCGGCTGAATACGCCATACAGCACATACAGCAGGCCGTTGATCACCAACAGCCACATGACCGCGAAGTGCCAGGCAATGGAGCCGCCCAGCCAGCCGCCGAGGGTCAGGAATTTGGGAAAGGTGAATGGCATCAGTGGCGATGCGTTGTAAATCGCCCAACCGCTCATGAACATGCAGACCATGCCCACGGCATTGACCCAATGCGTCAGGCGCACCGGCCACGGATGAATGGGACGGGTTTTCATGTCGAGATTCCTCTGAATCAGGCATGGCCGGGAATGTCAGCAGCAGCCAGCCACTGACATCCTCGGCGGCGATCACATCGGCGGAGTGAAACCGTCCTTGCCGACTGCCACACCGCGTGCTGACTTGCCGTCGTCAGCCGGGAACACCACGACCTTGGCGCCTTTGGTCAACTGGTCGACCTTGCCCGGTTCAACGTAGGCGATAGGCACATCCTGTGGCACCACCAGCTTCTTCTCGCCCCCCTCGTACTTGACGGTCAGCGTGCGGCCATCAGCCCCGGCCAGCGTGCCGACAGTGCCATTGGTCATGGTGCCCGTGCTGCCATCCGCGTTTTCCCAACCATAATGGCCTTCGCCGCTGCCTTTAAGGCTCGCTTCAAACACGGTCACTTCCAGCGCTTTCAACGTGCCATCAGCCTGGGGAATGGCAGCCGAACCCACGAAGCTGTCACCTTTGATCTGCTTGAAATCGGCTTCGGATACAAGACGAATACCGGTCTTTTCAGTCAGTTTGATGCTCTGGTGCTGGCCCGCACGGGTGGTGAAGTCAAGTGTGTCGGCGCTGACGCTGTCGACGGTCCCGCGCATCGGTTTAACCACCTTCATGTCAGCAGCCTGAGTCATGACAGCAGCGCTGAGCAACAGCAGGCCGAACGTAGTAGAGAGTGCAGTCTTCATCGGTACTTCCTTGGCAGTTGATATCTGAAACCCATCCTTGCACCGTTACCGGCACCGCAGAATGACCGGGCAATGACATTTTTGTCATTCGCCGGACACCTTGTCGGCAACTGGTTAGACTTCGGCATCGGTGCACCGTGGGTGCCTGCAAAAGCGTAGCGGACAAAACGATGCATATCCTGCTGATTGAAGACGACACCAAAACCGGTGAATACCTGAAGAAGGGCCTGGGTGAATCCGGCTACAAGGTCGACTGGACCCAGCACGGTGCCGACGGCCTGCACCTGGCACTGGAAAACCGCTACGACCTGATCGTGCTGGATGTGATGCTGCCAGGCATCGATGGCTGGCAGATCATCGAAGTGCTGCGCGCCCGGCAGGACGTGCCGGTGCTATTCCTGACCGCTCGCGACCAGTTGCAGGACCGGATTCGCGGGCTGGAACTGGGCGCTGACGATTATCTGGTCAAGCCGTTTTCCTTCACTGAACTGCTGCTGCGCATCCGCACCATCCTGCGCCGGGGCGTGGTGCGCGAGGCAGACCATTTTCATCTGGCCGACCTTGAACTGGACCTGCTGCGCCGCCGCGTGACGCGTCAGCAGCAGGTCATCGTGCTGACCAACAAGGAGTTTGCCCTGCTGCACCTGTTATTACGCCGCGAAGGCGACGTGCTGTCACGAGCACAGATCGCCTCGGAAGTCTGGGACATGAATTTCGACAGCGACACCAATGTCGTGGACGTCGCCATCAAGCGTCTGCGCAGCAAGGTCGACCTGCCCTACCCGGTCAAGCTCATCCACACCGTGCGCGGTATCGGTTATGTGTGTGAGGTGCGGCCATGCGACGCCAGCCTTCCCTGACCCTGCGTTCTACCCTCGCCTTCGCGCTGGTGGCCATGCTTACGGTCAGCGGCGCGGGCCTTTATCTGTACCAGTCCATAGAAGAAACGGTGATGCAGCGCAGCGACCATGCGGTACTGGCGCGGCTCGATCATTTCCGCAAGCTGTTGCGCTACGACCTGACGATGGACAACCTCAAAGGCAGCCCGCAGCTGTTCGAGAACATGCTCGACAGCGAGGAAGATATCTTCATCATCGGCGAGCCGGGCAAGCCACCGGTGATATCGGTCAACCCGCAACGCGCGCCACTGCCGGAACTGCCGACCGTGGCGCAGGATCAGCCATTACGGGTCGATGACCTGCGCAGTGGCATGAGCTTGCAAGGCGTGCCGTTGCGTGCGGCGGCAGTGCAGGTGATGTCCAATGGCGTTGCGGTGCGCTTGCAGGCCGCGCACCTGATGGTCAAGGAAATGGCCATGCTCGCCAGCTTCCGGCAGAGCATTTATATCGCCGTTGCGCTGGCGTTCCTGATTACCGCCGTGCTGGGTTACGTATTGCTGCGGCGCGGCTTGCGCCCACTGCGCAGAATGGCTGCCCACGCTGCCGCAATCACCCCGGCCAGCCTGCACAAACGGCTCGACAGCCACGACACGCCTGTCGAGCTGCAACAATTGAGCGATGCCTTCAACGCCATGCTTGACCGTCTGGACGATGGCTATCGACGCTTGATGCAGTTCTCCGCCGATCTGGCCCACGAGATTCGAACACCGGTCGGCTCGCTGATGGGCCACTGCCAGGTCGCCTTGCGCCAGAACCGCAGCGCCGACGAATATCAGGCCCTGCTGGCTTCCAATCTGGAAGAGCTGGAACGTATCTCAAGGCTGGTGGAAAGCATCCTGTTTCTGGCACGAGCGGACGAAGCCCAGGCCGCGCTGGAACGCCAGCCGCTGGACCTGCACGATGAATTACAACGCGTGGCCGGTTATTTCGAAGGGCTGGCTGAAGAGCGTAATCTGCGGCTGAGCCACAGCGGACAAGGTACGTTGCTGGCCGACCCGATCCTGCTGCGCCGTGCCCTGAGCAATCTGGTCGCCAACGCAATTCGCTATGCGAATGAAAACAGCGAAATCCTGATTCGTGTTGCGGCAGTTGATCGTCAGTGGCGAATCGAAGTAGAAAATCAGGGCCCGGTATTACCACAAGCCACGCTCGCGCGACTGTTCGACCGCTTCTATCGGGGTGACGCCTCGCGCCATGAGCGCTCGGACTCCAACGGCCTGGGGCTGGCCATTGTTACAGCAATCATGCACTTGCATGGCGGGCGGGTCGAAGTGGCTCAACCCGCCGCCGGCAGAATCTGCTTCAGTCTGATATTTCCAGCGGTCTGAATCTTCCAGACCGTAACGATCAATTCTTTTTCTCGTGGGCAATGGCCAGCTTGTAGAAAGTGGCCGAACCGCCTTCAGTGGTGTAACCGGTATTGTCCTGGGTATAGACCCCTGCCTTGAAGTAGAACAGTTTACTGGCCCAGGCTGAATCCAGCTTGGCGTACCAGACTGCGTCGAAGGCATTGACCGTCAGGTCGCCGCTGGGCGACAGGTTGATGGTGTAGTTGAACTGCTTGTTGAGCGGCACGCCCTGCGCAATGGTAATGACCTCGATTTCCGAGTCTGGCGTACGACGAAACTTGGCGACGATATTGCCGGTCTGCAGCTTCTCCTTGTACTGGTACTCCACCTTCAGCAGCGGCTCGGTGCTCTGGTAGCAGTGAATCTGACCGATCACGATTTTGCCCGTGGAAGGCACTTGATCGACCTCCAGCGTCGCGCGCAGAAAATTGTCAGCGCTTGAGTAGGCCCAGTTGAAGACCCTGCCATCGGACGTCGTCTCGCGTAATTCGGAGCGCGGGTACTTGGCGTTCTCTGTGGTGGAACCGGTCACCGGTGCCCAGAAAAACAGCGTATCCCCGGATTGAAAATAGCCATCCCGATAACCCTTAACCAACTTGGGGGTTTCGATGATGGTCGCGGGACTTCCGACAGGGACGGAAAGATTCCAGGTGGCAAGGTCGATCATGGAGTAGCTCGCAAGGTACGCATTGCGCACCGACAGAATGGCTCTGGAACGGGCGTGCTGGCCCGTTGTGGTCAACCAGACTATCGGCTGAATCGTTTATTTTTTAAACAGCGACGACAACACTATGACGCCAATAAACCGCCACAAAAACACCAATGCCACTACTTTGATGTCAAATCACGACACAAGGCAGATTGCCATCCATTTGCTGCAGGCGGCGATTCATCAGGACCCTTCTATCGGGTGCCGCGCCATTTTTTTGAATGAGGCTGAGTAAAAGCTCGGCATTTCCGGGTCTCTTACCGACGAACGGTAGCAATTATTTTTTGAAATAATGAACTTTCACCGCTAAAAGCGGACGCAGATAGCCGTTCATCGCCTCTACGCTCCCTCAAAAAACCCGTTCGGACGCCCCTGTAACCGAAAAAGCCCCACTGGGCAGTTACGGGTTGACTGTAAGAACTTGTTACGAGATATTAGTTAGCATCCTACTAATATCCTCCCTAACAATAACGCTCCTAACTAAATTGTTCACGACCCAACCCCGGTGATTCATGCTTGTCGACCCACTGCATCGCGCTGTCAGTAGCGGCCTGGTAGCCGCCTCTCGCCAATGGCGACGCATTTGCCAGAACACACTGGCCACCTATGAAATTTCTGAAGCGTGCGCCGGGCCACTGCTGGCCATTGCACGCCTGGGTGACGGCGTGCATCAGGTAAAAGTCGCGCAGGCGGCCGGCATGGAAAGCCCGACACTGGTGCGCCTGCTCGACCAGCTGTGCAAGGCCGGCATCGTCTGCCGCAGCGAAGACCCCAATGATCGCCGCGCCAAGGCCCTGAGCCTGACCGACAAGGGTCGTGCGCTGGCTGGCTCGATAGAACTGGAGCTGACGCGTCTGCGGGCGGATGTGCTTCAGGGCCTTCAACCCGCCGATCTCGAAGCTACCTTGCGGGTATTTCAGGCCTTCGCCGAGGCTGCACAAGGTGAGCACGGGGGGCCGGTTTGAGCGGATTTTTCTCCAGCGTCCCACCGGCACGCGACTGGTTCTACGGCGTACGTACCTTCGGCGCATCGATGCTGGCGCTGTACATCGCGCTGTTGATGGAAATGCCTCGCCCCTATTGGGCCATGGCCACGGTGTACATCGTCTCCAGTCCCTTTGTCGGCCCAACCAGTTCCAAAGCCCTGTACAGGGCCGCCGGAACTCTGGCTGGCGCGGCTGCATCGGTATTGCTGGTGCCGATGTTCGTACAGACGCCCTTGCTACTGGCCATCGTGGTCGGACTGTGGACCGGCACGCTGTTGTTCCTTTCCCTGCACTTGCGCACGGCCAACAGCTACGCACTGATGCTGGCGGGTTACACCATGCCGCTGATTTCCCTGCCGGTGGTCGACAACCCGCAGGCTGTATTCGACATCGCCGTGTCGCGTACCGAAGAGATTTTTCTCGGCATCATCTGCGCCGCTGTCGTGGGTGCGATGTTCTGGCCCAGACGCCTGGCACCGGTGTTTCAGGCCACCACGGAAAAATGGTTCAGTGACGCCTCTACCTACAGCCAGCGCTTTATCAGCCGCACCTGTGAGCCCGAGGAAATCGGCGCACTGCGCAATTCGATGGTTGGCAGCTTCAACTCTCTGGAAATGATGATCGGCCAGTTGAGTCACGAGGGTGCACGCAAGCAAACCGTACGCAATGCCAATGAACTGCGCGGCCGAATGATCCATCTCTTGCCGGTCATCGATGCACTGGATGACGCATTGTGGGCGCTGGAGCGGCGCACGCCCGAGCTGTTGGCCAGCCTGAAACCCGTACTGCAAAAGGCTTGCGACTGGCTTGAAAGTACAGCTGACGGCCCGCAACGGGAGCAATGGCAACAATTGCACGGTGAGCTGGAACGCCTTCAGCCGAGCTCCACGCATCTGGACGACCGCGATCAACTGCTGCTCTCCAATACACTGTTCAGGCTCGGCGAGTGGATCGACCTGTGGCTGGATTGCCGGACCCTGCAATATGCGATCAAGACAGACGATCAGTCATCATGGAGAGCGGTCTATCGCCACTGGCGTCTGGGCAGGCTGACGCCGTTTCTGGACCGCGGCCTGATGCTCTACTCAGTAACCTCGACGGTACTGGCGATCATCGCTGCATCGGTGTTGTGGATTCTGCTGGGCTGGAAAGACGGTGCCAGTGCCGTGGCATTGGCAGCAGTGTCGTGCAGCTTCTTTGCAGCCATGGACGACCCTGCCCCGCAAATCTACCGGTTCTTCTTCTGGACCCTGCTTTCGGTGGTATTTGCCAGCCTGTACCTGTTCGTGGTGCTGCCCAACCTGCACGACTTCCCGATGCTGGTGCTGGCCTTTGCGGTGCCCTTCATCTGCGTCGGCACCCTGACTGTGCAACCGCGTTTCTTTCTCGGCACACTGCTGACCATCGTCAACACCTCGTCGTTCATCAGCATTCAGAGCGCCTACGACGCGGACTTCATGAACTTTCTCAACTCCAACCTGGCCGGTCCTGCCGGGCTGTTGTTCGCCTTTATCTGGACGCTGGTGTTCCGCCCGTTCGGCGTTGAACTGGCGGTCAAGCGTCTGACCCGTTTCAGTTGGCGTGACATCGCCAGCCTCAGTGAAGACTCGTCTCTGGCCGAACACCGGCGCATGGGCGTGCAAATGCTCGACCGCCTGATGCAGCAACTGCCGCGTTTGACACTCACCGCGCAAGACACCGGGATTGCCCTGCGTGAACTGCGGGTCGCGCTGAACATGCTCGACCTGCTGGCCTACACCCGACGCGCCACGCCTGCCGCACAAGTGTTATTGCGTCAGGTGATCGATGAAGTCAGCGGCTATTTCAAGCACTGTCGCAAGGCCGGTGAAAGACTGCCCGCGCCCCGCGGCCTGTTGATGGCAATGGACCGCGCACGCCGTTCGTTGACGGCGCAGGAGATGGGCGACAACCCGGCCCGGCTGCACCTGTTGCACGCCCTCAGTGGCCTGCGTCTGGCCTTGTTGCCGGGGGTCGAGATTGTCACCGTGGGCGGCGAACTGACCGAGCAACTGCCGCATAACATCGATGGAGCGCCCCTGTGATCGGTGATCTGGATATCAGCGGGATCTTCATTCCCACGTTCCTGGCGATGATGGGCATCGCCTATCTGCTGTTTCTTGTCGTGCACGCCGTGCTGTCGCGTGCCCACTTCTACCGTCTGGTCTGGCACCGGGCTTTGTTCAACGTAGGTCTATACGCTTTGTTGCTCGGCGCCGTGGATACTCTAAGTCGATACCTGATGACATGAAAAAACCGATACTGACACTGGGCCGCGTGGTCCTGACCCTGCTGGTTGTCACTCTGGCTGCCGTCGTTGTGTGGCGCATGGTGATGTATTACATGTACGCGCCGTGGACCCGCGACGGGCATATTCGCGCCGATATCGTGCAGATCGCGCCGGACGTGTCCGGGCTGATCCAGAAGGTCGAAGTCACCGACAATCAGCCCGTGCACAAGGGCCAGGTGCTGTTCACCATCGATCAGGACCGCTTCCGCCTGGCCTTGCGTCAGGCGCAGGCCACGGTCGCCGAGCGCCAGGAAACCTGGGAGCAGGCACGCCGCGAGAACAAGCGTAACCGTGGCCTGGGCAACCTGGTGGCGCGTGAGCAACTGGAAGAAAGCCAGTCCCGCGAAGCCCGCGCCCTTTCTGCGCTTGGTGAATCAAAGGTCGCAGTGGATGCCGCGCAGCTGAATCTGGATCGTTCGGTGATCCGCAGCCCGGTGGACGGCTACCTTAACGACCGCGCGCCCCGCGACCATGAATTTGTCACCGCCGGGCGTCCGGTGTTATCGGTGGTCGATGCCGCATCGTTCCATATCGACGGCTATTTCGAAGAAACCAAACTGGACGGCATTCATGTCGGCCAGGGCGTCGACATTCGCGTCATCGGTGACAACGCACGGCTGACCGGCCATGTGGTGAGCATCGTTGCCGGTATCGAAGACCGCGACCGCAGCAGCGGCTCGAACCTGCTGCCCAACGTCAACCCGGCCTTCAGCTGGGTGCGTCTGGCACAGCGTATTCCGGTGCGCATTGCCTTCGATGACGTACCTGCCGACTTCCGCATGATCGCCGGGCGTACTGCGACGGTGTCGATCATCGACGATACGCAGGAGCACACACGATGAAACGTGCCTTACGCGTGGCCGCACTCGGTTTTACTGCCGTGCTGTCGGCCTGTCAGGTAGTCGGGCCGGATTACCAACTGCCCAAGGATGGCGCGATCAATCGTCCGGATTTACAGGGCGAGCTGGCCGGGCGCTCGGTCAACACGGTATCGGCCCCAGTGCCTGCGCACTGGTGGCGGCTGTATCAGGATGCGCGTCTGGATGAACTGGTGCGCCAGGCCATCGCCTCCAATACCGACCTGCGCATCGCCGCCGCCAACCTGCAGCGTGCTCGCTATCAGACCTCGGAAGCCGAGGCGGCTGGCGGCTTTACCAACGGCGCGAAGATCGGCGCTCAGCGCGTGCAGGAGTCCGGCGAGGCGTTTCTGCTGACCGACAAGGTGCCGGTGGCCAATGTCGGCGACGTGGGTCTGACCACTTCGTACCAGTTCGATCTGTTCGGCACCTTGCAGCGTGGCATCGAGGCGGCGCAGGCCAATGTCGATGCCAATCAGGCGGCGGTGGATACGGCACGTATCACAGTGGTCGCCGATGTGGTGCGCGCCTACACGCAGATTTGTGCGGCCAACGAAGAGCTCGATATCGCCCGCGAATCGCTGGACCTGCAACAACAGAGCGTGACCCTCAACCAGCGCCTGCGCGATGCCGGGCGAGGCGATGAAACCCAGGTCACTCGCTCGCAGACGCAGTTCAAGTCATTGCGCGCCGAAATGCCCCGTTACGAAGCGCGGCGTCAGGCGGCGATGTTCCGCCTGTCGATGCTGCTGGCCAAACCTGTAGAGCAACTGCCCGCCGGGGTCAGCAGCTGCAATGCGCTGCCGCACATTGCGCAGGTCATGCCGGTAGGCGACGGCGCAACACTGCTCAAACGCCGCCCGGATGTGCGTCAGGCTGAACGTCATCTGGCGATGTCGACTGCGCAGATCGGTGTTGCCACCGGCGAGTTGTATCCGGACATCAGCATCGGCGCGAGCATCGGCACTACCGGTCTGATCGAGAACCTCGGCAAACCGGCCGCCAACCGCTGGGGCTTCGGGCCGCTGCTGAACTGGACCATCCCGTCCAACGGCTCACGCGCACGCATCCATCAGGCCGAAGCTTCGGCCCAGGCTGCTCTGGCGCGCTTTGACGGTGTAGTGCTCAACGCCATCCGTGAAACCCAGACCGGTCTGGCGCAATACACCGCCCTGCTCGACCGTCGCGATGCTCTCAAGGAAGCCGAACAATCGGCCAAGGAAGCCGCTGACCAGACCCACCGCTTCTACCAGGCCGGACGCGCCTCGTTCCTCGCCGACCTGCAAGCCACACGCACTTACACCGACGTGCGTGCACAAATGGCCGAAGCCAACACCCAGGTGGCCATGGGACAGATCAACCTGTTTCTGGCACTCGGCGGCGGCTGGGAAAAGGATGACGTGGCGCAGAAGTAGGAAGGGCGTTCGCCCCGCTATCAGGCCTCGTTCGGATTGATCAGTGCCCTCAGGACATGGTCTTCCCAGACGCCGGCAATTTTCAGGTAGGCGCGCGCGTACCCTTCCTTTTCGAAGCCGAGTGATTGCAGAAGTCGCTCGCTACGTATATTGGCTGGCATGTGGCTGGCCATGATTCGATGCAGCCTCATCTGCTCGAAACAATAGCTATTGGTCACCTCAAGCGCCCTTTTCATCAAGCCACGTCCCTGAGCAGTCTCTGCCATCGAGAAGCCGAGACTGCAGGCCTGAAAAACGCCCCTCACGATATTCGTGTAACTGCACCGCCCCAGCAATTCGCCGCCGTCTGGCTCGGTGACGAGGAAGAAAACCGCGCTGCCGCCCTGCATGCTTTCCCACTGCTGCTGAACCCTGGATCTGGCGTTTTCGAGGATGAAATAGTCATCGTCCCTCAACGGTTCCCAAGGCTGCAGATGCTTGCGATTGGCCTTTTCATAGCGGTTGATCAACTCGCAATCATCAAACGCCAATACCCTTATAGAAAAGCCCTCGCCCGAATACTGCATGCATCCTCCCGCGTCAGTCATTGACGACACTCACCACCTGGCTTGTTATACCTGATGATTCCAGCACCGGACGCTCTGCGCCACAAGAGGACGCGGAGCGTCCAGAACGGTATGCGACGCAGAGCGACGCACGATAATTAAAGCTGTCGTTCCTTACGCTCCAGCGCCGATTTGTCTACGTAGGTCTTACAAGAACCCGAAAAGCGGGGCTGCCGCCTGTCGAACTGTGAATAAAGACTTCTGTGGGAGTGAGCTTGCTCACGAAGACGTTGCTCCAAACACCCTGTTTACGCGGGCTATAACGACCTCTTCGCGAGCAGGCGAAGCGTCGCGCGACTCGCTCCCGCAGGTGTTGTGTGCTTGCACTCAACCACCCAATACTCCTAGGCTCTGCCGATCTTTGCTTCAGGAAGCACCATGGACACCTCTCTCAGCCGCCGCGAGCGGTTGCATATCGTTATTTTCGAGGCGAATACGCCTGCCGGCAGAACCTTTGACAAGATTGTGCTGGTGGCGATTCTGCTCAGCCTGCTGGTCACGGTCATTGACAGCATCGAGAGCATTCACCGCGATTACGCAATGCTGTTCGCCTGGATCGAATGGGGTTTTACGCTGCTGTTCGCGATCGAATACATCCTGCGCCTGTACTGCTCGCCCCGACCGCTGAAGTACGCGTTCAGTTTCTACGGGCTGGTCGACCTGCTGGCTATCGTGCCGGGGGTTCTGTCGATCTATTACAGCGACGCGCAGTACCTGCTGATTGTGCGGATCATCCGTATGCTGCGGATTTTCCGCGTGCTCAAGCTCGGCACTTACCTGCGCCAGGCCAACTATTTGCTGGCTGCGCTGCGTGGCAGCAAGCAGAAGATCATCGTGTTTCTGGTCACCGTTTCCACTCTGGTCACGGTGTTCGGCACGCTGATGTACGTGATCGAAGGCCCGGAGCACGGCTTCACCAGCATCCCCAAAGGTATTTACTGGGCTATCGTGACACTCACCACCGTGGGCTTTGGCGATATCGTGCCGAAGACGCCGGTCGGGCAGATGCTCTCGTCGCTGGTGATGATCATCGGCTACTCGATCATCGCCGTGCCCACCGGTATATTCACCGCCGAACTGGCCAATGCCATGCGCGGCGAACAGCTGAAACACGATTGCCCGGTGTGCTCGAAGAATTTCCACGAGCACGGCGCGGCGTTCTGTTCGCGCTGCGGTAATCAATTGTTTGCAAAAGTAGAGCACAAGGCATAAGCAAAGACCTTTTCAGTCTTTAAACAGCAGGCGCGATACTGATAGTGTCGCGGCATTACGCCATCAGGCTTCATCACACGACTCTTCATCTCAAGGACCCTGCAGTGAATAAACTCTTCGCCGCCTCGCTACTGGCCGCTGGCCTGGCCTTTGCCAGCGCTGCCCAGGCAGCCCCGACGCTGCTCAACGTCTCCTACGACGTGATGCGTGATTTCTACAAGGACTACAACAGCGCCTTCCAGAAGCACTGGAAAGCCGAGAAAAATGAAGACGTGACTGTGCAGATGTCCTTTGGCGGTTCGAGCAAGCAGGCGCGCTCGGTCATCGACGGGCTGCCGGCTGACGTGATTACCATGAACATGGCCACCGATATCAACGCGCTGGCCGACAATGGCGAGCTGGTGCCGAAAGACTGGGTCAGCCGCCTGCCGAATAACAGTGCGCCGTTCACCTCGGCCACTGTGTTTATCGTGCGCAAGGGCAACCCGAAAGCCCTCAAAGACTGGCCGGACCTGATCAAGGATGGCGTGGAAGTCATCGTGCCTAACCCGAAAACCTCGGGCAACGGCCGCTACACGTACCTGTCGGCCTGGGGCTACACCCTGAAAAAAGGTGGCGATGAAGCGGCCGCGAAGAAATTCGTCGGCGAACTGTTCCGCCATGTGCCCGTGCTCGACACAGGTGGTCGAGGCGCGACCACGACGTTCATGACCAACCAGATCGGCGACGTGCTGGTGACTTTCGAAAACGAAGCGGAAATGATCGCTCGTGAATTCGGTCGCGACCAGTTTGAAGTGGTCTACCCGTCCGTGTCGGCAGAAGCCGAGCCGCCAGTGAGTGTGGTCGACAAGGTCGTGGACAAGAAACAATCCCGCGCCCTGGCTGAAGACTACCTGAAATACCTGTGGTCACCGGAAGGTCAGGAAATCGCGGCGAAAAACTACCTGCGCCCACGCGACCCGCAGGTTTTGGCCAAATACACCGACCGCTTCCCGAAAGTGGACTTCCTCTCGGTCGAGAAAACCTTCGGTGACTGGCGCACGGTGCAGAAGACCCACTTCATTGACGGTGGTGTGTTCGACCAGATCTATCCAGGCAAATAACCCCCCCGAAACGCAAAACGGCGACCCATCAGGTCGCCGTTTTCATTTGCAGGCTTGAATCAGTTACTGAACTGCTTGCCCAGCCCGGCCGGTACGCCGCTGGCGTCGGTCGCCTGCCACGGGCCGTTAGGGTTGGTTGCCCAGCTCCAGCCGTTGTTCCACTGATAGTAAGTACGCTGGCGATAGAAGGTGTTGGGCTGATCGTCCATCACGTACACGCCCAGCCGCGGGTCCCAATGGCTGCCACCGCCCGGTGGCGGGGCGAAACTGGCCGAGGTCTTCGGCGCTGCGGCTGGTGCTTTGGCAGGCTCGGCAGGCGCCGTGTTCGGGCGCGGTGCGCCGGGTTGCTGGCCGCCCGGCAGATTAAGGATCGGATCCTGGCTGTGAGGCGGTGCCGGATGCTGGACAGCACAGGCACTCAGGCCAACGACCAGACCCAACAAGGTGATGCGTGCGGTACGGTACATAAGCGATTTCTCTAGTTATCCGGACTGTCGATGGTCAACGCCTGCTGCGCCTGAGTATCGTTGGCCAGCGGCTGACTGCGGCCGACCCACTCACCGGTGGTTGGCTGCCCTGCGCGAGACACTCGCGCAACCAGTTGGACTTGCGCAAAGTTCGACAGGTTCAGTTGCGGCATCATTGCATCGGCATCACTCAGTTCAACCTCGGCAGGCAGGTCCGCCACCGTGATGCGTTTGACCGCCAGTGGCGCGGCCGGGCCGTTGATTGCACGGGCGAAGATGAACACGCTGTCACCCGGCTGAACGTTACCCTTGAGCGAGGCAGCCAGCGCGACACGCACCTTGAGCGCCCTGGCCTTGACCGGCGCGGCCTGCCCGGCAAGGTTTTCTCTGGCGCGGGCTATGCCGCCTTCCAGCGCCGAGCGCGAAGCGTCCTGCGCGGGCAACGCCGCCAGCAGGCGGGTCCAGTAATCCACCGCTGCCTGATAACGCTGTGTTTCGAACGCGGCAATCCCCAGCAGGCCGAGGCTGGTGACTTCTTTGGGGTCGGCCTGCAGCGCTTCGTCGGTCAGCGCCTGCACCTGTGCGGTGAAGTGTTTGTCGCTGGCGAAATACAACGCCTGTGCCCACTGCCCGAGCAATTCTGGCGATCTTCCGGCCAGTGCCACCGAGCGCTCGAACATCTGCGCGGCATCACCCGGGCGGTTCTGCGCCATGTAGCTGCGCGCCAGAAAATACAGGTTTTCGGCTGAGTCCGGCTGAGCCTGCACGCTGCGCTCCAGACGCTGGGTCA
This sequence comes from Pseudomonas syringae group sp. J248-6, assembly GCF_032586995.1. NCBI lineage: Bacteria > Pseudomonadati > Pseudomonadota > Gammaproteobacteria > Pseudomonadales > Pseudomonadaceae > Pseudomonas > Pseudomonas syringae group sp. J248-6. The sequence goes on along the minus strand of NZ_JAWHOP010000008.1, from coordinate 135,100 downwards.
GGTCGGCCAGCGAGGTTGGCGGCCGGGCGAATTCGCGGCTCAGCGCGACGCGGTCAATGGCCCCCAGTTGCAGATAGCCCGCCAGCCCCAACACCGGCACCAGCACCGCAGCCAGCAGCAGAACGGGTTTGCCCAGACGCGACGTACGGGCAGGCTCTGCGCCTTCAGTATCGGCGAGCAGCTCGCGCGCAGCTTCGGCACGAGCGCCTTGCAGTTGCGTCACCGACAACACGCCCTGCTCTTGCTGAACTTGCAACTCGCCCAGCCGTTCCTGATACAACGCCACGTTCAGGGCTGTGCGGTCTTCTTCACGTTGCGCACGATGGCCGCGCAGCACCGGTATCAGCAGAAAACCCAGCGCCACGAGCAAGAGAAGCCCGGCGGCCATCCAGAAATCGATCATGGGCGGTGGTCATCCAGCAATGCGGCGAGGCGTTGTCGCTCGTCCTCGGAAAGCACATCGGCCTGTTCGGAGTGCGCCTTGCGACGCCGCCCGACGATGAAACCGATCACCACCAGACCGCCGATCAGCAGACCGGCCGGGCCGAACCAGAGCAGCCAGGTGCGGGCGTTGAGGCTGGGTTTGTAACGAACGAAGTCACCGTAGCGATCAACCATGAAGTCGATGATCTGCTGATTGCTCTGCCCTTCACCCAGCATCCGGTAGATTTCCTTGCGCAAGTCAGCGGCAATCGGCGCGTTGGAATCGGCGATGTCCTGATTCTGGCATTTGGGGCAGCGCAGTTCTTTGGTCAGTTCGCTGTAGCGGGCACGCTCGGCGTCGTCGCGAAAGGTGTAGGCATCGATGGCAGCATGGGCGATGCCTGAGCACAGCACGCTGAGCAGGACAATCATCAGGCAGCGCTTCATGGCCGCGCCTCATCAACCAATTGCTGGTAACGGGCAGCGAGCTTTTCTCGCCACACAGCCTCATCGATGACCCCGACATGTTTGTAACGAATAATGCCCTGACGGTCGATCAGGAAGGTCTCCGGCGCACCGTACACGCCCAGGTTCAGCCCCAGCGAGCCGGCTTCGTCGCGGATATTCAGCTGATAAGGATCGTGAAATTCCTTGAGCCATTTCAGCGCGTCGGTGTTGACGTCCTTGTAGTTAACGCCGTAGATCAGCACGCCCTGCTGCGCCAGCCGGGTCAGCACAGGATGCTCCACCCGACAGGCCACGCACCAGGTGCCCCAGACGTTGACCAGTGCGGGTTTGCCCAGCAGGTCGGCGCGGGTCAATACGCGGCTGCCTTGAACTTCGGGCAGCGAAAACTGCGGAAACGGCTTGCCGATCAGCGCCGACGGTAGCTCGGCGGGGTCCAGATACAAACCGCGATACAGGAACGCCGCCACGCCGAGAAACAACGCCAGTGGCAGGAGCATGACCCAGCGTTTCACAGTGCAACTCCCGACATGCCCAATGCCTCACGCACCTTGCTTTTGACCCGCGTGCGATAACGTCGGTCAAACGCCGCCAGCACACCGCCAAGACCGGTCAGCAGGCCGCCGAGCCAGATCCAGCGCACAAACGGTTTGACGTGGACTCGTACGGCCCATGCGTTATTGCCCAGCGGTTCACCCAATGCCACGTAAAGATCACGGCTGAAACCGGCATCAATGCCTGCTTCGGTCATCATTGACTGCTGCACGCTGTACAGACGTTTTTCCGGGTGCAGTTCAGTGATCTGCGCCCCGTTGCGCAGGACGCGAACGGTGCCGCGATCGGAGGTGAAATTCGGCCCTTCATAATGCTTCGCGCCCTCGAATACAAAGACGTAACCGCCCAGCTCAGTGGACTCGCCGGGGGCCATGCGCAAATCGCGCTCGGCGCTGTTCTGGCTGGACAACACCACGCCCAGCGCGCACACCACGATACCAAGGTGCGCCAGTTGCATGCCCCAATAGCTGCGGGCAAGACCGCGGGCGCCGCGAAGCAGGCCCTTGTTACGGGTCTTGTCAAACAGGTCGCGAACCCCGGCCAGCAGCACCCAGGCGGCGAGCATGAAGGTGGCCAGCACCGCCCACTGAAAATCGCCCATGAGCAGAGCGGCGATCACCGCCAGCACGGCGCTGCCGACCAGTACCGGGGCAAGCATGCCCAGCAGCCATTTCAGCGGTGTGTCCTTCCAGCGCACAAGCACGCCAACCGCCATGACCACCAGCAACAGCCCCATCAACGGTACGAACAGCGCATTGAAATACGGCGGGCCGACCGACATCTTGGCTCCGCTCATGGCATCGATCACCAGCGGATAAAGGGTGCCCAGCAGGATCATCGACGCAGCAGTCACCAGTAACAGGTTATTGCCCAGCAACAGGGTTTCCCGCGACCACAGGCCGAAGCCGACATGGCTTTTGACCACCGGCGCACGAATCGCAAACAGGGTCAGCGAGCCGCCCACCACGACCAGCAGGAACATCAGAATGAACACGCCACGTGCCGGGTCCGAGGCAAAGGCGTGGACCGAAGTCAGCACCCCGGAACGCACCAGGAACGTGCCCAGCAGGCTCAGGGAAAAAGCGGCAATCGCCAGCAATACAGTCCAGCTCTTGAACACGCCACGCTTTTCCGTGACCGCCAGCGAGTGAATCAGCGCAGTGCCCACCAGCCAGGGCATGAACGAGGCATTTTCCACCGGGTCCCAGAACCACCAGCCGCCCCAGCCCAGTTCGTAATAAGCCCACCATGAGCCAAGGCTGATCCCGATACCGAGAAAGGCCCAGGCTACCAGCGTCCATGGCCGCGACCAGCGCGCCCAGGCAGCGTCGAGTCGGCCGCCAAGCAAGGCGGCGATGGCGAAGGCAAAGGCCACGGAAAAACCGACATAGCCCATGTAGAGCATCGGCGGATGCACGATCAGGCCGATATCCTGCAACAGGGGGTTGAGATCGCGTCCGTTGGCAGGCATTTGCGGCAGAAGACGGGCGAACGGGTTGGAGGTGAGGATCAGAAACAACAGGAAGCCCAGGCTGATCATGCCCATCACGGAGAGCACACGCGCCAGCATGACCTGAGGCAATTGCCGGGAAAACACCGAAACAGCGAAGGTCCAGCCGCCGAGAATCAGCGCCCAGAGCAGCAAGGAGCCCTCATGCGCACCCCATACGGCGCTGAATTTGTAGTACCAGGGCAGCGCCGTGTTGGAATTCTGCGCCACATAGGTAACGGAAAAGTCGTCGGTCATGAACGCGTAGGTCAGGCAACCGAAGGCGAAGATCAGAAAACTGAACTGGCCCCACGCCGCCAGACGCGCCAGGCTCATCCACAGGCGGTCGCCGCGCCATGCACCAATCAGCGGAACAATGGCCTGCACCAGTGCAAAGCCGAGGGCCAGAATCATGGCCAGATGGCCGAGTTCGGGAATCATCGATCAGCCCTGTTTCGCAGGTGTGGAAGAGCCGCCCGGTGCCGCCTGGCCACTGTCGCGCAGCGCCTTGGTGACTTCGGGCGGCATGTACTTCTCGTCATGTTTGGCCAGCACCTCATCGGCGACCACCACACCCTGAGCATTGAGTTTGCCTAACGCGACAATCCCCTGCCCTTCGCGGAACAGATCGGGAAGAATGCCGCGATAGGTGATGGTCACCGACTTGTTGAAATCGGTGACCACAAAACGCACATCCAGCGAATCCGCCGAACGCTGCAATGAGCCCTTTTCCACCATGCCGCCAGCACGAATGCGCGTGCCCAGCGGGGCCTCTCCATTGGCGATCTGGCTCGGCGTATAGAACAGATTGATGTTTTCCTTCAGCGCGCTGAGCGCCAGGCTCACTGCCAGGCCGACGCCAACCAGCAGCGTCGCAATGATCAGCAGACGTTTTTTGCGCAACGGGTTCACGAGCGATTCTCCCGCTTCAGGCGCCGCGCCTGTTGTTTCAGGAACCGCTGGCGCGCCACTAGCGGCATTGCCACGTTGATCAGCAGCACCAACAGGCACAGACCGTAGGCCGACCAGACAAACAGCCCGTGGCGGCCCATGGCGAGAAAGTCGCTGAATGACGCGAAGCTCAAGACCTGTTCTCCGACGGTTCTGGCGTTTGTCCGAGGCTACGTAGAACCTCGGCCTTGGCCCACTGGGTGCGCGACTCGCGACGCAGCACTTCAAGGCGCATACGCAACAGCAATACAACACCGAAGAAGCAGTAAAAACCCAACGCTGTGAACAGCAACGGCAGCCACATTTCGGCAGGCATGGCCGGTTTTTCCGTAAGGCTGAACGTCGCGCCCTGGTGCAGGGTATTCCACCACTCGACCGAATATTTGATGATCGGGATATTCACCACGCCGACGATGGCCAGCAGTGCACAGGCCTTGGCAGCGCTGGCGCGGTTGCTGATGGCATTGCCCAGCGCGATCAGGCCGAAATACAGGAACAGCAGAATCAGCATTGAGGTCAGGCGCGCGTCCCAGACCCACCACGCGCCCCAGGTCGGTTTGCCCCAGATCGCGCCGGTCGCCAGTGCCAGCGCGGTCATCCACGCGCCAATGGGTGCAGCGCATTGCAGCGCGACATCGGCCAGTTTGATTTTCCAGACCAGCCCGACCACGCCGCACAGGGCCAGCATGACGTAGCAGGACTGGGCGAGCATGGCGGCAGGCACATGGATATAAATGATCCGGAAGCTGTTGCCCTGCTGGTAATCCGGCGGCGCAAACGCCAGCCCCCAGATGATGCCGATGCCGAGCAGCAGTGCAGCGGCCACACTCAGCCACGGCAGCAGACGTGCGCTGATGCGGTAAAACCCTTTCGGTGAGCCGAGTGTGTGCAGCCAGGCCCAACCAATGCTGCTTTTCATGGCGTTGCTTTTCATCAGGTGTATCCAGGGTGTTGACCGGCATCGAGTTCTCGATCCCGGAACCTCAATTTATTCACCGACGCTGATTTTCAGGCCAGCGGCTATCGCAAAGGGGGTCAGAGTGATCGCCAGCACGCTCAGGCAGCCCAGCCACAGCAGATAGCCAGTCGCTGGCATGCCTTGCAGCGCGGCTTGCAACGCACCGCTGCCCAGAATCAATACCGGGATGTACAGCGGCAGAATCAACAATGCCAACAACAGGCCGCCGCGCTTCAAACCCACGGTCAGCGCCGCACCCACGGCACCCAGCAGGCTGAGCACTGGCGTGCCCAATAACAGCGACACCATCAACACCGCCAGGCACCGCACCGGCAGCCCCAGCATCAGCGCCAGCAAGGGCGACAACAATACCAGTGCCAGCCCGGAAAAAACCCAGTGTGCCAGCACTTTGCTCAAGACCAGAAGGGCCAGCGGGTGCGGCGAAAGGACCCACTGTTCCAGCGAGCCATCCTCGAAATCACTGCGAAACAGCCCGTCCAGCGACAGCAACACGGCCAGCAGTGCCGCGACCCAGACCAGCCCCGGTGACAAGGCTTGCAACAATTGCGTCTGCGGCCCCAGCGCCAGCGGGAACAAGGCGACCACTATCGCAAAGAACACCAGCGGGTTGGCAAGCTCTGCCGGACGCCTGGCCAGCAGGCGAAACTCACGGGCGATCAGCAGGGCAAAGACCTTGCTCATGCTGCCCACTGCCCCAGATCGATGTCCCGATAGCCCGCAGGCAGGCGGCTCAGGGTGTGATGAGTGGTCATGACGATCATGCCGCCTTTTTCACAGTGCCCGGCAAGATGATTTTCCAGTTGGGCAATGCCCTGGCGGTCCAGCGCGGTGAACGGTTCATCAAGCAGCCAGAGTGGCGGGCCTGGCAGATACAGGCGCGCCAGTGCAACACGACGCTGCTGCCCGGCCGACAAGGTGTGACACGGCACATCTTCGAAACCTGCCAGCCCGACCGCGTCGAGCGCATTGAAAATGGCCTCGGCATCGGCCGGGTGATGAAGTGCACAGAGCCAGGAAAGATTCTCCAGCGGTGTCAGCAGGTCCTTGAGCGCCGGCGCATGGCCAACCCACAACAGATTGAGCCCCGGCGCTGTCGGCTGGCGGCCCACTGGCTGGCCGTTGAGCAGCACGTGCCCGGCCGTGGGTTGCATCAGCCCGCACAACAGGCGCAGCAGGCTGGTCTTGCCGCTGCCATTGGGGCCGCTGACCTGCAACATGTCCCCCGTGCGCACCTGCAAATCAAGGTTTTCGAACAACATCCGCCCGTCCCGCTCACACGTCAGAGCCGTCGCTTGCAAAAATGGGGGGGCTGGGATCATCGGGCGTTTCCAGTGCTGGAGCGTCGCGAAATGTACCAAAACAGACACATACGCAGTAGAAGGCGGTTCAAGTCGGGGGTGATATGGCCGTTACATGAAGAGAAGTTAATGGCGGCTGGTCCGGTTTTGGCCGGTATTATACATGCGAGTCCTGTTATCAAAGGGGCAATTTCCTCAGGTCGATATTTCAATGACAGGCGACATCACCAGCGTCCCGGCGACAATCCCTACCACAACCCTGCTGCGCGCCGGCATCTCCCCTGCGCAGGTGCTGACCCTGCTGCAATCGGCGGATAATCTGATTCCCGAAGGCGAAACCGTCGACGCCGAAGTGCTGACCCTCAAGCAGGTCAACCAGAACTTCCAGTTGCTGCTGCGGCTGGTACTCGCCAATGGCAGCCTGACCAACCTGCAGGTCACCAGCAGCGTACCGTTCACGCCCGGCAGCCTGTTGCAGGTGGCGCAAGCCTCGCCCAACGAGCTGACACTGACGCTGCAACAGATCAACAGCGCACTGAAAAACTCGATGACCAGCATCGATACGCAACAATTGCCGGTCGGCACGCTGTTGCAGGGCAAGGTCATGACCAGCCAGGTGATCGCGCAGGCAGTCAATCAACTGGCCACGCAAAACCCGGCCGCCGCAACACCCACCTATCGCTCCATCGTGATGCTGCTCAATACTGCGCTGGCGGGCTCCAGCCTGACCATCGAAAGCCCGCAGCCGCTGACGGTCGGCAGCCTGCTGAGCGCGCAGGTACAAGGCAACCAGGCGCTGAACTTCGTCGCCCTGCCCGGCCGTTTCGATCAACTGGCCGTGGCCCAGCAACTGGCTGCTCAGCAAAACCGCCAGGGCTCGCTGGATAACCTGATCAACGCCCTGCAAAACCTGCAGTCAGCCACTACAACCAGTGCCAGCCCTGCCAGCAACTCAGCGATCAGCGCCCCGCTGCAAGCCGCCATCAGCCAGTTGCTGGACGATCTGCCCGACATCGAGCAGATGAGCACACCGAAAGGCGTCGCCCAGGCCCTCAATGCCAGCGGCGTGTTTCTGGAAGCGAAGCTGCTTGCCGGGCTCAACCCGGCTCAGGTTCCGGACATGAAAGCCAACCTGATGCGCCTGATTGCGCAGATTCTTCCGGGGTTGCCGGACAACACCACTTACAGCGCCGCCGCTGCGTCCAATACCCTGGCGCGGGCCATGCCCAACGCGATTCGCAATGCCCTGGGCACCCTTGGGCTGGTTGCCGCACGCACCCAGCCGAGCATCTTTCCGCTGCCGTCGCGCAACGTCAGCGGTGGCGAAAAAGAGGACGACCTGGAAATTCTGCTCAAGCTGGCTGCGGCGGCTGTTTCTCGCCTGCAAAGCCACCAGTTGGGCGGTCTGGAACAGACCCGCACCAATGCCGACGGCACTCAGGTGACCACCTGGCAACTGGAAGTGCCGATGCGTAACGCGCATGACATCGTGCCCTTGCAGGTCAAGGTGCAGCGTGAAGACAAGCCGGATCAGGAAGCTGCCGAAGACCGCGACGATGTCGAGATCAAGGAAACCCGGGAAAAGCTCTGGAAAGTCGATCTGGCATTCGACCTTGAGCCGTTGGGGCCGCTGCAGGTGCATGCGCAGTTGTTGCGCGGCACGCTGTCCAGTCAGCTATGGGCCGAGCGGCCCGACAGCGCGGCCTTGATCGAACATGAACTGGGATATTTGCGCGAGCGGCTGATTGCCTGCGGCCTGGCAGTGGGCGAACTGGCCTGCAGCCACGGCGCACCGCCAAGCGGCCCGCGCACCGCCCTTGAACAACGCTGGATTGACGAGAACGCCTGATGTCCCTACCCGATCATGTCCCGCGCCAGGCTATTGCCCTGAGCTACGACGGCCAACAGGCCCCGACGCTCAGCGCCAAGGGCGACGACCAGCTGGCCGATGCCATTCTGGCCATTGCCCGTGAATATGAAGTGCCGATCTACGAGAACGCCGAACTGGTCAAACTGCTGGCACGCATGGAACTGGGCGACAGCATCCCCGAGCCGCTGTACCGCACGATTGCCGAAATCATCGCGTTTGCCTGGCACCTGAAAGGCAAGTTTCCGGTGGGTCAGGACCCGGATGCGCCGCCGGTGGAGCGGGATATTACGCCGCGCTACTGATAGCGCAGGAGCAAGGGCGCATCACAACGCAATCGGCTTGCGCCCTGCAAACGAGTGCGCCAGGGTGCCGCCGTCGACCAGATCCAGCTCACCACCCAATGGCACACCGTGGGCGATGCGCGACGCGACCAGGCCTTTTTCGTGGAGCAACTGGGCGATGTAATGCGCCGTCGCTTCGCCTTCCACCGTCGGGTTGGTGGCGAGGATCACCTCAGTGAAGGTGCCCTGCTGGCTGATACGTTCCATCAGTTGCGGAATACCGATGGCTTCCGGCCCCAGACCGTCGAGCGGCGACAGATGGCCCTTGAGCACAAAGTAGCGACCGCGATAACCGGTCTGCTCCACCGCGTAGACATCCGTCGGCCCTTCGACCACACACAGCAGCGTGTCATCACGGCGCGGGTCGGCGCATTGCGGGCAGAGCTCCTCTTCGGTGAGGGTGCGGCATGAGCGGCAATGACCAACGCCATCCATCGCCTGCCCCAAGGCCAGCGCCAGCCGTGAGCCGCCGCTGCGGTCGCGCTCCAGCAGCTGCAACGCCATGCGTTGAGCGGTTTTCTGACCGACGCCCGGCAGCACGCGGAAGGCATCGATCAACTGGCGAATCAGGGGGCTGAAGCTCATGGAGAAAAATCCGACAAAAACACAAGACGCGGTTTATACCCGCGCGTTGCCGTGAGCGTCAATTGAGGTGTTCGATACTGCGACCAACAGCGCGCCGGTGCTGTCCATGATCAAGCCTTCAAGGCCGTCTCCAGAAACTCCGTAAGTGCCTGCACCCTCGCGCTGCGGTGCTTGCGCACGGGCACCAGCAGGTTGATCGGCGCGCTGGCCAGTTGCCAATCGGCCAGCACCCTCACCAGCCTGCCACTGGCGATGGCATCGCTGACATCCCACTGCGAGCGCAAGACGATGCCCAGCCCCTGCTCGGCCCAGCGCCGGGCAACCGAGCCGTCGTTGCTGAGCAGCGCAGGCTCGATGCGCAGGGTCTTTTTCGCCTGGCCCTTGCTGAGGTGCCAGAGGGTCACGTCTTCATCGTTTTCGCGAATGCAGATGCAGCGATGACGCGCCAGCTCGTCAGGCGTCGAGGGCGCGCCGTGCTGCTCCAGATAAGCCGGGCTGGCGCACAGCCAGCGATGGTTGTGCGCCAATGGTCTGGCGATCCACAGGCTGTCATTGAGGCTGCCGATATGAATCACTGCGTCGCTGTCATGTCGGTCGGGCCACGGCGTTTCGCGCAGGTCCAGGTGCAGACGCAATTGCGGATGCAGTTTGGCGAAGCGCGCCAGCAACGGCGCAATGCGCTGGCGTCCATAACCAAAAGGCGCGGCCAGGCGCAGGGTGCCGACCAGTCGTTCGTCACGCTGCTTGAAGGATTCCGGGAGTGCCTCCAGCTGTTCCAGCAAATGTGCGCTTTCCCGGGCGAAACGTTCGCCATCGGCCGTCAGGCTCAAGCGCCTGGCGTCGCGATTGGCCAGGGTAATGCCCAACTGCGTCTCCAGCTTGCGCAAGCGCATCGACAGCGCGGGCGGCGAGACATTCAGGACTCTGGCCGCAGCACTGAGGGACTCGCAGCGCGATAGCGCCACGGCCAGACGCAGGTCTTCTATAGCGATCATTCAGCTCAGCTTAAGGATTGATGACAAAGCATTGAACCACAGCTTCATCACCCGTGAGTAGAGTGGCAGCCGTACCCAGTCACGCGAGCTCTGTCCATGTCTGCCCTCTTGTCTTCTCTCGATACGCCTGTCGCGTTGCTTGATGTGCCGCGTATGCAGCGCAATATCCAGCGCATGCAACACCGCATGAATGAACTGGGTGTGCGTTTGCGTCCGCACGTGAAGACCAGCAAATGCCTGCCGGTGATTCAGGCGCAGATAGCTGCAGGTGCCAGCGGCGTGACGGTCTCGACCCTGAAGGAGGCCGAACACTGCTTTGCCGAGGGCATCAACGACGTGTTCTACGCCGTCGCCATCGCACCTGGCAAACTGGACCAGGCACTCAAACTGCGGCGCAACGGTTGCCGCCTGAGCATCCTGACCGACAGCGTGGTCGCTGCCCAGGCGATTGTCGCCTTCGGCCAGCGACATGATGAGAACTTTGATGTGTGGATCGAAATCGATTGCGACGGTCATCGTTCCGGGCTGACCGTCGACGACCCTGCGCTCGTCGACGTCGCGAGAACGCTGGTCGAGGGCGGCATGCACCTGCGAGGGGTCATGACCCATGCCGGGTCCAGCTACGACCTCGACACCCCCGAAGCGCTGCAAGCCCTCGCCGAGCAGGAGCGCAGGCTTTGCGTCAGCGCCGCCGAGCGCATTCGGCAAGCGGGGCTGCCCTGCGCGGAAGTCAGCATCGGCTCGACGCCTACCGCGCTGTCGGCGCAGAGCCTGCAAGGCGTGACCGAAGTACGTGCCGGGGTCTATATATTCTTCGATCTGGTAATGCACAACATCGGCGTGTGCCGCGCGGACGAACTGGCCCTGAGTGTGCTGACTACGGTCATCGGCCATCAGCAGGACAAGGGCTGGATCATCGTTGACGCGGGCTGGATGGCCATGAGCCGGGATCGCGGTACCCAGCGCCAGCGTCAGGATTTCGGCTACGGCCAGGTGTGCAGCGAAACCGGCGAGTGGATCGACGGCGCACGGGTGACCGGTGCCAATCAGGAGCATGGCATCATCACGCTTGCCACCGGCAGCCAGGCAGACATCACTGCGCGCTTCCCCATCGGCAGCCGGCTACGCATTCTACCCAACCACGCCTGTGCTACCGGCGCGCAGTTCCCGGACTACCACGCCTGCGATGCCGAAGGCGCAATTCACACCTGGAGTCGCTTGCATGGCTGGTGATATCGAACTGATTCGCACACCCCTGGCCGCCGCGCCAGGCGGGCATTATTCCCAGGCAGTGTTGCATGAAGGCACGCTGCATGTTTCCGGGCAACTGCCGGTGCGCGCTGACGGCAGCCACAGCGTCGACGGGCCATTCGAGGTGCAGGCCGTTATTGCGCTGGACAACCTGGCTGCCATTCTTGAGGCAGCAGGATGCACGACCGATGACCTGCTGAAAGTGACCATTTACATCGCAGGCATCCAGCACTGGCCGGCCTTCGACCGCATTTATGCAGGCTATCTGGGCGACCATCGCCCGGCCCGCGCCGTGGTGCCGGTTCCAGAATTGCACCACGGCTACCTGATCGAGATCGAAGCCGTGGCGCGCACCGTACGATGAACACTGTCGGGAGCACCTCATGACCCCGCAAAAAAGCGACGTTCTGATTATCGGCGGCGGCTGCATGGGCTCGTCATCAGCGTTTTTCCTGCGCCAGCACGGGCGCTCGGTGACTCTGCTGGAGCGCGACCAGATCGGCCAATACGCCAGCGGCGTGAATTTCGGCAATGTGCGTCGTCAGGGACGCTTTCTCGGCCAACTGGAACTCGCCAATCGCTCCTGGGCGCTGTGGAAACGCCTGCCGGAACTGATCGGCGAAGACCTGGAGTTCATCCCCAGCGGGCACATGCGCGTCTGCTACCGCGAAGACGAGATCGCTGAACTGGAGGCCTATGCCGCCGCACCCGAAGCCCGCGAGCTGGATTTGCAGATTTTCTCCGGCAGGGCCCTGCACGAGCGCTTTCCGTTCCTCGGCCCGGAAGTCAAAGGCGGCTCTTATGCGCCCCACGACGGGCATGCCAACCCGCGCCTGGCCGCACCCGCCTTCGCCCGTGCAGCGATTCGGGCCGGGGCACGGATCGAAGAGCGCACTGAAGTGACTGACGTTCAGAAAGTCGGCGGTGAGTTTCATGTCACCACTGCCGATGGTCAGTTATTCGTCGCCGAACAATTGCTCATCACTGCCGGGGCCTGGGCAGCCAGGCTGGCGGAACAATTCGGTGAACCCGTCCCTCTCGAGCCGAACGGCCCGCAGATGTCGGTGACCGAACCGGTGCCCTACGCCCTGCCGACGGTGATCGGAGTGTTCACCAAAATCAAGGAAGAAGTGATCTATTTCCGCCAGATACCGCGCGGCAACATCATCATCGGCGGCGGTAATCGCAACAAACCGGACATGGTCAACCGCCGTGCCTACTTCAAGCCAGAAAGCCTGATCAACCAGATGAAGCAGATGAAACGCCTGTTACCGGGCGCAGAGAAGCTGAACATCATCCGTGTCTGGAGCGGCATCGAGAGCTATACGCCGGATTCGCTGCCGATCATGGGCCGCAGCGGCAAGGTGGACGGCCTGTTCTATGCGTTTGGCTTCTGCGGCCACGGCTTTCAGCTCGGCCCCGGCGTCGGCGATGTCATGGCCGAGCTGATCAGCACCGGCAGCACGCGCACCTTGATCAGCCCGTTCGATATTCGCCGCTTCACTGACCCGACGGCCATCGAGATGCCGTTCACCTCCAGCCTGATGAGCACAGGCAAGCTCATATGAGCCGAAACGACCCACTTCGCCCTTGCAACGGAGGCTCCATGCCCGCGACCCCAGATACCCTCTATCGATATCGCCCGGTGACTGAGGCGGACATTCCGGCGGCCCATGCCCTCTCGGTACACCTCAAATGGCCGCACCGCGAAGAAGACTGGGCCATGGTGCAACGCACCTCCGAGGGTTTTGTCGCCGAACGTGACGGCCAACTGGTGGGCGTGGCATTCACCTGCCATCAGGGCGACTGGTCATCCATCGGTTTGGTGATTGTCAGCGATGAACATCAGGGCAAAGGCATCGGCCGCCGCCTGATGCATCTGTGCCTTGACGCAACCGCACCGCGTACACCGATCCTCAATGCCACGGAACTGGGCGCGCCGCTGTACCGGAGCCTTGGCTTTGTCGATTTTGCGCGGATCCAGCAGCATCAGGGCATTGCTGACCTGTCAGGGCTGGCGACACCGAGCGTTGGTCTGCCGATTCGCACGCTGGGTCCGGCCGACCATGCCGAACTGATCAGGCTGGCCAATGCAGGCAGCGGTCTGGATCGCACTGTCGTGCTGAATGACCTGTTGTCGCGCGATGCAGAACAGGCGGTGGGCATCGACCATGAAGGGCGCCTGACAGGCATCGCCCTGCTGCGCCGTTTCGGCCGCGGGCATATCATCGGCCCGCTGGTGGCCAGTGATGCAGAGCAGGCCCGGCAATTGATTGCCCACCTGCTGCAACGGATACCAGACATGTTCGTGCGCTTCGACATTCTGGCTGATTGCGGTTTGGCACCGTGGCTCGAAAGCCTGGGCCTGCCGTGTGTCGACAGGGCTCCGCGCATGGTGCTCGGAACGCCACCGCCATCGAGCAAGGACGTGCAGCAGTTTGCGCTGGTGACCCAGGCCATAGGCTGAAATCGGCGCGGATAAAGCCCCGGAACAGGTCCGCAATGTTAACGGGTTGCATACAGCAGATTATTCTTTGCAGCCCGGCAGATCGGCGCTTTTTATCCAGATCGCTTTGTTAGCTTATAGGCATATAACGGCCTGATATCAAACGGCCTGACCTCGCCATTATCGCTCCAGGGAGCTCGCTGGATGACCTCACAGTCCTTGAACAGCCATCGCGTTGATCCAGACACCGCGCAGAAATTCTATATCGATGGTCGCTGGTCGGCGCCGCTCAACCCGGCCAGTATTGCGGTGATCAACCCGGCAACCGAAGAAGTGGTGGCGCACGTTGCCAGTGGCTCGGCCGCCGACGTCGACCGCGCGGTTGCAGCGGCGCGGGCAGCCTTTGCGGGCTGGTCCGGCACCTCGGCGCACGCCCGGGCCGAGATAATCGGGCGCATCCACGAGCTTATCCTCGAGCGCAAGGAACAACTGGCGCAGGCCATCTCGCTGGAGATGGGCGCAGCCATAGGTTCTGCGCGGGCCATGCAGGTCCCGCTTGCCGCAGAGCACGTTCGTGTTGCGCGTGACCTGCTGGCGACCTATCGCTTCCAGAGCGTCGAAAGCGGCACCGCGATTGAACGCGAACCCATCGGTGTGTGCGGGCTGATCACGCCGTGGAACTGGCCGCTGTATCAAATTACGGCAAAAGTCGCCCCGGCGATTGCCGCCGGCTGCACAGTGGTGCTCAAACCCAGCGAACTGTCGCCGCTAAGCGCCTTGCTGTTCGCGCAACTGGTTCACGATGCGGGCCTGCCGCCTGGGGTATTCAACCTGGTCAATGGCAGCGGCTCTGAAGTGGGCGGCGCGATGGCGGCGCACCCTGACATCGACATGATCTCGATCACCGGTTCCAACCGTGCAGGCGCGCTGGTTGCACAGGCTGCCGCACCGACCGTGAAACGGGTGACTCAGGAACTGGGCGGTAAATCACCGAACATTCTGCTGCCCGACGCCGACTTCGCCAAAGCCGTGCCGCCCGGCGTAATGGCCGCGTTCCGCAATGTTGGCCAGTCGTGCAGTGCGCCGACCCGCATGATCGTGCCCAGAAGCCGACTGGCAGAAGTCGAAGCGCTGGCTGCCGAAACGGCTGCGGCAATCATTGTGGGAGATCCGCAGCGGGAGGAAACGGTGCTGGGCCCTATCGCCAACGAGGCACAGTTTCACCGCGTACAAGCGATGATCGATGCCGGGCTGAGTGAAGGCGCGAAGCTGGTCTGCGGCGGGCCAGGCCGTGTGCAAGGCCATGAGCAAGGCTTCTACACGCGGCCAACGGTATTTTCCGAAGTGGACTCGTCCATGCGTATCGCCCGGGAAGAAATATTTGGTCCGGTGCTGTGCCTGATTGCCTACGACACGATTGATGAGGCCGTGGCGATTGCCAACGACACCGTTTACGGTCTGGGCGCGCATGTACAGGGGCAGGACCTTGATCAGGCCCGTTCGGTGGCTTCGCGCATCCGTGCCGGACAAGTGCACCTGAACTACCCCGCCTGGAACCCGATGGCCCCGTTCGGCGGCTACAAGCGCTCGGGCAATGGTCGCGAGTATGGCGTGCATGGCTTTGAAGAGTATCTGGAGACCAAGGCTATTGTGGGGTTTGGTTGAGTGGCGCTGGTGCTGAAAGTCCGGAAAATGGGGCTCAGACTACGATGAGGATCGTTCCAACGCTCCGCGTAAGCATGCAGTTCGTGACGCTCTGCGTCACACGGCGGTTCTGTGGCGTCAGGTGGATTGGCGTTCGGCCCAGATTCTCGTTCCTCACTCCGCGAGGTAATGCCTTTCGTGACGCTCCGCGTCACACAGCGGTTCTGTGGCGTCAGGTGGATTGGCGTTCTGCCCAGATTCTCGTTCCCACGCTCCGCGTGGTAATGCCTTTCGTGACGCTCTGCGTCACACAGTTCTGCGATTCAGTGAGATTCAGGCTCGACTTGAGTCACCTTTTCGCCCCTCGGCGACCTACTTTGATGGGGCCAAAGTAGGCAAACCCCCTCGCTCCTGTTTCCGGCCCGACTGCGTCGGGTTCCTTCGCCCTGACACTGATCCGGGGGTCGCCGCAACGGGCCATCCATGGCCCGGTGCGGCTAGCCTGGCGTCCTGCCAGGCTACCCCCGGATCAGCGCCAGGACTCAGCCGTCACTAACGTCGCACTCTGCGTCGTCAGTGCCATCGCGGTTGAAAAGCACTGCGTTGGCAGCGACTGCGTGTAAGGCATGACATTGTTTCGTATCGATGATTTGTGACGCAGAGCGTCACGAACTGCGTACCAACGCGGAGCATTGGCACGATAATCCGATAGTCACTGAAATCCGATAGTCACTGAAGCATGCGGCGCGAGTGTGAGAAATCACTTTCTCGCCGCTTTGGCCACATCAAGCCTGCGCAGGTGGCAGGTGACTTCTTCGCGGTCGTGGTAGAGCTGTTTGCAGCCGATCGACACCCGTACACCACGCGTCTGAAAGCCTTCTTCGATACGGTCGAGCAAGCGGCGTACTTCGGCGTAGCGCTGTTTCATCGGCAGTTTGAGGTTGACCACTGCTTCGCGGCACAGGCCTTCGCCCAGCCAGGTTTCCAGCAGCGCGGCATTGCGCGCAGGCTTCTCGACGATGTCGCAGACCATCCAGTCCACCGGGTGCCGGGGTTTGTAGGTAAAACCGTCAGCCATCAAGTGCTGGACCAGCCCGGTGTCCATCAGGCTCTCCGCCATCGGCCCGTTATCGATGGCCGTCACCAGCATGCCGCGGCGCACCAGTTGATACGTCCAGCCACCCGGTGCGGCGCCAAGGTCCACGCCGGTCATGTCGCCGGAAAGGCGTTCGTCCCACTGGTCTCTGGGGATGAAATGATGCCATGCCTCTTCCAGCTTCAAGGTAGAACGGCTGGGTGCCTCGCGGGGAAATTTGAGGCGCGGGATGCCCATCGGCCACATGGCAGAGTTGTCCGCATCGGCCAGACCAAGAAACACTTCACGGCCACTCTTGAACGTCAGCAACAGACGCGGCTTGCGCGGATCGTCAACCAGCTTGCCTGCCTGCATCAGGGCTTTGCGCAGCGGTGCCTCGAACTTCTTGCAGAAATTCGACAGCTCCTTGCCATCGTTGGTATCCACGACCTCAAGCCACAGGCTGCCGCAGGCCGGGAACGCTGAAAGCTGCGCAAGAATCACGCTGATGCGATCGGTTTCCGGCAACTCGAGAAACATCCCCCGCGCCCATTGCCGGGGAAAGATCAGCGCGTCGAAGCGCTGGCCATTCATCAATCGTTCAGCGCCATCCGCCTCGGTGCAGATGAATTCGGCACAGGCTGTATCGGGGCGTGCCTTGGCATACCCGGCAACGTCCAGGCGCGCAGCGTGATCGGATATCTCCGAACAGACTTCGCCTTCAAAACCGGGTCTGCAATGCATAAACATTGTATTCATGGGTTACTCCTGGGCAATGGGCACTCGGGCGTAACCCCGCAGACTTGAAAGCCGCGCATGATAGCCCAATCCAGGAACCACTGGTGCTGCAGAACAGTCCACAGCAGTTGAAGCCTGATGCGGCGCTCCCGACCTGATGCACATGGAGCCCGTTAACCGATGTTCGGAGAACAATCCAGAAAGGAGACATTCATGCCCTCCCTCGATAGCCTGAAGAGCCTGAAAACGCTCGAAATCGACAACAAGACCTACCATTATTTCAGCCTGCCGGAAGCTGCCCGCTCCCTTGGCGACCTCGACAAGCTGCCCATGTCACTCAAAGTGCTGCTGGAAAACCTGCTGCGTTGGGAGGACAACAAGACCGTCACCGGTAACGACCTCAAGGCTATTGCCGACTGGCTGACCGAGCGCCGTTCGGACCGGGAAATTCAATACCGCCCTGCCCGCGTGCTGATGCAGGACTTCACCGGTGTGCCGGCAGTGGTCGATCTGGCCGCCATGCGCGCTGCCGTGGCCAAGGCTGGCGGTGACCCGCAGCGCATCAACCCGCTGTCCCCGGTGGACCTGGTCATCGACCACTCGGTGATGGTCGACAAGTTTGGTAACGCCGAAGCGTTCGGCGAGAACGTCGACATCGAGATGCAGCGCAACGGTGAGCGCTACGCGTTCCTGCGCTGGGGTCAGAGCGCTTTCGATAACTTCAGTGTAGTGCCGCCCGGCACCGGCATTTGCCATCAGGTGAACCTCGAATACCTGGGCCGCACGGTGTGGACCAAGGAAGAAGACGGCCGCACTTACGCGTTCCCCGACACCCTGGTCGGTACCGACTCGCACACCACGATGATCAATGGCCTGGGCGTACTGGGCTGGGGCGTGGGTGGGATCGAAGCCGAGGCGGCGATGCTTGGCCAGCCAGTGTCGATGCTGATCCCTGAAGTCATCGGTTTCAGGCTGACCGGCAAATTGAAGGAAGGCATCACCGCCACCGATCTGGTGCTGACCGTCACCCAGATGCTGCGCAAGAAAGGTGTGGTCGGCAAGTTTGTCGAGTTCTACGGCGACGGCCTGGCTGATCTGCCACTGGCAGACCGGGCGACCATTGCCAACATGGCACCGGAGTACGGCGCGACCTGTGGTTTCTTCCCGGTCGATGAGGTGACGCTGGACTACCTGCGTCTGTCCGGTCGTCCTGACGAGACCGTCAAGCTGGTCGAGGCGTATTGCAAGGCTCAGGGCCTGTGGCGTCTGGCAGGTCAGGAACCGGTGTTCAGCGACAGTCTGGAACTGGACATGAGTACCGTGGAAGCCAGCCTTGCAGGCCCCAAACGTCCTCAAGACCGTGTCGCGCTGCCGAATGTATCCAAGGCATTCAGCGACTTTCTCGGTTTGCAGGTCAAGCCCGCCAAGGTCGACGAAGGTCGCCTGGAGAGCGAAGGCGGTGGCGGTGTCGCGGTTGGCAACGAGACCCAGGTCAGCGGCGAAACCCAATATGAATACAACGGCCAGACCTATCATCTGAAAGACGGCGCTGTGGTGATCGCGGCGATCACGTCCTGCACCAACACCTCCAACCCCAGCGTCATGATGGCAGCCGGGCTGGTGGCGAAAAAAGCTGTCGAGAAAGGCCTGAAGCGCAAGCCCTGGGTGAAAAGCTCGCTGGCACCCGGTTCGAAAGTCGTGACCGACTATTACAACGCGGCAGGTCTGACCCAATACCTCGACGCCCTGGGCTTCGATCTGGTGGGTTACGGCTGCACCACCTGTATCGGTAACTCCGGCCCACTGCTGGAGCCTATCGAAAAAGCCATTCAGCAATCCGACCTGACAGTGGCCTCGGTGCTCTCGGGCAACCGCAACTTCGAGGGTCGCGTCCATCCGCTGGTCAAGACCAACTGGCTGGCATCGCCGCCTCTGGTGGTCGCCTACGCACTGGCAGGCTCGGTGCGCATCGACATCAGCAGCGAGCCGCTGGGCGAAGGGTCGGACGGCAAACCGGTTTACCTGCGCGATATCTGGCCAAGCCAGCAGGAAATCGCCGATGCGGTGGCCAGCGTCAACACCGGTATGTTCCACAAGGAATACGCCGAAGTGTTTGCCGGTGACGAACAATGGCAAGCCATCGAAGTGCCACAGGCCGCCACTTATGTCTGGCAGGACGACTCCACGTACATTCAGCACCCGCCGTTCTTCGAAGACATCGGTGGTCCATTACCGGTTATCGAAGACGTGGAAAACGCACGCATCCTCGCCTTGCTGGGCGACTCGGTGACCACCGACCACATCTCCCCTGCCGGGAATATCAAGGTCGACAGCCCCGCCGGACGCTACCTTCAGGAAAAAGGCGTCAAATATCAGGACTTCAACTCCTACGGCTCACGCCGCGGTAACCACGAAGTGATGATGCGCGGCACTTTCGCCAATATCCGCATTCGCAACGAAATGCTCGGCGGTGAGGAAGGCGGTAACACGTTGCATGTGCCCTCCGGCGAGAAGCTGGCGATATACGATGCAGCCATGCGCTACCAGGCAGAAAATACGCCGCTGGTGATCATCGCGGGGCTGGAATACGGCACTGGCTCCAGTCGCGACTGGGCGGCCAAGGGTACTAATCTGTTAGGCGTCAAGGCTGTCATCGCCGAAAGCTTCGAACGGATTCACCGCTCGAATCTGGTCGGTATGGGCGTGCTGCCTTTGCAGTTCAAGAACGGCCAGACCCGCAAGACACTGGGCCTGACCGGCAAGGAAACGCTGAAAATCACCGGGCTGACCAACGCAGACGTGCAACCAGGCATGAGCCTGACTCTGCATATCAACCGCGAAGACGGCAGCAAGGAAACCGTCGACGTGCTGTGCCGCATCGACACGCTTAACGAGGTGGAATACTTCAAGGCGGGGGGCATTCTGCATTACGTGTTGCGACAGCTGATCGCTTCCTGACACGCATGCCTGACACGCAGCCTGCCCCCCGCTCAGGGGTCAGGCTCGTGCATGAAGATTTGTATAAGCTCAAACCGGCATCGCTGGACGTCGGATAGAATCCTGCGCTTCTTGAAGCAGGATGTATCTCATGAGTACGAGGCACTGGCTGGTTCTCTTTCTTCTGAGTGCTGGCTACGCGCTGGCACTGTCCTATGGCAGCCTTGCCCCTTCTGCGGCCGCAAGTTTCGGCCTGTTGCTCGTCGCCTGGTTATGCGTGGCATTGCCCTCCCATCAATACATCCGCCTTTTTGGTCATGCGCTGTTTATTGTGACGGGCCTCGCATTGGCCTTTCATCTGGCACCCGGCTTCAATAGTGCGCAAGTCATCGAGGCCACCCGATTCACGGCCGATGCCCAGGTTTTTTCCATGTCGCTTTATCTGGACAAGCCTCTGATCGGCTTCTGGCTGATACTGGCCTGCCCGTGGATCGTGCCCAGGGTCGACATGACCCATTCGCTGCAAACCGGCGTTCTGGCGTTGATCGTGACGTCAGCGTTCTGCATGACCGCAGCCGTCGTTCTCAACGTTGTCGGCTGGTCACCCAAATGGCCTGACCAAGGCCTGATATGGCTGCTCAACAACCTGCTGCTGGTGACCCTGACCGAAGAACTGTTTTTCCGCGCATATCTGCAAGGCGGTCTGCAGCGCCTGTTCAAGGGCTCTAGGTTTGCGACCGCACTGTCGATCACCCTCGCTGCAAGCCTGTTCGGGCTCGCTCACGCGGGCGCCGGCTGGGAGTGGATAGTATTGGCGGGCGTGGCAGGTGTGGGGTACGGCATCGCGTTTCGTTTTGGTGGCCTGCAAGCGGCGATAATCAGTCACTTCGGTCTGAATCTGGTGCACTTCGGGCTTTTCACCTACCCCATGCTTGGCCGGTAATGCTGACTGCCCGGTCATTTGTGACGCACCGCTCAATTTATCGACACGCCGGCCGATAACACACCATAGTCTTCCGGATCGAAGGATCGAAACCCAATGCGCAACAACCAGCCCATCACTCAACATGAGCGGACTTTTCCTGCCGAGCAGCGACTGATCTCCACCACCGACACCCGCGGTACGATCACATATTGCAACGATGCCTTCGTCGATATCAGTGGTTACAGCGAGGCGGAACTGCTCGGTGCAGCGCACAACACCGTGCGTCACCCGGACGTGCCGCCTGCGGTTTTCGAGCACATGTGGACCACGCTCAAGACCGGGCAGCCGTGGATGGGCATCGTCAAGAATCGCTGCAAGAATGGCGATCATTACTGGGTCAACGCCTACGTGACGCCGATGCTGGAAAACCGCAAAGTGGTGGGTTTCGAGTCGGTACGCATCAAACCGACCGCCGAACAGATCCGTCGTGCCGAGGCGCTTTATGCTCGAATCAACAAGGGCAAGAGCGCGATACCAGGCCGCGACAAGTGGCTGCCGGTACTTCAGGACTGGCTGCCGTTCATTCTGGTCAGTCAACTGAGCTTCCTGATCGGCGTATGGCTCAACTCGCATTGGGGCTTTGCCCTGGCGGCGGCGCTTTCAGTGCCACTGGGCCTGCTGGGGCTGTCCTGGCAGCAGCGCGGCACCAAACGCTTGTTGCGCCTGGCCGAGCAGACGACCTCTGACCCGCTCATCGCACAGATGTATACCGACAGCCGTGGTCCACAAGCGCGCCTGGAAATGTCGATCCTCAGCCAGGAAGCACGTCTGAAGACTTGTCTGACGCGTTTGCAGGACACCGCCGAACATTTGACCAGTCAGGCTCGTCAGTCCAACTCGCTGGCCAATGCCAGTTCGACCGGGCTGGAGCGCCAGCGTGTGGAAACCGAGCAGGTTGCCGCTGCCATCAATCAGATGGCCGCCACCACCCAGGAAGTCGCCAGCCACGTAAACCGTGCCGCCGATGCCACTCAGCAGGCCAATCAACTGACGCGTCGCGGCCGCGATATCGCCGGTGAAACCCGCGAAGCCATTCAGCGCCTGTCCACCTCGGTGGGCGAAACCGGCCTGACCGTTACCCGACTGGCCAAGGACAGCGATGAAATCGGCGGCGTGGTCGATGTGATCAAAGGCATCGCCGACCAGACTAACCTGCTGGCTCTCAACGCGGCGATCGAAGCGGCGCGCGCTGGCGAGATGGGCCGCGGCTTTGCGGTCGTGGCGGATGAAGTACGCCAGCTGGCGCAACGCACCGCCGAGTCCACCGGGCAGATCCATGGCCTGATCGCCAAACTGCAGCAGACCGCCAACGACGCGGTACAAACCATGGACACAGGTCGCCGTCAGGCAGAAGAAGGCGTGGCCCGGGTGCTGGAAGCGGACCAGGCACTGGTAGGCATCAGCGAAGCTGTCGCCAACATCACCGACATGACCACCCAGATAGCCACCGCCACTGAAGAGCAAAGCGCCGTCGCCGAGGAGATCAACCGCAATATCGCCACCATCGCCAGCCTGGCTGACCAGACATCGGACGAAGCCCATCGCTCGGCAGTGTTGAGTGGTGAACTGACCGATACGGCAAACTCGCAGTATTCGTTGGTGGAGCGGTTTAATCGCTGAGACTTGAGACTGTTTTCAACGCCTCGACAAACTTCGGTTGGTCGGGGCTTTTTTATGGGGTGCCAGTGTTATGCGCGGTTAGCTTTAAATATAAATCTGACAGAATCCGGGAAGCGATCTGAAGACTGCGTAGGATATTTCTTTAACACCTTCGACGACAGCAACGTAGCACTTTTCACCGTTGACAGCGCACTCATACTCCGATGAGTTGAAATTCAAGTGGTGCGGTAGTTATTTATTACCCCTGTAACTATCGTTTATCACTTGAGTAAAAACTTCAGCTCTGCGCCATGTGGCGCCTGCCTTTTTAATTGGAGAGACAACCTGCAGAATTTCAGCGAGTACTATCAATTTTCCACACCCGTGCTCCAGCAGCAAGCCCTATAGATAGCTTTCAGTCAGAGGTTCCTGCCAGCGACCATGTCACGATCAACTATAAGGTCATCGACTGCGCGGACAATGTGTCACTGCTCTCGCACTCCGTGACGCTGTCAATGCAGCTTTAAGCACAGCAACCTACATTTCTTGCCTACAACCTTGACGGTTTCGCACGCTGATGCGTGCGAGACCCTAATGATAAAGTTGAGTGAATATTCCTATGCATGAGTGGGAATCTAGACAAAACGCAGTTTTTTACCTTTTGTAAGACTTATCTGTAGTTAACGTCCTACAGGTATTTCACGCAGAAAAAGTTCCAGAAAAATACCCGCACCCAGCTTTACCCTTTATTTACAGCATCCCTGACACTAATGATCAATAATTTAGTACGCACATGCTACAAAATGTAACTGCACAACCATACACAACCCATGCATGGCTTTGAAATGGGCAGACACTTGACCTGAACACTTATGTGCCTTGTAATATTTCCGCTGCCGACAACTGCCGGCATATACATAACAACTCAACTTAATGTCAATAAAAGAGTTTACGATGGATAAAGAACAATCCACGGATGTAGCGGCGCGCACCCAAAAAGAAAAAAACAACCCCAAAAGCGCGAGTGCTGTTCAAGAAGCCCCACCTCACGAGAGTCTCTACCGACAGGCGAGCCCCCTCCACCTTCCATCCGATATTTCCAGTACGCTGAAAGCACCTGTGTTGCCTAACATCGATCCTGATTCCATCAGTCACGAGCAGGCACATGCGGGCATTACCATTCATATCCCCGGGTCAGTCAAAATGTGCTGGGGTGACGAAATCCATTTCTATTGGGGGAAAAACCTGTCATCGACAACGCTTTTCCATCGGGTAGGCGAAAACAGCGTGGTACGGGTGCTGTGTATTTCCTACAACTTCACGCCCTATGTTCAGTACGGTCTGGTTGACCTGTATTACGAGCTTTATCGTGATCATCGCCTGATCGGCACATCGCCAGTGTTGCGGGTGAACGTCAACTACGCAGTGCCTGTCACGTCCCGACAGAGGCAACGCAAACGCAGGTTTACCGATCAATAACTGAAAAGCCCCCGGTGATCACTCACCGGGGGCTTTGGTGTTGCTCAGGCACTGGCCTTAAGAATCAGAATGCCAGGCGTAGCCCCACATTCGCCCCCCAGGGTTGCTCGATATGCCGACCTTTCATGTAATCGAAGTCTGCATGCAGTTTCATACGCTCGGACAGCGACACCGATACCCCGGCGCCCAGTTCGCCGCGCGAACCGAACAGGCTGTTATCGAACGTCACGTCGTTGACTTTCACCTCGTTATGGCGCGAAAACTCCTGCGCAATGGCGACACGCACATAAGGCTGCAGCACTCCGCCATCCTTGAGCGCAACACTGCGGCCCAGCGAGGTGCCGACCTTGCCCAGTACCGACTGGGTGTGGTCGTTCTTCGCCTTCATGCCATTATCCAGACGCAGCTCCTGTCCCTGAACGACGACACTGGACAACTGAGCGAAGGGCTCAAGGAAGTAATCGTCCGCCAGCTTGATGTGGCGGCCGAACTCTACCCAGCCCCCTACCCCGTTGTTGGTGTAGTCACCCTTGGCCTTACTTGCATCGCTCATGGCAACATCTGCCTTGTTGCGAAAGCGGTTGAGTTTGAGCACCCCGTCAACGTAGTAGCCATCGTCCGACAGCCAGGTGGCATAGGCACCTGCATAGTAGCTGTCGACTTTGCCCGTGGTGCCACGGCTCAAATCGATACCGGACGTGCTGTACCCTCCCAGCACACCCACCACCAACTGGCCGCTGCTGACCTCGACAGGCGCATCGGCACCCAGCGACAGGCCACTTTGCTTCTGCCGATAGTCGACACCATCACTGGTCGTGGCATTAAGCCTGTTGCCATAGCCACGCATCCAGCCGCCCGCCCTGCCGCTCGCGCGAACCTCGCCCATGCGCGAACGCAGGGTAGACAGCTCACTCATCCAGATGGCAGGTGCCGCGCTATAAAGCGCAAGCGCGCTCTGGGTCGAGGGGCTTATGACCTTGTCTTTACCGACGATGAACCAGTCATTGCCCTGTTGCTCCAGCAGATACGAATAGGCGCCGAGGTCGACACGCCCGCCCAGCAGGCTGAATTGCGCGTCACCACCTTCGGTATGCACCACCTTGAGCGGTGCCATGTCAGCAGAGACAACCTCCACCCCCGTGTTGCGCACCCGCAACCCGAACTGCCCACTGGCCTGGCCGTTGACGTCTATAAGATCTCCGACACCGTTGTCCAGATCCACGCGCAAGCCAAACGTGCCGCCCCCTGACAACTCATTCAGCGAAAGTGTATGGAACCCTTCACCAGCAAACGAAACCCTCCCCCCGTGCAGGGAAAGCGACCTGACGGCATTGTCGCCCTGCATCTGCCAGTGACTGCCCGAGGTAATCGCCAGACGGTTGCCATTGACGATGTCGCCGTTCAATTGCGCGTCGTTTTGCAGCGTGATGTTCAGGGTGCTGGTGTCATCGGCGACAAGGTCGCCGTAGAGGGTGCTGTTGTCGACGTTGAAGTTGACAGTGCTGTGATCTTCCACCTCCAGCAGGTTGCCATTTCCGGCCCATAGCTCGGAATGGTTTTGCACAGCAATGTCGGCCTCGATGTCGAGCGCAGCGCGCTGGTTTACTTTGATGGCGGCCCCGGCCAAACCCTGGACTATCGATCGGTCAATCACAGCAACGGACTTGTTTCCGACCAGTATTCCGGCTTGGGATCCATCTACCAGATGGATTCCATTCATGTCGCCTGTCACATGACTGTTGTCGGCGATCAGCACATTGGCGCCAGAAACAAAAATCCCCTGGCCACTTTTGCTTTGCGACGCAAACCCGCGCACATCGGTATTGAAAATACTCAGCGCCCCCCACAACCCGACTGAAATACCGTAGCCCGATCCCGATACATCGCTTGAATGAGCCGATACCGTGGAGCCAGGGTTGATAGAGCCCATCACTCCATGAAGAACGATGCCGCTACCTGTCGCGTTTTTCACGGTAGCGTTGGAGAGATTACCCAGCGCATCGGAAAGGCTGATACCGCTCTCAACCACGCCGGACTGAATATTGACCGTAGAGTCTCTCACGACCACCTGGTCTGCTCGCCCACCGACAATATTAAGAATACTTTGATCACCAATATGATAAGAATCGAAGGGAGTATCAGGACCTACGGTAATGATTTCAGCCCGTCTAACGGTTTCATCTGGCAACTCTTCATCCGGCCACAATCCGGTGACTGCTTCAGTGTCTAAAGACAGACCATTATTATCGCTCGATGCCGCTGCCGACGCCTGCACATTAGCTAGAGCACCAAAGGCAATCACGGCAAGTTGAAACGCGCCACCCCGCGACTTAACGACATTACTTTTTCTACTAGACACCGTCCATCTCCTCGTTTTTTTGAGAGTGGAAAGATAGCTCACTTAATTCATAAACTCTGGCCCTGTTCAATACCCAAAACGTAGGAGCATTCCCAAAATAATATAAGAACTTTCTTACAGCGAGCATCCAAATGGACGCCAAGCAAAAAATTCGCAAACCAATTAAATAATTCCCACGCAACCACTTGACCAACCCACTAAAACCCTATTACGTCCAATTGTGACTGAGAACATCATTAGCTCTTTCGCCAAGTACCAGCCAAAAAACCTCATTCAGAAACACGTTCGAAAAAGTAGGAAATCCCCTACAAAATTTTAATGACAAGGCATCTACACATGAAAAATTGCTCAAACAACTATCTCCCAACACCTGTTTCAGTTTCCGGAAACAGGCATCGAAACTTGAATCTTGTATTGACTGCACCCGATATTGCAGTCGCATTTCATGATCAGGATACGCCAGGGCTCATACCGGTCGCTGACGCATCCCAAACGTTGACGGTCGATCTCGTTGTATGGCCAGCCGCACTTCCTGGTTACACCTATCAACTGCTGTTCAACAGTATCGCGACCGGTCCCCGAAAACTGATTCTGCCCTCACATGCACCAGGAGACCCCCTGCACCTGGAGATCCCGGCCGAACTGTTGCTGGAAGGTTTCCACGATGTCGCGTACGTCGTTGTCAATCCGATCAATCAGGTAGAACAGAAATCGGAAATTTTCCGGATTCAGATCGACCGGACAGCGCCAGGCGCTCCGGAGCTTGCTGCCATACAGTTCCCAGCCGAGATCCAGAACGGTCTTACTGCCGCCGAGCTCGATCAACTGGGTGGCCAACTTGATGTACAGATTGCCGGCTACACCGGTATGGCCAAGCATGACCGCATTCTGACCAGGTGGGGAGATATCGTAGGCCCCACTGCTGTCGTCAACGAAAGCGATATGGGGCTGGACAAGGTCTCGGTCACTTTTACACGAGCGTTTCTACAAACGTTGGGGGAGGAAGAAAAGCAGGTGTGTTACCAGGTCATCGACCGTGCGGGCAACCCTTCAATCCTCTCGAACACTGTAGCGGTGAAATTAAGGCTGAAAGACTTGCCTTCTGATTATCCGGCACCTGTCATTGATCAAGCGCTAGGCGATCTGATTGATTATCTGGAAGCTCAGGCCGGAGTATTGGTCGACATCCCCCATTATCCGGGCGCAGCGGCGCTTGATAGCATCCAGCTGTTCTGGGGCACCAATAATCCCTTGACCCCTGTCTTCGTTGCACCTGGCGACGAAAATGAAGCCGTCATACTCACGTTGAAGCTGCCATTCGAGGCCATTGCCCAAGGTCCGCAAGGCGACGCAGCGGTTCATTATGAAGTGTCTCGCAACGGCGAACTGACGGGCACATCGCTGGACACCCACATAGACGTTTTTACAACACTTCCCTTCCCCACCCCCTTGAGCAACTTGACGGTACAAGGAACGAGCGTACAAAACCCGAACACCCAGGACAACTTCATCGACGAAGACGATTACGAGTTGAACGGCAGAGGAGTAGTACTCTGGAATACGGGGTTCGAAATCAATGATGATCTGAACCTGTACTGGGGCAATCAGGTAAAAACGCAGTGGTATCAAATACGGTCTAGCGACGTTGCAGCGGCAAGAGACTTGATTATTCCGATTGATAACGAGCTGATGAAGTTGCAAGGCACCGGCGAAGCCATTCCCGTGTATTTCACAGTCACGCGTACAGGAAACCCAAACAGTATGACGAGTCCGACTCAGCCTGTAACAGTACGGTCTCGAGAAGAGCAACCCGGTGGCGAAAACGGATTGACCGGGCCCACGTTCAATCTCACGTCCAACGGAGTGCTGGGCCCCAATGAAAATCCGGACGGTGCCGATGTAAAAGTTTCACCTTATGTCAATATTGCCGAGGGCCAGAAGATCACCTTCACGTTCAAGGGTTTTGACGACTTCAATAATCCCATCGAAGCCGCTACTTATGTGACGACTCGTAAGCTGGATGAAGTGGATGTTGTGCAAGGACATGTATTCAAGGTCCCTCAGATCAACACACTGCTTATTTGCACAGGGTTTGCGGAGGCGAGTTATACCGTCGACCCTGTCGAAGGCAGCAATCAAAGTCCGGCAAACTCCACGGTCACTCGCGTCATCGTGCATATGCTTAAACCTACCGACTTTACCTGTCTGAGTCGCTAAACCGTTGCGGGCTCACAAGGCCCGCAACTTTTAAACTTATAAGGAACACCCATGTATAACCTTGCGACTGAAAAAAAAGAAAACGTGCTGACTGCGCCAGTCATCGCAGCCGCCTTGAACGATGGGCTATTACCCATCGACAGTTTGAACACGCCCCTCGAAGTGCTGTTGAACGTCTGGCAAGGCGCGCGCCCCGGCTATACCTATCAGCTGTACTTCGATGGAGTGCTTATTGGTCTCAAGAAAGAGATCCTGCTTTCGCAGATGCCAGGTGACGACCTCATGCTGCACATTCCATCCGAGCTGTTGACCGAAGGCCGTCACTCTGTGGCTTACGCGGTCGAAAACCCGATCAATATGGTCGTCGAGTTTTCTGCCGAGACAGTTGTAATCGTAGACCTAACCCCGCCTGGCGATCCGCTGCTGGCCCCCATCATTTTCCCCACGCAGGTACAGAACGGTCTGACCTCAGAAGAACTGCAAACCATGGGTAACGTGCTTTCAGGGACGATTGCCAGCTACAACGGCATGCAGGAGGGCGATGTTGTCCGCACCTACTGGAATGATTTGCCCGGTCCGATGGCGGTGGTGAGCAGTGATGACGTGGGTCTTAAACGAACAATGGTCGACTTCGCCAGGCCGTTTCTGGAGTTGATCGGCGACATTGAGGCGCCGGTTTACTACACGATTACAGATCTGGCAGGGAATCTGTCCATGGCCTCGGAGGCGGTGGACGTGAAGCTGCAACTCGCGCAAGCAACGCCCCTGCCCACCCCAACCATAAAAGAAGCCATCGGCACCATACTCGACCCGGCCAACGCTTCATCCGGTGCAACCGTGGTGATCGACGCCACCGCCAACCTGAAAGCCGGCGATCAGGTGATCGTGCAATGGCAAGGGCCGAACGGCAGTGACACCAAGGAAAAGACCCTGTCGAGCGCAGAAGCCGGCAAGACGCTGGAGATGCTGTTTGCGTTTGCTCTGGTAACGGCAAACGCCGGGCAGACGGTGGCGATTTCTTATGTCGTCAATCGCGTCAATGGTCTGGTACAGGTATCCGACACACTGGCGCTGCAGATTCTGATGGGGCAGCCCGAGCTGGTGCTGGACACCTCGCCGGTCACGCTGGCCGGCAAGGTTTATCTGCTTCCGGGCTCGCCGGACCTGCTGCCGAACTTCCCGGCCGACACCACCCTTCAGCGTCAGGCCAGCGGCGGACAGGCACCCTATCAGTACACATCGAGCAACCCGCTGGTCGCGAAAGTGGACAGCAACGGGCTGGCCTCGGTTCGAGGCAACGGCACGGCCACCATTACGGCGACCGATGCTTCGGGCGCGAGTAAAAGCTACCTGATCACCGTCGTCGGCGTCATCCATTGCATCGGCCTGGGCAGCGGGAGCTTTTCTCAGATCAGCAAAAACGCAGGCAACAACGGCGCAAGGATTCCGACCATTCACGAACTGGTGGAGATCTATAACCTGTACGGCAATCGCTGGCCGATGGGCAACGGTAATTATTGGTCGTCCACTGTTTCAAGCGCCGGCATCGGGGGCTGGAACTGGTACTACGTGAAGAACATGGTCTCTGGCGGAAACTTCAAATTGAAGAGCCACAACTCCAGTCTTGGCGTTGGCATCAGATGATCGAAAACTGATGAACCTGTAATCATTAAACAGGGCGTTACCCGAGAGGGCAACGCCCTGCTTCTATTCATACGTTCTACAGAGTCAGGCCATGCACCACACCACATCCCCAGCCAAACGCTTTGTTCGTCCCGCGTCGTGTGAAGGCAGCTTTCAGGCCTGCGTCAATAAGCGACCGTTCAAGGTGCTTGCCCTGGCGGGCCAGTTGACCTTGCGGGCAGAGCTGGAGCAGGCACCCGAGCAGTGGGTATGGAAGCTGATCGTCGACGGCAAGGTGGGCACAAAGCGAACGACTATCGGGCTGTTTCTGGACAGCAACCTGAAACCCGGTGATCACGATCTGCCAGGCCATGCCCAGATCAAAGTGATTTACAGCGAGACGCAGCACCGGCAAAACACCCTCTATCATTCAGCACACTTTCAAAACGGCACCCTGAGCCTGTTTGAAGCCAATCCCTATACTCTGCGCCTGCGCGGACGCTTCAGTTTCAGCATGTCATCGATTAATTTCGAAGTGACCAACGGCTTTTTCGACGTACATTGCCGATAAATCAGGTGCGCAGAAAGCGGGCAATCACTTGCGCCGACTCGACCAGGCATTGTTCATGGCTGATACCTGCGACTTTTAATGGTTTGAGGTCGTGATTGGCGGTCGGCAACCAGTGCAGTTGAATGGAACTGGACAACGCATAACCCTCCACTGCTTCGCGATTACCCAACGCATCGCGCTCGCCCTGAACGATCAGAGCAGGTGTCTTCAATTCAGCCAGATGGGCCACGCGCGGTTTCTCCGGCTTGCCCACGGCATAGAACGGATACCCCAGGCAAACCAGCGCATCCGCCTCGATATCATCGGCAATCAGGCTGGCCATTCGCCCGCCCATCGACTTGCCGCCAACAGCCAGTCGCCCAGCCACAAAAGGCCTGACCAAGGCATAGACCTCTCGCCAGCATTCCAGCAATTGCGCCTGCGGATTGGGCGGACGCTTGCTGCCGCCGTGACGCCGCAGGGCCATGTAAGGAAACTCGAAGCGCAGGACGCTGACGCCTTGCGCAGCAATATCGGTGGCCATGTGGCTCATGAAATCGCTGTCCATCGGTGCGCCTGCGCCATGTGCCAGCAGCAAGGTGGGCGCCTCCTGCGGGTCTGCCCGCAGGGTGGGCGTCCATAACCAGCCTTTTTCGTTGATCAGTTGCAGCCATTGATCCTTGCCGATGCCGGGCTGTGGGCCTTTGCTCATGCTTGCCTCGTTCAGATGAGTCTCAGAGTAGCCCGCTACTATAACCGCGAAGCCTGCGTGAATCGCGCAAGCGCAGAGCGCGTGGACGCATCGACAGGGACGCCCTGCCGGACAGCCACCATTCAGGTCCGCCCGGTTAATCTGCCAAGGTGCACAAGGTAAAAGTACCAAGGCGATGAGCGCCCCAAACCTGACACCGCCGGGCGGTTTCATTGACGGTACTGGCCTCGCACAATTGCAACAGAACCGCTGAGTCGGTCGCCAGAGTCATATGCCTGCTCAGGCCAGTTTGCTGGGCTATGACAGATGCAGCCGCCGATTGAACATACGTGACAGTCTTTGCGCGAGTCCTGATCAACTCGTCTGTACGCGAAGGTCGCCACCGTTTTGCGCCAATCCAGCGGCAATGCGTGAACTCCGCACCCTGCAACGGGGTGCGGAATACTCGCTGACAATACAACGCAGATTATCCGCTCCGCGCTGCGGCTTCCCACACCCTTCTTTCAAAGCTAAACTCGCCGACACACGTCTGCTGCAACCATTTGACGCTGGCTAATGTGCCTGTCTGTTCCTGCCCCTGCCTTTTCGTGTGCTTCGATGCCATTTCCAGCGATGCATCGCCCGAGCCCGATTACGTCTGCGGTCAACATCTGAATCGTGGAAGTCTGTAATGAACACAACAACCAGTCCGACGACCTACAACTACACAGTGGTGCGCCAGTTTGCCATCATGACCGTGGTCTGGGGGGTGATCGGCATGAGCCTGGGCGTGTTCATTGCTTCGCAACTGGTCTGGCCAGGGCTTAACCTGGAACTTGAATGGACCACCTTCGGACGCCTGCGCCCGCTGCACACCAATCTGGTGATCTTTGCCTTCGGCGGCTGCGCGCTGTTCGCCACCTCTTATTACGTGGTGCAACGCACTTGCCAGACGCGGCTGATTTCCGATGGTCTGGCGGCCTTCACCTTCTGGGGCTGGCAAGCCGTAATTGTCGGCGCCATCGTGACGCTGCCCATGGGCTATACCACCACCAAGGAATATGCCGAACTTGAATGGCCGGTGGCGATTCTGCTGGCGATCGTCTGGGCCGCCTACGCTGCAGTGTTTTTCGGCACCATCGTCAAACGCCGGACCCGGCATATCTATGTCGCCAACTGGTTTTACGGCGCATTCATCGTGGTGACCGGCATGCTGCACATCGTCAACCACATCTCGCTGCCGGTCAGCCTGTTCAAATCCTATTCGGCCTACGCCGGAGCGACCGACGCGATGATTCAGTGGTGGTACGGGCACAATGCCGTAGGGTTTTTCCTGACCACCGGCTTTCTCGGCATGATGTATTACTTCGTGCCCAAACAGGCCGAGCGCCCGGTGT
This sequence comes from Pseudomonas syringae group sp. J248-6, assembly GCF_032586995.1. NCBI lineage: Bacteria > Pseudomonadati > Pseudomonadota > Gammaproteobacteria > Pseudomonadales > Pseudomonadaceae > Pseudomonas > Pseudomonas syringae group sp. J248-6. The sequence continues at coordinate 102,158 of NZ_JAWHOP010000008.1, read as the reverse complement.
ACTCCTATCGTTTGTCCATCGTGCACTTCTGGGCATTGATCACCCTGTATATCTGGGCCGGTCCGCACCATCTGCACTACACCGCCCTGCCAGACTGGGCGCAGTCGCTGGGCATGGTCATGTCGATCATTCTGCTGGTACCCAGCTGGGGCGGGATGATCAACGGCATGATGACGCTGTCGGGTGCATGGCATAAGTTGCGGACCGATTCGATACTGCGCTTTCTCGTGGTTTCGCTGGCGTTCTATGGCATGTCGACCTTTGAAGGCCCGATGATGGCAATCAAGACCGTCAACTCGCTGTCGCACTACACCGACTGGACCATCGGTCACGTGCATGCCGGGGCACTGGGCTGGGTGGCGATGATTACCATCGGGTCGGTTTATCACATGATTCCGAAACTCTACGCCCGTCCGCACATGCACAGCGTCAGCCTGATCAACACGCATTTCTGGCTCGCGACCGTGGGCACCGTGCTGTACATCACCTCGATGTGGGTCAATGGCATTACCCAGGGCTTGATGTGGCGTGCAGTGAACGACGACGGCACGCTGACTTATTCCTTCATCGAAACCATGCAAGCCAGTCACTCGGGCTACATCGTGCGGGCCATCGGCGGCGCCATCTTCACCAGCGGCATGCTGCTGATGGCCTACAACGTGATACGTACCGTGCGCGCCTCTGACCCGCAAGCGGCCGAGGCCGCTGCGCGCATTTCCGTCGTGGGAGCGCATTGATGAAACATCATGTGCTCGAAAAAAACATCGGCCTGCTGGCCTTCTTCATGGTCGTTGCCGTGAGCATCGGCGGGCTGACGCAGATCGTCCCGCTGTTTTTTCAGGATGTGACCAATCAACCGATCGAAGGCATGAAGCCACGCAGCGCGCTTGAAGTAGAAGGCCGTGATGTGTTCATCGCCAATGGTTGCGTAGGCTGCCACTCGCAGATGATCCGACCATTACGCGCCGAAACCGAACGCTACGGGCATTACTCGGTAGCAGGCGAAAGCGTCTGGGATCACCCTTTCCTGTGGGGCTCCAAACGCACCGGGCCGGACCTGGCACGGATCGGCGGTCGTTACTCGGACGAGTGGCACCGTGTACATCTGAATAACCCTCGGGACGTGGTCCCAACGTCGATCATGCCCGCCTATCCGTTTCTGGCCGAGAAAAAGATCGACAGCACGCAGACGGCGAAAAAGCTGCAAGTGCTGCGCACCCTTGGCACCCCGTACACCGACGCAGACATCGCCGGTGCGGCGGCGGCCGTGCAGGGCAAGACCGAAATGGACGCGCTGGTGGCCTATCTGCAAGGCCTCGGCACGCTCATCAAGAGCAAACGGTGAACATGATGGACATCGGAATGATTCGAGGCCTTGGCACACTGGTCGTGATGGTGGCGTTCATCGGCCTGATGCTGTGGGTGTTCAGCCCTGCCCGCAAGGCACACTTCGACGATGCGACCCTGTTGCCTTTCGCGGATGACCCCGAGGCCATCGGCAAGGTCGAGCGCGCCAGAGCTGAACGGGAAGACCAACCATGAGTACGTTCTGGAGCCTGTACGTCGCGGTCCTGACGCTGGGCACAATCATCGCCATGCTCTGGCTGCTGCTGTCCACGCGCAAAGGTCAGCCCGACGAACCGACAGATGAAACCGTCGGCCATACGTTCGACGGTATCGAGGAGTACGACAACCCACTGCCCAGATGGTGGTTCTATCTATTCGTAGCGACCATCGTCTTTGCGCTGGGCTATCTAGCCCTGTACCCGGGCCTGGGCAACTGGCAGGGTTTGCTGCCGGGTTACGACTATCGGGACAAGGACAGCAAGACGCAATTCTCCGACGGCAGGCAAGGCTGGAGCAGTGTCCACGAATGGGAACGGGAAGTGGCTGTTGCCGAAGCACGCTACGGCCCGCTGTTCGCCAAATACGCCGCCATGCCCGTCGAGGAGGTGGCCAAAGACCCGCAGGCGCTGAAAATCGGTGCTCGCCTGTTTGCCTCCAACTGCTCGGTCTGCCATGGCTCTGACGCGAAAGGCGCCTACGGCTTTCCCAATCTGACCGATGCCGACTGGCGTTGGGGCGGCGATGCCCAGGCGATCAAGACGTCGATCATGGCCGGGCGCATGGGCGTGATGCCCGCCCTAGGCGAAGTGCTGGGCGAACAGGGTGTGCGTGATGTATCGGCCTACGTGCTGACTCAACTGGACGCCCGGCAGTTGCCCGAAGGTGCCAAAGCTGACCCGGTCGCGGGACAGAAGACCTTCGCGACACTCTGCGCTGCCTGTCATGGGCCCGAAGGCAAGGGAATGCCGATTCTTGGCGCGCCAGACCTGACGCACCCCAACGCGTTTATCTACGGCTCCAGCTTCGCTCAGTTGCAGCAGACCATTCGTGATGGCCGCCAGGGCCAGATGCCCGCTCAGCAGGCACTGCAAGGCAATGACCGGGTTCACATTCTGGCTGCCTATGTTTACAGCCTGTCCCGCAAGGAGCAGCCTGCTGAAAAAGAGTGATACGGCTCTTACAGACAGTGCGCCTGGCGTCGTGACGGCCTGAAACCCTCACGACTGCCATTGCCGACACATCAAGGCTTGGAACCGCACTTCATCCTCATGCCGTTCAAAGCCGTATCGTCGTGGTACTTATCATCATCGTCCCCCTGATAGTCTTCGACGCGTGTTTCAAAACCGATAGCAACCATTCCGGCAGGACAGCGGTAAGTTTTTTTCCAAACGCCATAACTTGTGTCATAGGCTGCGGCTATGGACTGTCCCCCTTCACAAACAAACCTGACAGAGTCCACTGCTGTGTCGTCTCCGTCCCCTTGAGAGGGCTCCATTTTCAACTGAAATCCAACGATCGCCTGGTCGGCAGGGCACTTCCTGTATCCTGAAAAAGTCCCCCATCCTCCTTCTTTGCTTCTCAGGCCGACATCATCGTGGCAGTACATAACGATCGCATTGACGGCCGTATCGTCATCGTCGCCCTGCCATTTTTCCCCCTTTACATCAAAAGCGTTTATGTACAGTCCACTTGGACACAGTGCCGATGGCCCCCAGGTCCCCCAACTCCCCGCATTGTCATATTCGTCGGTTGGTGGAGTTTTAACTGATTGTTTGAGAGGAAACACACCCAGATGTTGCGCGGTCTCGGGCGTATTATTTCTAACGAGCCAGACGGAAATTTTTCTCGAGCTCTCATCAATATCGGTGATGAGAAAAGTCTCTTCAGTTGCCGAACCACTCAGAAAAACAGGCACCCCTTCATAGGGACTTGGATATATTCCGGCAGCGGTGTGAAAGTGACCTGCAAAAATGGCTGAGACATCATACTCCTTTAACAGGTTACGAAATTTAGTGAGGATAGCTTGAGTACGTGGATCGGATGTCCGGGTCCATTCCTCTGCGTCATGCATACCAATAATGACAAATTTTCCATTATCCCTTGCATGAATCAGCTGATTCTCCAGCCAGCCATTCTCAACGGGTGACAAAATATCAAACTCATTTGTTGTCCATACACCTCCAGAATAAAACCACCTTATATACGAAGGGTCCAAATTCAGCTGAATGTACCGCACACCTCCAAAATCCTTAAAGTACGCAAAGCTTCCTGAATACTTTTTGGTGGTATGAATAACTCCGCTTTCATTAACGCTATAATCCATCCGATTACCGCCCATCCGGCCTACAAGGTCCTCCATATTGTCTCGGGCGCAGCCATTATTTCCACAGCCGTCTATATTGTTCTTGTAATCATGATTACCCAGTCCAAAATACCAATTCGTCGACAATATTGAATCCAGTGTCCCGTACAAAAATGCCCTTTCATTGTCATGGCCAAACGCCGTCATGTCTCCGTTTATGATGACCGGGTTATTGCCGGTCCCGCCCATGGCTCCGGCACGCCATTTTTGTATCGCAGAATATTGATTTCTGATGAGGTCTTCAGTACTAACCTCGTTAACCGAGGAGCGGGATTGCAGTAGGACGTCCTGCGATTGCTGGTGCGGCAAAGTGCCCAGACTGTCCTCTATATTTTTTTTATCCTTTGACCAAGGGTATTGAGGGTCAGAAGCAAATATAATATGCCTTATTATGCCCTTAGGCCCGACCGCGCTCGCCATAGCGTCTGGGCTTTCATTTTTCACATCACTAACGCACCCGCACATTAATAACAATGTGCTGAACAACGCACAAGGAAAAAGCCTGTAGCTAGACATATCAAAACCCTCATGAAAACTAAAACCCCAGAACCAAAACACGGACAGAGAGCGTTACTCAGAGCATTTCGGCTGTACTCATTATTACAAACATCTGCTGAAACTCTACTATCAGAACTGATAGGTCGGCTATTAGATACCGATGGCAGTTCTTTGAGTGACAAACGGCACAGCGTTTAATAAGTAGCCCAGTCATAGGGGCTGCTTATTACTCCACGCCTACGTGACGGGCTTCGGTAATAAATTTTGCATTTCTGCAATCTGAAATACCAAGAGAAGCTGGCGACGCGCACTGACGCGCATGCAGATAAGCACTGCATACGCCGTAGTCAGCAAAGCTGACCCATACGCTGCGTCAGGAACCACCAGACCCAGTGGATTTTTAGCATCGGGATACCAGGCAAGCAGTGCGCGGTAGTAATTTGCGTCACTGCACGCATTGTAGTTACATCTCTACACGCTTAGAATTGCTCATTATGACAACGATGTGTCTGCCCATTCCGGAGGTCGCTTTCATGACAACTACCCTCTCAAGCCGCGAATTCAACCAAGACACCAGCGGGGCCAAGAAGGCCGCGAATGAAGGCCCGGTGTTCATTACCGACCGAGGCCGCCCTGCCCATGTGCTGCTTTCGATCGAGGCGTACCTGCAACTGACCGGCAGTGCAGCGAGCATCGCTGACCTGTTGATCATGCCGGCGCACCTCGATATCGAATTCGAGCCGCAACGGGCTGTCATCTCGACTCGACCGGTTGACCTGTCCTGATGTTCCTGCTCGACACCGACGTGGTGTCCGAACTCAGAAAACGCAACGCCGATACGAACGTGCTCCGCTGGTCGCGAACACAGATGGCCTCCAGCCTTTTCATCTCGTCCATCACGATTCTTGAGCTCGAAACAGGTATCCTGCGTATCGAACGCCGCGACCCGGCACAGGGCACAGCATTGCGAATGTGGCTTGAGCAGCATGTATTGAAAGCGTTCGCCGGGCGTATCCTGACAGTCGACACTCAGGTCGCAAGGCGCTGCGCCCAACTGCATGTCCCCGACCCGCGCAGCGAATGCGATGCGTTGATCGCGGCTACTGCGCTGGTGCATGGCATGACCGTGGTCACACGCAACACAATCGACTTTCAGTCATGCGGCGTCGCGCTGCTCAACCCTTGGGTCAGCCAGTTGAATGAAGAAGCGGCCGTTTATTCACGTGCGTCACGTTGAACGCGGATGTAAACCTGCCTGACCTGTATCGGCCCGGGCTACTCCACCGCCGCTGGACCCATCAATGAGCAACCAGATTCCAGTACACGACATCACACCGCCATCCGAAAAAAGCGGCGAATTCATCGACCTCTATGCCTCGCGCGCGAAAATCCACACCCGCGCGTTCAAAGGTCTGTTTCGCAATGTGCGCATGCTGGGCGGTGCCGTGTTGCTGCTGATCTTTTTCGGCACGGTCTGGCTCAATAAAGGTGGGCACCAGGCGGTCTGGTGGGATCTGCCACAACGCAAGTTCTACATCTTCGGCGCGACGTTCTGGCCGCAGGATTTCATCCTGTTGTCCGGCATTCTGATCGTTGCAGCCTTCGGGCTGTTCTTCATCACGGTCTATGCCGGACGGGTATGGTGCGGCTACACCTGCCCGCAAAGCGTCTGGACCTGGATGTTCATGTGGTGCGAGAAAGTCACCGAGGGCGACCGCAACCAGCGCATCAGGCTTGACCATGCCCCGATGAGCACCGGCAAACTGGCGCGCAAGCTCGCCAAGCACAGCCTGTGGCTGCTGATCGGCTTTGCCACGGGCATGACCTTCGTGGGTTACTTCTCTCCCATTCGCGACTTGTGCATTGATCTGTTCACGGGCGAAGCGGATGGCTGGGCGTATTTCTGGGTCGGCTTCTTCACCCTGGCCACTTACCTCAATGCAGGCTGGCTACGCGAGCAGGTGTGCATCTATATGTGCCCCTACGCGCGGTTCCAGAGCGTGATGTTCGACAAGGACACGCTGATCATCTCCTACGACCCGAATCGTGGCGAAACCCGCGGGGCGCGTAAAAAGGAAGCCGATCACCGTGCTCAGGGCCTGGGCGACTGCATCGACTGCACGATGTGCGTTCAGGTCTGCCCGACCGGCATCGACATTCGCGACGGCCTGCAGGTCGAATGCATCGGCTGCGCGGCCTGTGTCGATGCCTGCGATACAGTCATGGACAAGATGGATTACCCTCGCGGACTGATTCGCTACACCACCGAGCACAATCTTTCCGGGCAGCGCACCCGCACCTTGCGCCCACGCCTGATCGGTTATGCACTGGTCCTGCTGCTGATGATCGGGCTACTGACCACAGCCTTCTGCATGCGCACCCTGGTGGGTCTGGATGTCAGCAAGGACCGCATGCTGTTCCGGGAAAACGCCGAAGGCCGTATCGAAAACGTCTACACCGTGAAAGTGATGAACAAGGATCAGGTGGATCATGACTATGTGCTGGAGGCCAGCGGCCTGCCCGACCTGAAACTGCAGGGGCGCAGGGAAATCAGCGTCCCGGCAGGCGAGATCGTCAGCCTGCCGGTGGAGCTGTCCAGCGCGCCGGAAAAACTCCCGGCACACAGCAACGAAGTCACCTTTACCCTCAAGGACATCGACAGCGACACGCATGTCGACACCAAAAGCCGTTTCATCGGCCCACCTCTTCGTTAAGAGCACCGTCATGCCCGTTGCGACTGCTGCAAGCCCTTGGTACAGGCACCTCTGGCCATGGATCATCATCGCCATTCTGACCTGCTCGGTGACGTTGAGCCTGTCGATGGTGTTCATCGCAGTGAGCAACCCTGACCCGCTGGTCACCGATAACTACTACGAGGCCGGCAAAGGCATCAATCGCTCGCTGAATAGGGAAATGCTTGCGCAAAACCTCAAACTGCACGCCCGTGTACATCTGGACGAGTTGACCGGCGAAGTCGAGCTGCGCCTGAGCGGCAACAGCAACCCGGAGCGTCTGGAGTTGAACCTCATTTCCCCGACGCGCCCCGACAGTGATCGCCGCGTGTTCCTGACCCGCAGTCCGTCCGAACCGGGCCGTTACATCGGGCAGTTGCAGGACCGGGTCGAGGGTCGGCGCTTTGTGGAGCTGCTGGGTGTCGAAGGCGACCAGACCTGGCGTCTGTTCGAAGAAGAACAGGTCGGCGCTGCTGACCTGACCCTGGGCGACGAACCCCTGCAAGCCGCACAACGCCGGAAAGACTGAACATGGCGACGTTGCCCCCTGCCACTCCAATGCGCTGTTACCACTGCGGCCTGCCCGTTCCAGCCGGTGGCCATTTCACGGCGGTTGTGCTCGGTGAGTCCCGAGAGCTTTGCTGCCCCGGCTGTCAGGCGGTGGCCGAGACCATCGTCGCCAGCGGTCTGGAAAGCTACTACCGCCATCGCAGCGAGGCCTCGGCCAACCCGGAAAGCCTGCCCACGCAATTGATCGATGAGCTGGCACTCTACGACCGCCCTGAAGTACAGGCACCGTTCGTGCGCCACGACGGCGATTTGTCAGAAGCCACTTTGCTTGTCGAGGGCATCAGTTGCGCAGCCTGCGGCTGGTTGATCGAAAAACGCCTGAGCCGCTTGCCCGCAGTGGCCGAAGCGCGCATGAACCTCTCCACCCATCGCCTGCACGTACGCTGGCGCGGCGACCAGCTTGCCCTCAGTCAGTTGCTGAGCGAACTGCACGCAATTGGTTATGTCGCTCACCCCTGGCAGGCCGATCGCGCCGCCGAGCGTCTGGCAATTGAAAACCGGCTGGCGTTACGGCAACTGGGCGTCGCCGGCCTGCTGTGGTTTCAGGCAATGATGGCAACCATGGCGACATGGCCGGAGTTCAACATCGACCTCAGCCCGCAGATGCACACTATCCTGCGCTGGGTGGCGCTGTTTCTGACCACTCCGATCGTGTTCTACAGTTGCGCACCGTTCTTCCGCGGCGCATTACGCGACCTGCGCAGCCGTCAACTGACGATGGACGTCTCGGTGTCGCTGGCAATAGGCGCGGCGTATGTCGCCGGCATCTGGACTGCGGTCACCGGCGCTGGCGAATTGTATTTCGATGCGGTGGGCATGTTTGCATTGTTCCTGCTGGCCGGACGCTACCTGGAGCGCCGCGCCCGCGAGCGCACGGCGGCAGCCACGGCGCAACTGGTCAACCTGCTGCCCGCCTCATGCCTGCGCCTTGGTGACGATGGCCAGAGCCAGCGCATCATGCTCAGCGAGCTGCGTTTGACTGATCGTGTATTAGTGCGCCCCGGTGCGGTGATACCGGCTGACGGCAGGATCCTCGAAGGTTATTCCAGCATCGATGAGTCCCTGCTGACCGGCGAGTACCTGCCACAAACGCGCGGCGCGGGCGATGCGGTCACCGCAGGAACGTTGAATGTCGAGAGTCCGCTGACCATTGCCGTGTCGGCGCTGGGTCAGGAAACCCGTCTTTCGGCCATTGTCCGCCTGCTCGAACGCGCCCAGGCGCAGAAGCCCCGTCTCGCGCAAATCGCCGACCGGGCGGCACAGACCTTTCTGCTGTTTTCGCTGATGGCGGCGGCACTGATCGGTGTTGTCTGGTGGCAAATCGACGCATCCCGCGCGTTCTGGATTGTCCTGGCAATGCTCGTTGCCACCTGCCCCTGCGCGCTGTCGTTGGCGACACCGACCGCGCTGACAGCGGCCACCGGCACGCTGCACAAGCTTGGTCTGTTGCTGACCCGAGGTCATGTGCTGGAGGGCCTGAATCAGATTGACACAGTCATCTTCGACAAGACCGGCACCCTGACCGAGGGACGTCTGGCGCTGCGCAGCATTCACCCGCTACGCGAACTGGACGCCAACCGCTGCCTGGAGCTGGCGGCTGCATTGGAAAACCGTTCCGAGCACCCCATTGCCCGCGCCTTTGGTCGAGCGTCAAGGGCTGCCGAAGAGGTGCGCAGCACTCCAGGACTGGGGCTGGAAGGATGGGTTGACGGGAAACTGCTGCGCATCGGCCAGGCGGCGTTTGTCTGTGCGCCGAGCGGCACTGAAGCGCCGGTGATCACCGATGAGTCCGGCCAGTGGCTATTGCTGGGCGATGCGCAAGGGCCGCTGGCCTGGCTGGTACTCGACGATCAACTGCGCGACGATGCCAGCACCTTGTTACAGACCTGCAAGGCGCGAGGCTGGAAAACGCTGCTGCTGTCCGGAGACAGCTCGCCGATGGTCGCCAGTGTCGCGCAGGCGCTGGGGATAGACGAAGCGCGTGGCGGCATGCGCCCGGACGACAAGCTGGAGGTGCTGCGACAACTTCAGGCCCAAGGACGCAAAGTGCTGATGATCGGTGACGGGGTGAATGACGTCCCGGTCATGGCCGCTGCCGACATCAGTGTGGCAATGGGCTCGGCCACCGACCTTGCAAAAACCAGCGCTGACGCCGTGCTGCTGTGCAACCGTTTGCCGGTGCTGATCGACGCACTGAATCTGGCCCGACGCACGCGCAGGGTCATTATCGAAAATCTGCTCTGGGCCGGCCTGTACAATGGCCTCATGCTGCCATTCGCGGCACTGGGCTGGATCACCCCGGTGTGGGCGGCCATCGGCATGTCGCTCAGTTCATTGACCGTAGTGCTCAACGCCTTGCGCCTGACCCGTATGCCGCGCCGCGCCCTCACATCACAATCTGCCCCGGAGGTTTCATGCCCGCGCTTTACATCATGATCCCTGCTGCGCTGCTGCTGGTGGGTGTCGCGATCTACGTGTTCTTCTGGGCGGTGGACAGCGGCCAGTACGACGATATGGAAGGCCCGGCGCACAGCATATTGTTCGATGATCCGCCGCCGGTGGATCATGCCCGGTCAGAACCGCAACGGCCTGGCGCTGACGAGAAACACGATGTTTGAACTTGCTTCGATGCTGCTCTCGGCACTCATTCTCGGGCTGCTGGGCGGCGGCCATTGCCTGGGGATGTGTGGCGGCCTCATGGGAGCGCTGACACTGGCCATTCCCAAGGAACAGCGCACCCGTCGATTCCGGCTGCTGCTGGCCTATAACCTTGGGCGCATTCTCAGTTACACGGTTGCCGGCCTGGGTTCCGGGCTGGTCGGCTGGGCAGTCGCGCAAAGTCCGCTGGCAACGGGTCTGCGGGTCATCGCCGCAGTGTTGCTGATCGTGATGGGGCTGTATCTGGCTGGCTGGTGGAGCGGGCTGACGCATATCGAGCGCCTGGGCAGAGGCCTGTGGCGATACCTGCAACCGCTGGCCAGCCGCTTGCTGCCGGTGTCCAGCCTGCCCCGCGCCTTGTTGCTCGGCGCGCTGTGGGGCTGGCTGCCCTGCGGGCTGGTTTACAGCGCCCTGCTCTGGGCCGCCAGCCAGGGCAATCCTCTCCATAGCGCCTTGCTGATGCTGGCCTTCGGGCTGGGCACCTGGCCCGTTCTGCTGGCCACCGGACTTGCCGCCGAGCGCACCACTGTCCTGCTGCGCAAACGAGGTGTTCGCATGGCCGGAGGGTTGCTGGTAATCGTCTTTGGCCTCTGGACCTTGCCGGGGCCGCATCAGCATTGGCTGATGGGGCACTGAGGCCGGGCAGCTCACACCGCTTGATCCACGTCAACGCCCGCCCTTGAGCGTCTGCGTATGCTCGCGACATCGCCAGCCTGACCGGGAAACGTGCGCATGCTTGACGCCATTCGTTGGGATTCAGACCTGATCCATCGCTATGATGTAGCAGGACCGCGCTATACGTCCTATCCGACAGCAGTGCAACTTCACACACAAATAGGCGCATTTGACCTATTGCATGCTCTGCGGGAAAGCCGCAAGGCGTTGCGCCCGCTGTCGCTCTATGTGCATCTGCCCTTCTGCGCGAACATTTGTTACTACTGTGCCTGCAATAAGGTCATCACCAAGGACCGCGGACGCGCGCAGGCTTACCTGCAGCGGCTCGAACACGAAATACAGATGCTCGCCTGCCACCTGGCACCCGGTCAGGTAGTGGAGCAACTGCACCTGGGCGGCGGCACGCCGACCTTCCTGAGTCATGCTGAACTGCGTCGGTTGATGGCGCAGCTGCGCGCGCATTTCAATTTGCTGGAAGATGACTCCGGCGACTATGGCATCGAGATTGACCCTCGCGAAGCGGACTGGTCGACCATGGGCCTGCTGCGCGAGCTGGGTTTCAACCGGGTCAGCCTTGGCGTGCAGGACCTGGACCCGACCGTGCAACGGGCTATCAACCGCATGCAAAGCCTGGAGGAAACCCGCGCCATCGTCGAAGCCGCCCGCACGCTGCAGTTTCGTTCTGTGAATATCGACCTGATCTACGGCCTTCCCAGACAAACCGCGCAAGCCTTCATCCGCACAGTGGATGAAATCATCGAATTACAGCCCGACCGGTTGTCTGTGTTCAACTACGCCCACCTGCCGGAACGCTTCATGCCGCAGCGACGCATCGACACGGCCGAACTGCCGGATGCCCGGAGCAAACTGCTCATGCTCGAGCGCACCGTCGAGCAACTGGGCAACGCCGGTTATCGCTACATCGGCATGGACCATTTCGCCCTGCCCGACGATGAGCTGGCGATCGCCCAGGAAGACCTGACCCTGCAACGCAATTTTCAGGGCTACACCACGCATGGTCACTGTGATCTGATCGGGCTGGGCGTCTCGGCCATCAGCCAGATTGGCGAGCTGTACAGTCAGAACAGCAGCGACCTGAGCGACTATCAAAGGCTGCTGGACAGCGACCAGCCAGCAACCAGACGAGGGCTGATGTGCAGCGATGACGACCGGATAAGACGCGCAGTCATTCAGCAGTTGATCTGCCACTTCATGCTGGATTTCGCCGAGATTGAAAAAGCATTCTCCATCGATTTCAGATGCTATTTCAGCGACGCATGGCCACAACTGCTTGGCATGGAGAAGGACGGGCTGATTGCGTTGAGCGATGCTGGGATTGAAGTCAGACCGGCAGGCCGGTTACTGGTGCGTGCTGTGTGCATGGTCTTCGATGCGTACCTGACCCGGCAGAACAGACAGCAGTTCTCGCGGGTGATATGACCAGCGGCCTGGTTCTACATTTTGGCCAGAACCAGCATGCCCGCCTTGATCTTGTCGGCGTCGCTGGAGTTCAGGCTATTCATCAGCGTCGACAAATCGGCCGTGGAATTGCTCACCTGCGCCTGCAATGTGGTGAGCACGGTCTGTAGCGCCGCGGCTTTGGTGCGGCGCTCCTCGGGACTCAGACTCGGGTCCTTCAGAGCCTTCTGGATCTGCTCCATGGTTTCCGCGATCCTGCGCTGAAGCTCGCGAATCGCCTTGAGGATCTTCTGCACCGAAGACGGCAGGCCGCTCTGCTCGATATCGGCGTTTCTGGAAGACGACGCAGCTGCGGCCTTGCCCGCTGACGACAGATTGACTTCTACACCCTTTGCCTCACCTGCAGGCGCCTCGACGCTGCTTTCGCTGGTCTGGCTGCTGTACGTAATCTGCGAGGTCGCAGTACGTATCGTAATACTGTTGATCAACGGAAGTGTCGTTGACATGCCAAGGCATCCTGGTTCATCCAAGGGAATACAGGCGTATCGGCAGCCGCTGCGGAACCTTGATGATGCAGAAGTCTTTGTAGGCTGGCCCCGACAAGCAAGGGTGAGTTACCCTTACGGCTTATGTGTGTTTTCCCACAAGGAATTAAGTGATGTCCGAGCCAGTAAAGTTGCGCGCTCAAAACCAGGCTCACTGCAAGGATTGCAGTCTCGCTCCACTCTGCCTGCCCCTCTCGTTGAATACGGAAGACATGGACTGCCTTGACCAGATCGTCAAACGGGGCCGTCCGCTGAAAAAAGGCGAATTCCTATTCCGCCAGGGAGATACCTTCGAGTCGGTCTACGCAGTACGTTCCGGTGCGCTGAAGACCTTCAACATCAGTGACAACGGCGAAGAACAACTCACCGGCTTTCATCTGCCCAGCGAGCTGGTCGGAATGTCAGGCATGGACGCCCAGGCTTATCCGGTCTCGGCGCAGGCACTGGAAACCACTTCAGTGTGCGAAATTCCATTTGAACGCCTGGACGAGCTGTCGGTGCAGTTGCCGCAGCTGCGTCGCCAGTTGATGCGCGTCATGAGCCGCGAGATCCGCGAAGATCAGCAAATGATGCTGTTGCTGTCGAAGAAAACCGCCGATGAGCGTATTGCCACGTTTCTGATCAATCTGTCTGCGCGCTTTCGAGCCAGAGGCTTCTCGGCCAATCAGTTTCGTCTGAGCATGTCGCGCAACGAAATCGGTAATCATCTGGGCCTGGCCGTCGAGACGGTGTCGCGAGTATTCACCCGGTTCCAGCAAAATCAGCTGATTGCTGCAGAAGGCAAAGAGATTCATATCCTTGCCCCGATCGAGCTGTGTGCGCTGGCGGGCGGCGCAATGCAAAGCTGAGACGTGCGATCTGTGGCGGGTCGGCTTAAACTATCGGCCAAACCTGCCATGGATCCCCCTGATGACTTTCGATCAATCGAACTTCAAGTCCCTGATACGCCCGGTCGTAGACTTCCCCAAACCGGGCGTGGTGTTTCGCGACATCACTCCCCTCTTCCAGTCGCCCAAGGCTACCCGTCAGGTAATCGACAGTTTCGTGCAGCGCTATATAGAGGCCGATTTCAGCCATATCGGCGTCATGGACGCGCGTGGTTTTCTGATTGGTTCGGTGGTTGCGTACCAACTGAACAAGCCGCTGGTGCTGTTTCGCAAACAAGGCAAATTGCCTGCCGACGTGCTCTCCGAGGCCTATCAGACCGAATACGGCGAAGCGTATCTGGAAGTGCATGCCGACAGTCTGTGCGAAGGTGACTCAGTCATCATGTTCGATGACCTGATCGCGACGGGAGGCACGCTGATCGCCGCCGCCAACCTCATCCGCCGCATGGGCGCCGAGGTACATGAAGCCGCTGCGATCATCGACCTGCCGGAACTGGGCGGCTCGCAACGCCTGCGCGATCTGAAGATCCCGACGTTCTGCCTGACCGAGTTTGCGCTGGACGAGCAGTAAGGGCGCAGGGACTGAGTTACAGGTTCCAAACTCTCCAGCGCTCACGGCTATCGTAAATGCGCTTTTTTATCGCGATGGCACTGACGACGCAGAGTGCGACGTTAGTGACGGCTGAGTCCTGGCGCTGATCCGGGGGTAGCCTGGCAGGACGCCAGGCTAGCCGCACCGGGCCATGGATGGCCCGTTGCGGCGACCCCCGGATCAGTGACAAGACGAAGGAACCCGACGAAGTCGGGCCGGAAACAGGAGCGAGGGGGTTTGGTTACTTTGGCCCGTCAAAGTAACTCGCCGAGGGGCGAAAAGGTGACCTGAGTCGAACCTCAATGCATCTGAAGTCGCAGAACCGCTGTGTGACGCAGAGCGTCACGAACTGCATTACCACGCGGAGCGTGGGAACGAGAATCATACTCAAAATCGGACGCAGAGCGTCCAGAGCGTCGCACGATAGTTGAGATTATCGTTGCAGTTCTGGACGCTCTGCGTCCGACCTTGAATGGGCAGCGCAGGCGTGTACCGAAGAGAAACTAGCTCGCAGTATTGCTGTGCAGTTTGGTCATCAGTTGCGCTTCAGCCTGGGTCAGGCCGCAGGACTGGGTCAGCTCATCGATGCTGGCACCCATGCCGACCAGGCGTGCAGCCTGGGCAAAGGACAGCGTGGAGGGATCGCGCTGTTCCAGTGCAGTGAGCTTGTCCGGCAACGGCGCAACAATGGCACGCAGCTCGTGTAACGCTTCGCCCATGCGCACCGTGCCGTTCTGGTAGTTGTCCAGGCGCCTGGCCAACTCCTTGATCCGCTGATCACGCAAGGCAGCCGCCTCATCACGCTCGGCGTCGAGCTTGCGCTGACGCCTGGTATGGGCCAGGAACATAAACAGGGTGACTACCCAGAGAATGCCCAGGAAGACGACAGCTACCTCAAAGATCAATCAGATGTTCTCCAGTTCGGACCACTCTTCTTCGGACATCATTTTGTCCAGTTCAACCAGAATCAACAGTTCGCCGTTCTTGTTGCAAACGCCCTGAATGAATTTGGCCGACTCATCGTTACCCACGTTTGGCGCGGTTTCGACTTCAGACTGACGCAAGTAAACCACTTCAGCCACGCTGTCGACCAGAATCCCGACCACTTGCTTGTCGGCTTCGATGATCACGATACGCGTATTGTCGCTGACTTCAACCGGAGCCAGGCCAAAGCGCTGACGGGTATCGATCACAGTGACAACGTTACCGCGCAGGTTGATGATGCCCAGTACGTAGCTTGGCGCACCCGGGACCGGGGCGATTTCAGTGTAGCGCAGCACTTCCTGCACCTGCATCACGTTGATGCCGTAGGACTCGTTGTCCAGGCGGAACGTAACCCATTGCAGGATAGGATCTTCGGAACCTTGTGCAGACGACTTATTCATAACCCCAACCCCTCACGTGTGTTCTTTGCAGGTGATGCCACTGGCATCGACCCATGATTATTTCGACTTGTTCAACTGCTTGACCGCGCCACTGGCTATCAGCTCGGCCAACTCTGCAACATCCAGCAACGCGCACATGTGCTCGATCACCGTGCCCGCCAGCCATGGACGCTGACCTCGCTGCGTGCGCCATTTGATCTCGTTCGGATCAAGACGCAACGAACGGCTGACTTGATGCACCGCCAGTCCCCACTCGTATCCCTGCACCGAAATCACGTACTGCAATCCCTGGCGAAAATCGTCGCGGTAGCGATCAGGCATGATCCAGCGCGCGGTATCCAACACTTTCAGGTTGCCTGCCTGACAAGGCAGGATCCCGAGAAACCAGTCCGGCTGACCGAACAGTGGCGTCAGCTCCTGCCCTGCCAGCGGGTAAATCGACCCCAGGCATACCAGCGGCACTGCCAGCGTCAACCCGGCCACGTCGAACAACAGGCATTCGAACGGCTCGGCGGCCCATGCCGGGCGACCATCGCTGGTCGGCGGCGGCGTCGGCGTGCGCTGGGTCACCAGTGTGCTCAACTCGGCGACCGGCTCGACCAGCTCAACGGTCGACACTGCTTCTTCAACCTTCACCACTTCGGCAACAATCACCGGAGCGACTTCAATCACGGGCGCAGGCGCTGCGACCTTTACTGCTACAGCCACCGGAGCCGGCGCGGCCACCGCAACCGCCAGCGGTTTGATCTGCGCTTGCATCCGCGCATCAAAGGCCTGCTCTTCGAGCACAGCCGCCTGAAATTCATCGATGCTGCTGACAGGCTCTTCAAGCACTTCAGTCGCGTCGTACAGCAATGCGTCCAGATAGGACTGCAACGCCAGTTTGGGTCGTGTTGCTACTTCTACAGGGCGGTTCATACCGGGGCCCAACAAAAAATGGAGCATGTGCAACCTGATAGAGTTATCGGCCGCATTGAGGCATCACTTGAGCAAACTGTGTAGAAAGAATGGACGTTCACGTCAGGCCACCTGAGCATTGAGCTGCTCGGCGAGCATATGCTTGAGCAATGCCCGATAAGCAATCACACCGCGACTCTTGCTGTCATTCTGCGACGGCGTAAGCCCCAGACGGCTGGCATCGCGCAGCCGCGTGTCGACCGGCACGTAGGCTTGCCAGACGTGCTCGGGAAAACTGTCGCGCAACAATTTCAAGGTGCCCATAGACGCTTGGGTACGACGGTCGAACAAAGTCGGCACGATGGTGTAAGGCAATGGCACCTTGCGCGAACGGTTGATCATGGTCAGGGTATTGACCATACGCTCCAGGCCTTTCACGGCCAGAAATTCTGTCTGTACCGGTATCGCCAACTGCTGACTGGCCGCCAGTGCATTGACCATAAGAACGCCCAGCAACGGCGGACTGTCGATCAGCGCATAGTCAAAATCCTGCCACAACTGCGCCAGACTTTTAGCAATCACCAGGCCCAGACCGCTCTGGCCAGGGGATTGACGCTCCAGTGTGGCCAGCGCCGTGCTGGAGGGTATCAGCGAGATACGCTGGTCACTGGTCGGCAACAGCAATTGGCCCGGAAGACCCTCCGGCACCGCACCCTTGTGGAGAAACAGATCGAAGGCACTGTGTTCCAGTTCGTCCGGGTTATGCCCGAAATAGCTGGTCATGGAGCCGTGGGGGTCCAGATCGACCACGACCACACGCTTGCCCGCATCGGCCAGCAAGCCGGCCAGGGCGATGGTCGTGGTGGTCTTTCCGACTCCACCTTTCTGGTTGGCTACTGCCCAGACTCTCATTGATGTTTTTCCTTGCGTACAGCAACGACCATACCGATACGATGTTAGGGGGCAGGTGACGGAGAATTGACGGCGTTCGCGCGTACCGGCGGCTTTGCTGGCACCGGTGCAGTTTGTGTGCCAGCACGCCTTAGTGCAGCATCCGGCTGCACATTGGCCGACCCTGAACTGGTCAGGCTGCGGCGTACATCCAGATTTCGCGAGATGACCAGCACTACGCGGCGGTTCTTGGCGCGTCCGGCGGCGGTGGTGTTGGGCGCAATCGGTTGAAACTCACCGTAGCCCACAGAGGCCAGTCGCGCCGGATTGACTCCGTCCATCGCCAGCATGCGCACAATGCTGGCAGATCGCGCCGAAGACAGTTCCCAGTTGGTCGGAAACTGTGCAGTGCTGATCGGCTGGTCGTCAGTGAAGCCTTCAACGTGTATCGGGTTATCAAAGCGTTTGACGATTCCAGAGACCTTTTCAATGATCGTGAAGGCCTTGTCACTGGGAATGGCGTCGCCGCTGACGAACAACAGACTGGAATTGAGTTCGATCTCGATCCATAACTCGTTGCCGCGCACCGTCATCTGGTCGGACTTGATCAGGTCGCCAAACGCATCGCGCACATCCTGAGCGATGGTCTGCAGCGGATCATCAGAAGCCTGGCCAATGCCGGCGTCGGTCTGTTCGCTGTCCTTTACCAACGGCTCGGCAGGCTTGACCGAAACCGGGCGCTGCTCACCGATAGGGATCGGCTTCATAGTCCGCTCGGTATCGTTGAACACGCCAACCAATGCCTGGGACAGAATCTTGTATTTGCCTTCGTTGACCGAGGAAATCGAGTACATCACCACGAAAAAGGCGAACAACAGGGTAATGAAGTCGGCATACGACACCAGCCAGCGTTCATGATTTTCGTGTTCTTCGGCCTGACGTCGGCGAGCCATGCACTGTTACTCCATGAAGCCTTGCAGCTTGAGTTCGATGGAGCGCGGGTTTTCACCCTCGGCGATGGACAACAGACCTTCGAGCAACATTTCGCGATAACGCGACTGCCGGTGGGCAATGGCCTTGAGCTTGTTGGCCACTGGCAACAGGATCAGGTTGGCCGTCGCCACACCGTAGATGGTGGCGACAAAAGCCACCGCAATGCCGCTGCCCAGTTGACTGGGGTCAGCCAGGTTGCCCATGACGTGAATCAGGCCCATTACCGCGCCGATGATGCCCACGGTCGGCGCATAGCCGCCCATGCTTTCGAATACCTTGGCAGCCTGAATATCGCGGGTTTCCTGGGTGATGAAATCCACTTCAAGAATGCTCCGGATCGCTGCAGGTTCGGCACCATCGACCAACAGCTGCAAGCCTTTGCGGGCATAACTGTCGGGTTCGGAATCGGCGACCGTTTCCAGACCGAGCAAGCCTTCCTTGCGGGCGGTCATGCTCCAGCCGATCACCCGGTCGACACCGCCGGGCAAATCGATGCGAGGCGGGAAAATGATCCAGCGGATGATTTTCATGGCGCGCATGAACGCGCTCATCGGTGACTGCAACAGCGAAGCACCCAGTGTGCCGCCCAGTACGATCAGGGCTGCCGGGCCATTGAGCAATGCACCGAGGTGTCCGCCTTCAAGAAAGTTGCCGCCAATGATCGCGACAAACGCCAGGATCAGACCGATAAGACTCAGTACATCCATCAGAGACAGGCCTCTACCAGGTGCCGACCCATGTCATCCAGACTGTAGATCGCATCTGCAAGCTCAGCCTTGACGATTGCCATCGGCATGCCGTAAATGACGCAGCTCGCTTCGTCCTGCGCCCATACGGTACTGCCCGCCTGCTTGAGCAGGCGCGCGCCTTCACGGCCATCGGCACCCATGCCGGTCAATACCACCGACAGCACCTTGTCGCCGTAGGATTTGGCGGCAGAGCCAAAGGTGATGTCTACACAGGGTTTGTAATTCAGGCGCTCGTCACCCGGCAGAATCTTCACCGTACCGCGCGCATCCACCATCATTTGCTTGCCGCCCGGTGCCAGCAACGCCAAACCAGGCCGCAGAACGTCGCCGTCCTCCGCTTCCTTGACGCTGATCTTGCACAGCTTGTCGAGACGCTCGGCAAAGGCCTTGGTGAAGGCCGCAGGCATGTGTTGAATCAGCACCAGCGGTGCCGGAAAGCTGGCCGGCAACTGGGTAAGTACCCGTTGCAGCGCAACCGGGCCGCCGGTGGAGGTGCCGATGGCCACCAGTTTGTAAGCCTTGCGCTTGGGCGTGCCTGAGGTGGTCGGGTGCGCCGGTGCATGGTGAGCATGAGCCGCAGGTGCCGTGGCAGGCGCTGCTGTGCGCGTCGGCGCAGCACGGGCTGGCGCGGCGGCGGGCGCAGGTGCGCGGCTGGACAGCGTCGGCGCTGCCGGAGCAGCCGATGCAGCGCTCGCCGCACCAAAACCGCTTGAGCGGCGGTTGCTGCGTGAAATACTGTTGATTTTCTCGCACAGCAGCTGTTTGACCTTCTGCGGGTTGCGCGAGATATCTTCGAAATTCTTGGGCAGGAAATCCACCGCACCGGCGTCCAGGGCATCCAGCGTCACGCGCGCACCTTCGTGCGTCAGCGACGAGAACATCAATACCGGGGTGGGGATACGCTGCATGATATGGCGAACTGCCGTAATGCCATCCATCATCGGCATTTCGTAGTCCATGGTGATGACATCAGGTTTGAGCGCCAGCGCCTGCTCAATCGCTTCCTTGCCGTTGGTGGCGGTGCCGACCACTACAATGTTGGGGTCCGAAGAAAGAATTTCCGTAACACGGCGGCGGAAAAAACCGGAATCATCCACCACCAGGACCTTGACTGCCATAAACACTCCAATAGGTGTTGCAGGCAGCCAGGCTGCCCGCACCCCCGGGTTCAGATACGCCGTGCGGCGTAACGCTTGAGCATGCTGGGTACATCGAGAATCAAGGCGATGCGACCGTCACCGGTGATGGTGGCGCCCGACATGCCTGGCGTACCTTGCAGCATCTTGCCCAGCGGTTTGATAACCACCTCTTCCTGGCCTACCAGTTGATCGACAACGAAGCCGATGCGCTGGGTGCCGACCGTCAGGATCACGACGTGCCCTTCTCGCTGCTCTTCATGAGCCGCCGAACTGACCAGCCAGCGCTTGAGGTAGAACAGCGGCAAGGCCTTGTCACGTACGATCACCACTTCCTGACCGTCAACCACGTTGGTAGTGGACAGGTTCAGGTGGAAGATTTCGTTGACGTTGACCAAAGGGAAGGCAAAAGCCTGGTTGCCCAGCATCACCATCAGGGTCGGCATGATCGCCAGGGTCAGCGGGACCTTGATGACGATCTTCGAACCCTGGCCCTTGGTCGAGTAGATGTTGATCGAGCCGTTGAGCTGGGAGATCTTGGTTTTAACCACGTCCATGCCCACACCGCGACCCGATACATCGGAAATCTCGGTCTTGGTCGAGAAGCCCGGTGCGAAGATAAGGTTGTAGCAATCGGTGTCACTCAACCGATCGGCTGCGTCCTTGTCCATGACACCGCGCTTGACCGCAATGGAGCGCAGCACGTTAGGGTCCATGCCCTTGCCGTCATCGGAAATCGACAGCAGGATATGGTCGCCCTCCTGCTCTGCCGAAAGGATGACCCGACCGCCACGAGACTTGCCCGTGGCTTCGCGCTCTTCCGGCGTTTCGATACCGTGGTCGACCGCGTTGCGCACCAAGTGGACCAGCGGGTCGGCAAGCGCCTCTACAAGGTTCTTGTCGAGGTCGGTCTCTTCACCGACCAGCTCCAGGTTGATCTCTTTCTTGAGCTGGCGAGCCAGGTCACGAACCAGACGCGGGAAGCGGCCAAAGACTTTCTTGATTGGCTGCATGCGGGTTTTCATCACCGCAGTCTGCAGGTCGGCGGTGACCACATCCAGGTTGGAAACCGCCTTGGACATGGCTTCATCGCCGCTGTTGAGACCCAGACGCACCAGGCGGTTACGTACCAGCACCAGTTCGCCGACCATGTTCATGATCTCGTCCAGTCGGGCGGTATCCACACGAACCGTGGTTTCGGCTTCAGTCGCAACCGGCTTTTCACCGGTGGGCGCTGGAGCACGTGCAGGCGCTGGAGCAGGCTTGGCGGGCTCAGCCTTCGCAGCAGGTGCAGGCGCCGCAGCGGGCTTGGCAGCCGGTGGCGGAGCAGCAGCTACGGCGGCTGCCGGAGCAGGTGCCTTGGCAACGACCGCATCAGGCTCGAACTTGCCTTTGCCATGCAGTTCGTCGAGCAGATTTTCGAATTCGTGATCGGTAATTTCGTCCGATGCCGCTGCAGCAGAAGGTGCCTTGGCAGCAACGGCCGCAGGTGCAGCAGCCGCCTGAGCGGCTATGGCGCCGTCAAACGAGCCTTTGCCATGCAGTTGATCAAGCAAGGCTTCGAATTCGTCGTCGGTGATTTCATCGCCGGCAGGCGCTGCACCACTGCTCTGTGCCGCAGGCGCAGGGGCTGGAGCGGCTACAGCATCGGCCGCAAACTTGCCCTTGCCATGCAACTGATCAAGCAGGGATTCAAATTCCTGATCGGTAATTTCATCGCCAGCTGGCGCGACCGCAGGGGCCGAAGCCGGTGCCGCTGATGGTGCCGCAGACACCGGATTGGCGCCGTGCAGCGAATCGAGCAGCTGCTCGAATTCATCATCGGTGATGTCATCGCCGGCCGCTTGCTCGGCAACCGCAGCCGGAGCGGCGGCTTCAACCACCGGCTCGGGCTCAGGCTCGGGCGCTGCGACTTCGTCGGCAGATTGTGGCTCGGCCAATCGCGACAGCGCAGCCAGCAGTTCTGGCGTCGCCGCAGTTACGTCAGTCCGTTCACGTACCTGACCGAACATGCTGTTGACGGTGTCCAGAGCTTCCAGGACCACATCCATCAGTTCGGAATCAACGCGACGTTCACCCTTGCGAAGGATGTCGAACACGTTTTCGGCGATGTGGCAGCACTCCACCAGCTCATGGAGCTGGAGGAAGCCGGCGCCCCCTTTTACAGTGTGAAAACCGCGAAAAATTGCATTGAGCAGATCAGCATCATCCGGTCGGCTTTCCAGCTCGACCAATTGCTCTGACAACTGCTCCAGAATTTCGCCGGCCTCTACCAGAAAATCCTGAAGGATTTCTTCATCGGCGCCGAAGCTCATGGGGTGCTCCCTAAAATTAACCGTCAACAGATCTTAGAAGCCGAGGCTCGATAGCAGATCGTCTACATCATCCTGTCCGGATACGACGTCTTCACGTTTATCGGCATGAATCTGCGGACCTTCACCCTTGGCGAGATGTTTTTTAGGATCTTTTTCAGCAAGGATGGATTCTTCGTCATGTTCGATGCCTGCGAAGCGATCGACATGGCTGGCCATGAGCACCAGTTTGAGCAGATTGCTCTCGACTTCCGTAACCAATTGCGTCACGCGCTTGATAACCTGCCCCGTAAGGTCCTGGTAATCCTGGGCAAGCAGAATATCGTTGAGATGCCCGGAAACCCTATCGGCCTCCTGCTCGGTACGCGTCAGAAAACCATCTACCCGCTTGGCCAGCTCACGAAATTCTTCAGCACCGATTTCGCGGCGCATGAAACGACCCCAGTCGTCACTCAATGCCTTGGCATCGGAGCTCAGACCGCTCATGAGCGGTGTGCTTTCCTCGACCAGGTCCATAGTACGGTTGGCCGCATTCTCGGTCAGCCTCACCACATACGACAGGCGTTCGGTTGCGTCGGTGATCTGCGACACTTCCTCGGCTTGAGGCATGTGCGGATCAATATGAAAGTTGACGATTGCACTGTGCAGCTCACGAGTCAGCTTGCCCACTTCCTGATAAAGGCCGCGGTCGCGTGTCTGGTTGAGTTCATGGATCAGCTGCACAGCGTCACCGAAGCGGCCCTTTTCAAGGCTGGTGACGAGTTCCTGCGCGTGTCTCTTTAAGGTCGACTCAAAGTCGGCCATCGAATCATTGTTATCCATAGCGCCCTCGCGGCATGCATCAGCTATTGACGCGTTCAAAGATCTTTTCGATCTTCTCTTTCAGCGCTTGAGCCGTGAATGGCTTGACTACATAACCGTTCACCCCGGCCTGGGCAGCTTCAATGATCTGCTCACGCTTGGCTTCGGCAGTGACCATCAGCACGGGAAGGCTTTTGAGGCGATCGTCCTTGCGGACCTCGCGCAACAGATCGATGCCGGTCATGCCAGGCATGTTCCAGTCCGTCACCAGAAAGTCAAAGGCACCGCTCTGCAGCATCGGCAATGCGGTCAAACCGTCATCCGCTTCAGATGTGTTGGTAAACCCCAGATCACGCAAAAGGTTCTTGATGATCCGCCGCATCGTTGAGAAGTCATCAACGATGAGGATTTTCATGTTCTTGTCCAATTCGACCTCCAAGCAGTCTTTAACGCGTTCAGCACCTGAACACGCTGTTCACTCAATACTGGCACAGCACACCCCCAGCTATACGAAACGACGACGGGCTTGGCACAACGACAGTCAAGACTGCGACTAAAGCCCATCGAGACATTGCCCGACAGGCCCTTGCCTCGTCCATCCTGCTACCACGTAACGCTTTGCACAGCCGGCATGCAGACAGCGCACGACAAACGTCGCGCACTGCCGTCAACGCGCTCGCCACTCCCCCAAACGCCCCCGCAAACGAGCTGCGCACTGGCTGTGTAACTGACTGACCCGCGATTCGCTGACCCCAAGAACCTCTCCGATTTCCTTGAGGTTCAGCTCTTCGTCGTAGTACAGCGCCAACACCAGACGCTCACGCTCTGGCAAATTGGCAATTGCATCGGCCAACGCTGCCTGGAAGCGCTCGTCTTCCAGGTCGCGCGACGGCTCAAGCGAACCGCTTGCGCCATCCTCATGCAGCCCTTCGTGATCGCCGTCCTGAAGCAGGTCGTCGAAACTGAAGAGGCGGCTGCCCAAGGTGTCATTCAAAATCCCGTAATAATCATCAAGACTCAACTGGAGTTCGGCCGCAACCTCGTGATCTTTAGCGTCACGGCCGGTTTTAGCTTCAATTGCACGAATTGCGTCACTGACCATGCGGGTATTGCGGTGCACCGAGCGTGGTGCCCAGTCGCCCTTGCGCACTTCATCCAGCATCGCACCACGAATGCGAATGCCGGCGTAGGTCTCGAAACTCGCACCTTTGGTTGAATCATATTTGGTGGAGACTTCAAGCAGACCGATCATGCCGGCCTGGATCAGATCCTCGACCTGCACGCTGGCCGGCAAGCGCGCCAACAGATGATAAGCGATACGCTTGACCAATGGCGCATAACGCTCGATCAACTCGTATTGCGAATTACGGGAAGCCTTGCTGTACATCTGGTAGCCGCTCGCAGTCATTGCACAGGCCCTGCACTGGTCTGGTGAACGAGTCGCTCAACGAAGAACTCGAGATGACCCCGCGGATTGGCTGGCAACGGCCAGGTATCAACCTTCTGGGCAATGGCCTTGAACGCCAGCGCACATTTGGATCGCGGGAATGCTTCGTAAACGGCGCGCTGTTTCTGTACGGCCTTGCGCACGCACTCGTCGTACGGCACGGCACCTACATACTGCAGCGCAACATCAAGAAAACGGTCAGTCACTTTGGTGAGTTTGGCGAACAGATTGCGCCCTTCCTGCGGGCTCTGCGCCATGTTGGCCAGCACCCGGAAGCGGTTCATGCCGTAGTCGCGGTTGAGCAGTTTGATCAGGGCGTAAGCATCGGTAATCGACGTGGGCTCGTCGCATACCACCAGCAACACTTCCTGAGCGGCGCGCACGAAGCTGACCACCGATTCGCCGATACCGGCAGCCGTGTCGATCACCAGCACATCAAGGTTGTCGCCAATCTCGCTGAACGCCTGGATCAGACCCGCATGCTGGGCCGGGGACAGATGCACCATGCTCTGGGTGCCAGAGGCGGCAGGCACGATACGCACCCCGCCCGGCCCCTGCAACAGAACGTCGCGCAACTCGCAACGGCCCTCTATCACATCGGCAAGCGTACGTTTAGGCGTCAGCCCAAGCAGAACGTCGACATTGGCCAGACCCAGATCGGCGTCCAGCAGCATGACGCGACGGCCAAGCTCGGCAAGGGCCAGTGAAAGATTCACTGACACGTTAGTCTTACCGACGCCACCTTTGCCACCGGTCACCGCGATAACCTGTACGGGATGCATGCTGCCCATGTTATTTCTTTACCTTGTCTTGCGTAGACCGAAACCACATCGAGGGCTGCACGTTCGCAAATGAACACCGCATGGCAGACCGTTGACGCAGGGACATTCCAATAATATCCATCACTTAACCCACTCTCTTGCCAGGGGTGTGATAGAGGTCAGCAAACATATCAGCCATTGCTTCCTCGCTCGGCTCATCCTGCATCTGCACACTCACCGCACGGCTCACCAGTTGATGACGACGCGGGGTGTGCAGGTCGTCAGGAATACGGGGTCCGTCCGTGAGGTAGGCCACAGGTAATTCATGACTGATCGCCAGGCTCAGGACTTCGCCGAGGCTGGCTGTTTCATCAAGCTTGGTCAGAATGCATCCGGCCAGGCCACAACGTTTGTAACTGTGATAGGCAGCGGTCAGCACCTGCTTCTGGCTGGTGGTCGCCAGTACCAGATAGTTACGCGACTTGATGCCACGCCCTGCCAGGCTTTCCAGCTGCATGCGCAGCGCAGGATCGCTGGCTTGCAGCCCGGCGGTGTCGATCAGCACCACGCGCTTGCGCAGCAGCGGCTCCAGCGCCTGAACCAGCGACTGGCCAGGATCGACATGGGTGACCGGCACGTTGAGGATGCGCCCAAGGGTCTTGAGCTGCTCCTGTGCGCCGATGCGGAAACTGTCCATGCTCACCAGTGCGATATTCTGCGGACCGTACTTCAACACGTAACGTGCCGCCAGTTTGGCCAGCGTGGTGGTCTTGCCCATACCGGCAGGCCCGACCATGGCGATGACACCACCCTCTTCGAGCGGCTCGATGTCCGGCACGGCAATCATGCGCGCCAAATGGGCCAGCAGCATGCGCCAGGCCTGACGAGGCTCGTCAATCTCCGGGATCATCGACAGCAGATCGCGCGACAGCGGGCCGGACAAACCGACACGTTGCAGACGGCGCCACAGATTGGCCTGCTGCGGACGGCTGCCCTGCAACTGGTTCCAGGCCAGGGAGCCAAGCTGGACTTCCAGCAGCTCGCGCAGGCCGTTCAATTCGGAGCGCATCGAATCATAGGCGCGCTGACCAACAGCAGGCTCTGCGGGCGCAGGCGGCGTATAAGCGAATGGGCGTGGCGGCTCTTCGAGCGTCGGCTCGATGTGCGTATCGACAGCGCTGACCGGTTTGCCGGAAAACAGCTGAAGATTGATCGACGCGTCGCTGTCGCTGCGGTTGTTCAATTCGGCCTGAGCGGAGACGATGCGCGACTGGGTCTTGCGCAGCTCGTCTTCGAGCTCCATGTTCGGCACACGCGGTGCCAGGGCGGACAGCTTGTAATCCAGAGCGGCAGTCAGCTCTACGCCACCGGCAATGCGCCGGTTACCGATGATGGCCGCCTCGGCGCCCAGCTCATCGCGAACCAGTTTCATGGCTTGACGCATATCGGCGGCGAAAAATCGCTTAACTTGCATGACTCACTACCTCAGCCGTTCGGCCCGACAGTCGCTACGATGGTTACTTGCTTGTTGTCCGGAATTTCCTGATACGCCAGAACATGCATGTTCGGTACAGCCAATCGTCCAAATCGTGACAGCATCGCCCGGACAGGCCCTGCTACCAGAAGAATTACCGGCAACCCTTGCATCTCCTGACGCTGGGCGGCCTCAATCAACGAACGCTGGAGCTTCTCAGCCATGCTTGGCTCAAGAAGAACGCCTTCTTCCTGACCCTGACCAGCCTTCTGCAAACTATTGAGCAATATCTGTTCCAACCTTGGCTCCAGAGTGATAACAGGCAGCTCCGGCTCAACACCTACAATGCTTTGGACGATTGCGCGGCTCAGACCTACCCGCACGGCAGCCACCAAAGCGGCGGTATCTTGACTCTTGCCGGCGTTGTTGGCGATAGCTTCTGCAATGCTGCGAATATCACGCACAGGTACATGCTCAGCCAGAAGCGCTTGCAGCACGTTGAGCAACGAGGACAGGGACAGCACACCAGGGACCAGCTCTTCAGCCAGTTTGGGCGAGCTTTTGGCCAGCAATTGCATCAACTGCTGGACTTCTTCGTGACCAATCAGTTCATGAGAGTGCTTGTAGAGAATCTGGTTCAAGTGGGTTGCCACCACAGTACTGGCGTCCACCACGGTATAACCCAGCGACTGCGCCTGGCTGCGCTGGCTGATTTCGATCCAAACGGCCTCCAGACCAAACGCCGGGTCTCTGGCGGTGATGCCGTTCAGGGTGCCGAACACTTGACCGGGGTTGATCGCCAGCTCGCGATCCGGATAAATCTCGGCCTCGGCCAGAATCACGCCCATCAGCGTCAGACGGTAGGCGCTGGGTGCCAGATCAAGGTTGTCACGGATGTGTACGGTCGGCATCAGGAAGCCCAGCTCTTGCGACAGCTTCTTGCGCACGCCCTTGATACGCGCCAGCAGTTGACCACCCTGATTGCGGTCCACCAGCGGAATCAGGCGATAACCCACTTCCAGGCCGATGATGTCGATAGGGGTGAC
Source organism: Pseudomonas syringae group sp. J248-6 (assembly GCF_032586995.1). Lineage (NCBI taxonomy): Bacteria > Pseudomonadati > Pseudomonadota > Gammaproteobacteria > Pseudomonadales > Pseudomonadaceae > Pseudomonas > Pseudomonas syringae group sp. J248-6. The sequence continues at coordinate 73,981 of NZ_JAWHOP010000008.1, read as the reverse complement.
GTCATCCCAACCCAGCTCCTTGGCGTCCTGAACACGGGTCGGCGAAGGCAGCAGGTCCTGTTGGCGTTGCACTTCGGCCAGCGCCTCGACTTTCACCTGGTTCTCTTTCTTCCAGAGCAGATACGCGCCACCCGCAGCCACCAGGCCAAGGCTGATGAAGGAGAAGTGCGGCATGCCCGGCACCAGTCCCATTACGATCATGATCGCAGCGGACACTGCCAGTGCCTTGGGCGAGGCGAACATCTGCCGATTGATCAGCTTGCCCATCTCTTCCGAACCGGAAGCGCGGGTCACCATGATCGCTGCGGCAGTGGACAGCAGCAGTGATGGCAATTGCGCCACCAAACCGTCACCGATGGTCAGCAGGGTGTAAACGCGGCCTGCATCGGCGAACGTCATATTGTGTTGCAGAATACCGACCAGCATGCCGCCGATCAGGTTGATGAACAGAATCAGCAAACCGGCAATCGCATCGCCGCGCACGAATTTGCTGGCACCGTCCATGGAACCGTAGAACTCGGCTTCCTGAGCGACTTCGGCACGGCGGCGCTTGGCTTCCGGCTGATCGATGAGACCGGCGTTGAGGTCGGCGTCGATTGCCATCTGTTTGCCTGGCATCGCGTCGAGGGTGAAACGCGCGCTGACCTCGGAAATACGGCCGGCACCTTTGGTGATTACCACGAAGTTGATGATCATCAGAATCGCGAACACCACGATACCGACGACATAGTTACCACCGATCACCACCTCACCGAAGGCCTGAATCACCTTGCCCGCAGCGGCGTGACCGTCCTGACCGTGAAGCATGACCACCCGCGTGGAAGCGACGTTCAGTGCCAGGCGCAACAGCGTGGCGACCAGCAGAATGGTTGGAAACACTGAGAAGTCCAGCGGCCGCAGAGCATAAACACACACCAGCAACACGACGATGGACAGTGCAATGTTGAACGTGAAGAACACGTCCAGCAGGAACGGCGGCATAGGCAACATCATCATTGCCATCATGACCAGCAACAACAGCGGAACGCCCAGCTGACCACGGCCCAGGCCCGTGATATTGCTGCGTGCGCTACTGAATATCTGAGAACGATCCACTGATTGTTTACCTGCGCACTAGATCAAAACATTGACGCCGATGGCGACCTGTATCGACCCTGTTGCAAAAAGCTGTCCAACTTTTACAAAGCCAGTGCTGGTAAGGCTTTAGAGGCAGAATTAACGTGAAACCGGCATACCTTGCGCAGTCAGAAAATCTTCAAGAGTGGACGCAGAGCGTCCAGAACGGCATGCGACGCGGAGCGTCGCACGATAGTGAGATGGTCGTTCCTCACGCTCAGAGCGCCCGGAACGGCATGCAATGCGGAGCGTCGCACGATAGTTGAGATGATCGTTCCTCACGCTCCAGCGTGGGAATGCCGTGGGTGACGCTCTGCGTCACAAATCTGCGCCACACCAGACGCCCAAGAGCGGACGCAGAGCTTCAGGAACCGCATACCCATGCGGAGCGTGGGCGCGAGGGTGGTCTGCTGGCGACGAAGCAAAGGGCTACGCATCGCGCTGCAGGTCGGGCGGGATCTTGATGTCGCCCAGCGGATCCGGGCGCTTGCCTTGACCGGCACGGAACTGGCGGATCTGGTAGACGTAGGCCAGCACCTGGGCCACAGCCAGGTAGAGCCCGGCGGGGATTTCCTGGTCCAGCTCGGTGCTGTAGTAGATGGAACGGGCCAACGCCGCAGATTCCAGAATCAGTATCTGGTTATGCGCGCCGATTTCGCGAATCTTCAGCGCTACCAGGTCAGTGCCCTTGGCCAGCAACATCGGCGCCCCGCCCTGCTCGGGATCGTATTTCAAGGCTACGGCAAAGTGCGTCGGGTTGGTAATGATGACATCCGCTTCCGGAATCGACGCCATCATCCGCCGCTGGGACATTTCGCGCTGCAACTGGCGAATACGCTGTTTAACCTCAGGGCTGCCTTCGCTGTTCTTATGCTCATCGCGCACTTCCTGCTTGGTCATAAGCAGCTTCTTGTGCGCCTCATACAGTACAAAGGGTACGTCGGCAGCAGCGATAAATATCAGGCCACAGGCCATCCAGAAGCTGCTCCAGCCGACCACCATCAGGCTGTGGATCATCGCCTGTTCCAATGGCTCATGAGCGATAGCCACCAGATCATTGCGCTCCTTGCTCAAGACCACCAGCGCAACGGCAAGGATGATCAGAAACTTGCCGAAGGATTTGAGCAGCTCAACCAGCGCGTGCGGTGAAAACATGCGCTTGAGCCCTGCCGCCGGGTTCATCCGGCTGAATTTGGGCATCAGCGATTTGGTTGCGAACAACCAGCCGCCAAGCATGATCGGCCCCACCAGCGCCGCCACCAGCATGGCGATCAGAAACGGCAGCATCACGACCAGTGCGTGCAGGCCGGAGCTGAGCAACGCCTTGCCCATGTATGACTGGTCCATGAGGGTTTCGCGGCTGATCGTAAAATTGTCGCGCATCAGCTCGGACATCATCTGCGCGATGCCTGAGCCGAACATCAGCAACCCGCCCGCCCCCATCAGCATGACCACCAGCGTGGTCAGTTCCTTGGAGCGCGCAATCTGCCCATCCGCTCTGGAGTCCTTGACCTTTTTTTCCGTGGGGTCTTCTGTCTTGTCCTGGCCATTCTCGTTTTCTGCCATATCAACGAGCCCTCACCATGTCGCGCAACGATTGCAGTGCCTGACTGGCAATCGGCTGATACTGATTGAGAATATCGCCCATGCTCATCCACAGAATGACCATGCCCAGCACAAGGGTCAGCGGGAAACCGATCGAGAAGATGTTGAGTTGCGGCGCTGCACGGGTCATGACGCCAAAAGCGATGTTGATGATCAGCAATGCAGTGATAGCAGGTAACACCAGCCTGAGCCCTGAACTCAACGCCCAGCCTAGCCCGTTCGCCAGCTCCCAGAAATTATTGACCAGCAGACCGCCACCCACCGGCATCGTGGTGAAGCTTTCGACAAGCACCTCCAACACCACCAGATGGCCGTTCATGGACAGGAACAACAGCGTGACCAGCATGGTAAAAAACTGGCCGATAACAGCCGAAGATACGCCGTTGGTAGGGTCGACCATCGAGGCAAAGCCCATGCCCATCTGCGTCGAGATGATCTGCCCGGCGATCACGAAGATATGGAAAAACATCTGCAGGGACAGCCCCATGCCGGCGCCGATGATGATCTGCTCGCCGATCAGCAACAGCCCACTGAGGTCAAGCGCCTGAACCGGCGGCATGGCTGGCAGCGCGGGAGCGACCACCACAGTGATGGCAAATGCGAGGTAAAGGCGCACGCGCCGGGGTACCAGTGTGGTGCCGATCACCGGCATGGTCATCAGCAGCGCGACGATACGAAACATCGGCAGCATGAAGCTCGCTACCCAGGTACTGATCTGGATATCGGTCAGCGCAAGCATCGGCTGCATGCGGCGCTAGCCGATCAGCGTCGGAATACTGGTGTACAACGACAGCATGTATTCCATGAATATTTTCAGCAGCCAGGGGCCGATGACAATCAGGGTCACGAGCATGACCAACAGGCGCGGCAGGAAGCTCAGGGTCTGTTCGTTGATCTGCGTGGCCGCCTGAAACATCGCCACCAGCAGACCGCACAACAGGCTCGGCACCACAAGAATCGCGACCAGCACGGTGGTCAGCCACAGCGCCTCACGAAACAGATCGACAGCTACTTCCGGCGTCATCGGGCAGACTCCTCAGCGAAACGGCTCATACGCCACCAAAACTGCCAGCCAGGGTGCCGACGATCAGCGCCCAGCCATCTACCAGCACGAACAGCATGATCTTGAACGGCAGCGAAATGATCAGCGGCGACAGCATCATCATACCCATCGCCATCAGCACACTGGCCACTACCAGATCGATGATCAGAAACGGAATGAAGATCATGAAGCCGATCTGAAACGCTGTCTTGAGCTCCGAAATCACGAACGCCGGAACCAGAATGGTCAGCGGCGCAGCATCAGGTGTCGGGATATCGGTACGTTTGGACAGACGCATGAACAACTCAAGATCACTGGTACGGGTCTGTGCCAGCATGAAATCCTTGATTGGCACTTGTGCCTTGGCGACCGCATCCTGCGCCGTGAGTTTTTCAGCCAGATAAGGCTGCAGCGCATCCTGATTCACACGGTCGAAAACCGGCGCCATGATGAACATGGTCAGAAACAGCGCCATGCCCGTCAGGATCTGGTTCGAAGGTGTCTGCTGCAAACCAAGGGCCTGACGCAGAATCGAGAAGACGATGATGATCCGGGTGAAACTGGTCATCAGCATGACAAACGCCGGAATGAAGCTCAGCGCGGTCATGATCAGCAGGATCTGCAGACTGACCGAATACTCCTGCTGACCGTCGGCACCATTGGACAGCGTGATCGCCGGTATCGACAGCGGATCGGCCGCCAGCACAGCAGGCGTCACCATGACCAGCAACAGCAGTATCAGGAAACGCAACGCGCCCATTACTTCTTGTCCTTATCCTTGCCCATCAGCTCCATAAGGCGCTGAGCGAATTCAGGGGTCGCCTGCTCACGCACAGGCACCTGTACCGGTTCCTTGAGCACATGCAGGGGCGTGATACGCCCTGGCGTGATACCCAGCAACACCTGTTCGCCGCCGATCTGCACCAGCACCAGCCGATCACGCGGACCGAGCGCGCGCGAACTCACCAATTCGATGACCTGACCATTGTTCGGCCCCACGCGCTGCACGCGGCGCATCAGCCATGCGAGCACGAAAATCAGACCGACCACCAGTATCAGACCGAACAGCAGTTGCACTAACTGCCCGCCCATACCGCCGGATACCGTGTTGGCCACTTGCGCAGGTGCGGCCTGAGCAGCGGGCTCGGCAGCCCAGGCCAGCGACGGCAGGGTCAGCAGAACACTCAGCCAGCGCCTCACTTAGCGCAGCTTCTTGATGCGTTCGCTCGGGCTGATCACGTCGGTCAGACGGATGCCGAACTTTTCGTTGACCACCACCACCTCGCCATGCGCGATGAGCGTGCCGTTGACCAGCACATCCAGCGGTTCGCCAGCCAGGCGATCCAGCTCGATCACCGAGCCCTGGTTAAGCTGCAACAAGTTACGAATGTTGATATCGGTGCTGCCCACTTCCATGGAGATCGACACCGGGATGTCGAGAATCACATCCAGGTTAGGACCGTCCAGAGAAACCGGACCCGTGCTTTTCGGCACGCTGCCGAACTCTTCCATGGTCATCCGGCTACCCGAATTCCCCGCATCCGCCGCCAGCAACGCATCAATATCAGCCTGACTGTCGCCAGCTTCGCCCAATGCAGCAGCCCACTCATCGGCCAACGCCTGATCTTCAGCAGACGTCATATCGTTTTCATCAGCCATCAGTTGTCCTCTGCACGCAGTATTTCAGTTACGCAACAATTTCCGACGTTGACCAGACAGGTCAGCGTCGCGCTATGGGTTCGATTACTTGCAGGGCCATCTTGCCCTTGTGCGAGCCAAGCTTGACCTTGAATGACGGTACGCCATTGGCACGCAGGACCAGCGAGTCGCTCAGTTCCACCGGAATAACGTCACCAGGGCGCATGTGCAGGATGTCCCGCAATGGCAACTGGCGCTGAGCGATGGTCGTGGTGAGCGGCACGTTGACGTCCAGAACGTCTTCCTTGAGCGCGTTGACCCAGCGCTCGTCCTGATCGTCCAGATCCGACTGAAAACCGGCATCGAGCATTTCGCGGATCGGTTCGATCATCGAGTACGGCATGGTCACGTGCAGATCGCCGCCACCGCCATCCAGTTCGATATGGAAAGTGGAAATGACCACGGCCTCGCTCGGCCCGACGATGTTGGCCATGGCCGGGTTCACTTCCGAGTTGATGTACTCGAAGTTCACTTCCATGATCGCCTGCCAGGCTTCCTTGAGGTCGATAAAAGCCTGATCCAGCACCATGCGCACGACGCGAAGTTCGGTCGGCGTGAACTCACGGCCTTCGATCTTGGCGTGGCGGCCATCGCCACCGAAAAAGTTGTCCACCAGCTTGAACACCAGCTTGGCGTCGAGGATGAACAGCGCAGTGCCCCGCAGCGGCTTGATCTTGGCCAGGTTGAGGCTGGTCGGCACGTACAGCGAATGCACGTACTCGCCGAACTTCATGACCTGAACACCACCCACCGCCACGTCCGCCGAGCGGCGCAGCAGGTTGAACATGCTGATACGCGTGTAGCGGGCGAATCGCTCGTTGATCATTTCCAGCGTCGGCATGCGCCCGCGGACAATCCGGTCCTGACTGGTCAGGTCGTAGCTTTTGACACTGCCAGGCTCGCTGACGGTGTCGGTCTGGACCATCCCGTCGTCGACGCCATGCAGCAGCGCGTCGATCTCATCCTGGGAGAGCAGGTCTTGCACGGCCATGTGAGAGTCCTACTGCAATACGAAGTTAGTGAAGAGCAGCTGTTCGATCACAGTCTTGCCGAGTTCTTTCTGTGCCACTTCCTGAATGCTCGCGGTCGCTTTCTGACGCAGCATTTCCTGGCCGATCGGCGAGGCCAGTGACTCAAAGGGTATAGCTGCAAACAGCATGACCAGATTGTTGCGGATCAGCGGCATGTGCGCCTTCAGCGCTTCCATGTCGGCGGCATTGCGCGACAGCATGGTGATACTGACCTGCATGTAGCGCTGGCGACCATTGGAGTTGAAGTTGACCACGAAGGCCGGGGTCATGGGTTCGAACACCGCCACTGGCTTGACGTTGGCTGCGGCAGCGGCAGCAGCCGGGTCTGGTGTGCTTTCGCTCTTGTGCATGAGGAACCAGGTCGCGCCCACCGACAAACCTACCGCCAGCAGCAACGCCACAACGGCGAGGATGATGAGCTTGAGTTTGCCTTTGGTTGCCGGGTCTTTAACTTCTTCGCTCTTCGCCATGCCAATAATCCGTCACTATTCAAGAGGTTCTTCAATACGTGACAGAGGCAGAGCAAGTGTTATGCCAGAGTTGTACGAGATGACGATGTATTGGACACAACCGGTTACGTGGCTGGGCGTGCGGCTTATGAGAGTTTAGGTCATGGAGCGGTTCTGCTGCGTCAGTGATATGAGCGCACGACTCAAATCCCCCTTTTGACTATCGTTCCCACGCTCCGCGTGGTAATGCCGTTCGTGACGCTCTGCGTCACACAGCGGTTCTGTGGTGTCAGGTAGATTGGCGTTCGGCCCAGATCCTCGTTCCCACGCTCCGCGTGGTAATGCCTTTCGTGACGCTCTGCGTCACACAGCGGTCCTGCGAGATCAGGTGGATTGGCGTTCGGCCCAGATTCTCGTTCCCACGCTCCGCGTGGTAATGCCTTTCGTGACGCTCTGCGTCACACAGCGGTTCTGCTATGTCAGTTATGTTTGTGTCCGGCTCAGGTTACCTTTTCGCCCCTCGGCGACTTACTTTGATGGGGCCAAAGTAAGCAAAGCCCCTCGCTCCTGTTTCCGGCCCGACTTCGTCGGGTTCCTTCGCCCTGGCACTGATCCGGGGGGCGCCGCAACGGACCATCCATGGTCCGGTGCGGCTAGCCTGGCGTCCTGCCAGGCTACCCCCGGATCAGCGCCAGGACTCAGCCGTCACTAAGGTCGCAATTTGTGTCGTCTGTACCATCGAGCTCGAAAAGCATTTCTACCTTAACAGCTAGCAGGCAAGGCATTACGTCGGGTCGCGGTCGCCATTTGACATGGGAGCGTCACAAACTGTTTGCTGCATCATGCGTAATAATCGATCTCGCTGCTGCCGATCACGCGTGCAGCCGGCTGGCTGACCGGAACAGCAGCATCGACGCCTGCAATCTCATCCGAAGTGTCGCCTGAGCTCACGCCATTGCCACGACCGTTGCGCTGGGCGCGGCTGGCCTGCTCTTGAGCCTGTTGCTGAGCCTGCTGTTGCGACTGGTCGGAAACGTTGACGTCGACGTTGCCAAGCCCCTGCTGAACGAACGACTCACGCAACCTCGACATCTGACTTTCCAGTGCGTCACGCACACCCATGTGGGCGCTCATGAACGTTACCTGGGTCTGCTGCTCCGGTGCCATGTTGATGCGGATGTCCAGACGTCCGAGTTCGGCGGGCTCCAGCTTGATGTCGGCGGTTTTGAGGTTCTGGCTCGACAGGTACATGACGCGGTCGACAATGCCTTCGGTCCAGCCGCTTTGATGCATGGCCAACGGCTGACTCATCAACGGCGCGGCGGCAGGTGTTGCCGCAACACGGGCTGGTTGCGCGGCCTGACTCAGCGCAGCGAGGCGATCGGCAAAGTTGTCGACGCGCGTATCGCCCGCGGCGCTTTTGACATCCTTCAGTCCTTCGCCGATCAAGCCGCTGAACGACTTGTCACTGCTTTCCGTGCTGCTCTCTTCCGAGGGAAGCTGCTCGCTCAGGGCCGACAGGTTATTGACAAGATTCTGGTTTGGATCAGCTTCTGCGTTGGTCGGCGTCGCTTTGTTGGCAGCATGGGTATTCTGCGCAGCCAGCTGCGTTTTGGCGTTGGCATTCTCCAGCGCCAATTGCACCGCATCCAGACCATCAAGCGGATCGGCGTCCGGATTGAATGCTTCTTCAGTCGCTGCGGGCGGAGCAGCCTGAGTGACCGTGAGCGCGGTCGCTGCGGGCGCAGCCGTGACGTCAGGGCTTTGTGGCCTGGCGACCGGCAAGGCAGGCGCTTGCGCAGCCATCGCCTGCAACGCCGGGTCAAGCACCGGGTCGACAATCGCCAGCCCTTCAGTCAATGCAGGGTCTGCAGATGCCTGTGCATCATCCTGCTTTGAACCGGCACTGGCAGCATCATCCTCAGCGGCAGTCGAACGGGTTGGCAAATCATTGCCGCTATCGGCAACACTCGACGTGTCAGCGGCATTGGTCTGATCACCGGAAGACTTGTCCTTGCCGGCGGCAACCTTGTCCTTGTCAGGCGCTGCCTTGTCGCGAGCCGATTTGACTGGCGCATCATCACGCGAAGGAACAGCATCCCTGGCTTGTTTGGCATACACATTGGAAAAGCTGGAGGCCCCGTCCTTGCTGCTGTCAGCAGACTTGACCGCATTATTGGCCGTACCGGACCTTGAGGTCGCAGTGCTTGTGGCCTGAAGAAGCGCATTGGTAGCGAGGGGCATTTCGGTCTCCGCATAAGCTGCTGGTTATCGCCTTACCAGAATATTTAGCAATATGCGGGCCAACCTTTCACGACCGCTTGAAAGGTTGCCGGATAAAGGAAGATCGGGGATCTGGAAATCAGCGATCAGCTGACAAACAACTGCCGCTCTGCGTTAAACAAGCCGCGAATAGTCATGTATTCGCTGTCGATTTTGCCGATCAGCTCTGGCAGACCGGTGAACAACTGCTGACGGGATTGCTCTTCCAACTGACGACACAGCTCGGAAAGTTGCAAGGCACCCATATTGCCGCTGCTGCCCTTGAAACTGTGCGCGGTGAGGCTCAATTCCTGAAAGTCAGGATGGCCTGTTTGAACAGCAAGACGCAGTTGCGCGATACGCTGCTCGGAATCCTTGAGGAACACATCCAGCAAGGTCGGATATTCGTCCTCCATGACTTCCTGCAAGGCATTCAGCACGCTGTAATCCAGATGAATCGACACTTGTTCACTCCTTGATCAAGACTCCAGGGGGGATTATGCCACTCCCTCCCAGGAAAATTCCACGCACGCCGTCCTGCCATCCGCAGACCACCGAGCCTCACGACTCAATTCACACACCAGGCGTAGCCCGCGACCATACAGTTCATTGCTCGCAGGTATCTGCATCCGGACTTTTTCAACATCAAATCCCTGACCACTGTCCTCCACGCTGAGGGTCAGCCGACCACCCTCTGCAACTGGCTCGACCCGCACAGTCACGCGGACGAACCCGGTCTGAAGCATGCCAAGACGCTCGGCGCGCTGCTGATAATACAGGGCGAAACCTGCCGCATCATGCTTGAGCGACGAATCCAGCCCTAGCACACCATGTTCCAGCGCATTGCTATAAAGCTCGCCGAGCACCATATGCAGTGCAGCGCCCTGATCGCGCAGGCCATGAACTTCAAGCAGCAACTGCAAGACGTACGGCAGCGGGTTGAAGCGCCTCAGGGTCGAAGCGCGAAACTCGAAGCTGGCCGACCAGTCCAGCGGGCTGGAGGCGCCGCTGTCCGAATAGGTCAGGGCAGGCAGACTCTGCAATGGCTCATCGACGGCGCTGATTTCCAGCAGACTGACATCGTCACGTGCCTTGCCACCAAAATCGTTGAGCGCTACGAGAATTTCCTCAATCAGCAAGTGCGGCTCGCGGTTGGCAGAAAGCACCTGGCGCAAACGCTGCGCACCGAACAGTTCGTCATTGTTGTTACTGGTGTCGAGCACCCCGTCGGACAGCAGGAATATGCGATCGCCCGGCGCCAACGGATAGACCTCGGTGCGTGCATCGAAAGCATCGACACTCAGCACGCCCAATGGCAGGTGACTGGAAGCCAGCGGCACATGCTCACCCTGCGCGCCGCGCAACAAGTAGCCGTCCGGCAAGCCCCCGCTCCAGACCTCGACCTGCCGTTGTGCCAGGTTGATACAAAGCAGCGTTGCACAACAGAACATGTCGACGGGGAGGATGCGCTTGAGCTTGGCGTTCATTTCACGAAGGATTTCAACCAGGCCGTAGCCCTTGGCGGTCATGCCGTAGAACACCTCGGCAAGCGGCATCGCCCCGACGGCAGCCGGCAAGCCGTGCCCGGTGAAATCCCCAAGCAAGACCTGCATGTGCCCGGCCGGCGTGTAGGCGGCCAGCATCAGGTCGCCGTTGAACAAGGCATAAGGAGACTGCAAGTAGCGAATATTGCCGGCCCCAAGGCAACCGGCGTGGGCAATCTGATCGAACACCGCCTTGGCGACACGCTGCTCGTTGAGCAGGTACTCGTGGTGCTTGCTGATCTGGTCACGTTGTTGACGGACAGTTTCGTGCAACACCCGCAAGCGGTTCATGGCGTTGAGTTTGGCGGCCAGCACCAGCGGGTTGTAAGGCTTGGACATGAAGTCGTCGCCACCGGCATCCAGACAGCGTGCAAGCGCTTCGCCTTCAGTCAGCGAGGTGAGGAAGATGATCGGCACCAGCGACTCACCACTCATCGCCTTGATCCGTCGCGCCGCTTCGAAGCCATCCATGACCGGCATCATGGCGTCCATCAGGATCAAATGCGGGCTTTCGGCCTTGAAGATGGCCACAGCCTCGACACCATTGCCAGCACTGAGAACCCTGTGCCCCTGCCGCGCAACGATGGTTGAAAGCAGCAACCGGTCACTGGCACTGTCATCGGCGATCAGAATGCACAGTTTTTTCGGGGATGACTGCACTGGGTATGCTCAGTTCAAACAACTTCGAGAAATTGGAAATAGCCAGAATCTTCAGTACATCAGGCGTGCAATTGACAAGGTGCACCACCGCTTTATCGCCACCGGCATGGTCGCGTAACAGCAACAGCATCCCCAACGCAGAACTGTCCAGGTAATGCGTACCCCGCAGGTCGACCACATAGTTCAGCGTCTGCGGGTAATCCTCGTAGGCTGCGCGAAACGCCTGATGGGATTGAAAATCAAAGCGCCCCTCGATGTAAAGGGTCAGCGTCTGGCCATCGGCAGAGCGTTCGGAAGTGACTGTCATGAGGAACCTCGAGGTGTTTCATCACCGAGACATTGATAGCGTAGACCAGCCAGAGAAATCACCGCGGGTCTGATTGAGTCAAACGTCAGAATTGTTCGTGGCGAGGCAGACGCTGCGACAACTCGTCGAGCAATTTCTGCTCCCGCTTGTCCTCCAGTCTGCGTGCTTCATCCATATAACGCTGCACCAGCTTGCGCAAGCCTTCAACCCGCGCATAACAATCCTGCCAGGCGCTACGCGCCCTATCGAGATTGGCCTTGTGCCACTCAAGACTTTTGTATTGCTGGGCAACGGCGACATCGAGCTGACTGAGAAAGCGCTGATAACCCAGCAACCACTGCCCGGAAACCCCGGCACTGCCGCGTTGCAACCATTGCTGCTGATAATCCTGACGAAACTGGTCAAGTTCCTGCAGCTTGTTGTTGGCCAGATTGACCTGCCCCTGAAAATGCCCAAGCCGCTGAGCCGCCGTTCGCTCGGCGGCTTCCGCCATCTCGACCACTGGCGCCAGACGCGCCGCTCGACTCTGAGCCATAGGCTATCAGCCGCCGGGTGCCGGTGCGAATATCGACGCCAGCGCCTCGCCACTACCTTGCATGCTTTCGTTGTCTCGCAGGCCCTGGCGCTGATAGCGCACCAACACCGGGTGCAACGCAATCGCCATGTCGGTCTCGCGATCGCCACCCGCCACATAGGCACCCACGCTGATAAGGTCGCGAGTCTGCTGGTAACGCGACCACAACTGTTTGAAATGCTGCGCGCGCGCCATGTGCTCGGGGCTGACCACCGCAGGCATGACCCGGCTGATGGAAGCTTCGATATCGATGGCCGGGTAATGACCTTCTTCAGCCAGACGCCGGGACAGCACGATGTGACCGTCGAGCACACCGCGCGCGGAGTCGGCAATCGGGTCCTGCTGGTCATCGCCTTCCGACAGCACCGTGTAGAAGGCCGTGATGGAACCACCACCCGCCTCGGCATTGCCTGCGCGCTCCACCAGCTTGGGCAACCGGGCGAACACAGAGGGCGGGTAGCCTTTGGTGGCTGGCGGCTCGCCAATGGCCAGGGCGATTTCCCGCTGAGCCTGAGCAAAACGGGTCAGCGAGTCCATCAGCAGCAGGACATTCTTGCCCTTGTCACGAAAGTATTCGGCGATCCGCGTGCAATACATGGCAGCGCGCAGCCGCATCAGCGGCGCATCATCGGCTGGCGATGCAACCACCACCGAGCGCTTCAGGCCCTCTTCGCCAAGAATGTGCTCGATGAACTCCTTGACCTCACGACCCCGCTCACCGATCAGGCCGACGACAATGATGTCCGCCTCTGTGAAGCGCGTCATCATGCCCAGCAGCACACTCTTGCCCACACCAGTACCGGCAAACAACCCGAGACGCTGGCCGCGGCCAACCGTCAATAAACCGTTGATGCAGCGAATGCCGACATCCAGCGGCTGGCTGATGGGGTCACGCTTGAGCGGGTTAATGGTCGGGCCATCCATTGGCACCCAGTCTTCAGCCTTGATCGGCGAGCGGCCGTCCAGCGGCCGGCCCGCGCCGTCAAGCACACGGCCCAGCATGCTCATGCCCATCGGCAGGCGACCGGTATCGGCCAGCGGCACCACGCGCGCGCCGGGCGCAATGCCCGCCACGCTGCCGACCGGCATCAGAAACACCTTGCCGCCAGAAAACCCCATCACTTCGGCCTCGACTTCGACCGGGTGATGACTGTCATCGTTGATGACCACGCAACGGCTACCCATCGCCGCACGCAGGCCCTCGGCCTCAAGCGTCAGGCCAACCATACGCAGCAGGCGACCCTCTACTACCGGCTGGGCAGGCAGACTGATCGACTCGGCATAGGAACCGAGGCGTTTGCCGAAACTGGTGCGATCAAGGCGCATCGAGGGTGTCCGCGTCAGCTTCGGCTGCATTGGAAGCCTTGCCGGGCGAGGCTTGCAGGTCGACGCTGAGGTCCGCCGCAGCCGGATGCGTCACTTGCTCATGCAACTGATCATGCATTTTGGAAATAGCCAGCGCGATTCGCGTTTCGACACTGGCATCAATACGGCTATGCTCGGTTTCGATACGGCAACCACCCGGCAGCAAGTCTTCGTCTTCGACTATTTTCCACGACTCCTCATGACGCTCGCGCATGGCCTTGACCAGCAGGAAGTCCTGAGGATTGATGAAAATTCGCAGGTTCTGCGCACCCATAGGCAATAGCTTGAGCGCATCGCGCAACACGCTGGCGATCTGACCGGAATCAGTGACCAGTTCGCGCTGAATGACCTGCCGCGCGATGTGCTCGACCAGATGAATGACGGCCTTTTCGATCTGCGTGTCCTGCTCGGCGATAGGTGCCAACAGGTGGCCCATCAGTTGTTCCAGGCTGGCGACCTTGGCCGCTAGAACAACTTCCGCTTCCTGGCGCACTTTTAACTGTGTGCTGTGAAAGCCTTCCTTTTCACCGGTGGCAAAGCCTTCGTTCCAGGCCTCCTGGCGGATGCTTTCCAGCTCCTCCAGGGTCAGCGGCTGAACTTCGTCCAGCGGTACTTCTTCCATCTCGGCCGGCTCGTCGACCGGTTCCGGTTCGGGCTCAGGCTCGGGCTCCACATGTGGATCGAAGCTGGGCAACGCCCAGATATCGAGCAACCCGGCGTCCTTGGCGCGAATGAGGTCGCTGGCCGATTCTTTATTGGAACTGGACATGAGTCGGCTGAATCCTTAGATCATTTCCTCGCCACCCTTGCCACCGAGTACGATCTCGCCGGCCTCGGCCATACGACGCGCAATGGTGAGGATTTCTTTCTGGGCGGTTTCCACGTCGCTGACACGCACCGGACCTTTTGCTTCCAGGTCGTCGCGCAACAGTTCGGCGGCACGCTTGGACATGTTCTTGAAGATTTTTTCCTTGATCGCCTCGTCCGAGCCCTTGAGCGCCAGTACCAGCACGTCCGAGGATACTTCGCGCAACAACGCCTGAATACCGCGGTCGTCCACGTCGGAGAGGTTGTTGAAGACAAACATGAGGTCTTCGATCTGTACCGAAAGGTCTTCGTCGACCTCGCGGATCGAATCCATGAGCGCGCCTTCGATGGAGCTGTCGAGGAAGTTCATGATGTCGGCTGCACGCTTGATACCACCCAGGGTAGTACGCGACGTGTTGGCGTTACCGGAGAACTGCTTCTCGAGAATCTGGTTAAGCTCTTTGAGCGCTGCTGGCTGCACCGTATTGAGCGAAGAAACGCGCAGAATGATATCCAGACGGACCTTGTGATCGAAATGCCCAAGCACCTCGCCCGCCTGGTCGGCGTCAAGATAAGCCACCACGATGGCCTGAATCTGCGGGTGCTCGAAACGGATCACGTCGGCGACGGCACGCGGCTCCATCCACTTGAGGCTGTCCAGACCGCTGGTGTTGCCACCCAGCAGGATCCGGTCGATAAGGCCGTTGGCCTTGTCTTCGCCGAGTGCCTGGGTCAGCATCTTGCGGATATAGCCATCGGAACCGACGCCAAGGCTGGTCTGATCGCCGACGATATCGACGAACTCGCTCATGACCTCTTCGACCTGCTCGCGATGCACGTTGCGCATCTGAGCCATCGCTACGCCCACTTTCTGGACTTCCTTGGGCCCCATGTGCCGGAGCACCTGAGCTGCGTCGGTTTCGCCAAGGGAAAGCAGCAGCACTGCGGCTTTCTCGACTTTGGAGAGTTTGGCTACCATGGCTCGATCATTCATCAGTGTTAATCCACTCTTTCACGACCTGGGCCACACGACCCGGGTCTTCGGCCACCAAGCTCTTGATTGCGTTCAGCTGTGCGTCATAACCCTCGGTAGGGCTAGGCAGCAGAATACTTTGCGGGCCACCCAGGCTGACGCGGTCGTTGGACAACTCGCCATCCAGGCCGCCCATGCCACCCAGCTCGGCGTCGCCACCGAAACCGGCCAGTTCCTTGCTCTTGCCGGTGGTGATGTTGGTCAACACCGGACGCAACACGCCAAACACCAGGATGAGGATGAAGATCACACCCACCGCCTGTTTGACGATGTCCCAGAACCACGGTTGCGAGTAGAACGACGCCTCTGGCAACACTTCAGCGCGCTCGCTGGAGAATGGCACGTTGATCACGCTGACGCTGTCACCTCGGCTGGCGTCGAAACCGACGGCATCCTGCACCAGACGGGTAAAGCGAGCCAGGTCAGCAGCGCTCCAGGGAGCACGAGTAACTTCGCCGTTGGCGGCGTTGGTCTTGACCATGTCATCGACTACCACCGCAACCGACAGACGAGTCAGACGGCCCTGCTGTTGCTTGGTATGGCTGATCGAACGGTCCAGCTCGAAATTCTTGGTCGACTGCACGCGCTTGTCGGCCGGGTACGGAGCCAACGCTGGCTGACCGGTCGCCGGGTCCATGATCTGTTGACCATTGGCATCCAGCAGCGGCTGGCCTGGCGCGATAGGGCCGGCAGCACCGGCCGCACCGGCAGTTGCATTCTGTGGAGCAGTTGCAGGACCTGGCGGCTGGTTGCTCAACGCCCCCGGAACGCCGCCCGTGCTTGAACTGCTGGAGCGCTGTTCGTTGACCGACTGCTCGCTGCGCAAGGCAGGCTGGTCAGGGTTGAAGCTTTCGGCGGTCGATTCGACGGCGCTGAAATCGACCACTGCCGAGACCTCAGCCTTATAGCGATCATTGCCCAGAATCGGCTGCAGAATGTTCTGCACGCGCTGGGTCAGCATGCCTTCCATGCGACGGCTGTAGTCGAACTGCTTGCCGGCCATGGTCAGTTCGGAATTTTCCGCCTGATCTGACAGCAAAGCGCCCTTCTGGTCGACAACGGTGATCTGCGACTTGCTCAGCTCGGGAACACTGGTGGCCACCAGGTTGATAATGGCCATAACCTGGCTGGGCTCCAGCGAGCGGCCAGCATACAGCTCGACCAGTACCGAAGCGCTTGGCTTGCGGTCGTCACGGACAAACACCGAACTCTTCGGAATCGCCAGGTGCACACGGGCACCCTTGACGTTGTTCAGGGCGGAGATGGTACGTGCCAGTTCGCCTTCCAGACCACGACGATAACGCGTGGCTTCCATGAACTGACTGGTCCCCAGACCCTGATCCTTGTCGAGGATTTCGAAACCGATGTTGGCGTCGTTCTGCACCACGCCTGCCTGCGCCAGCTGGATACGCGCACGCTGCACATCATCGGACTTGACCAGCAGCGCGCCGGAATTGGGTTCGACGGTGTAGTTGATATTCGCCGCAGTCAGGGTGTCCATGATCTGCTTGCTGTCCATGCCCGCCAGGCTGCCATAAAGCGGACGATAGTCAGGCTGCTGGGACCAGAGCACCACGGCAAAGCCGATGGCCACGCTCGCGGCAAGACCGACCATGAGGCCGATCTGACGCAGCATGGTCATTTCAGAAAGGTTTTCCAGAAAAGACAAACCGAACAACGGTTTCTTATCGGAAGCGCCCGCTCTTGCTGGAACGGGATCGGCAGTTGCTTCGGCCATGACTCAGTACGTCCCTTAAACCGGCATCTGCATGATGTCTTGATAAGCTTGAACCAGCTTGTTACGCACCTGGGTCAACGCCTGAAAAGACACGCTGGCTTTCTGCGACGAAATCATGACGTCGGTCAGATCCACGCCGCTCTTGCCGATTTCAAATGCATTGGCCAGCTGACTGGAGGCCTGCTGGGTCTGCGCGACCTTGTTGACGGCCTGGCCAAGCATGTCGGCAAAGCTGCTGGCGCCGGCTTCCTGCGCGCCGGACACGGGCTTGGGTGCAGACATCGCATCCATCTGCATGGCCCGCATATCCAACATCAAGCGATTAAATTCAACACCTTGGCTCATGGACGTTTCTCTCGTAAGGCCCGCAAATTTTTGACACTGATTCAGCGGGTACAGAAGACATAGCAACAACGGTGCCAGCTAGATGGCGGCTATTTGCCACACCAAATGGGAATGCCATGTTGCCCGACATCAAATCACTCCAGACCTCCCGTATTCATGGGGGTATCCGGATATTTCCGGCTTGCGCCGTTTATACGAATATTCAGTGACCGGCGATCACAACCACCGATCAGCGGCACCGGCTCAGGTAGCGAACAGATAGGCTTCCACATCCATCCCGGCATCGCGCATCTGCGCCAGCTTGTAACGCAAGGTACGCGGGCTGATACCCAGGCGCTCGGCGGCCTCCTTGCGACGACCACGCTCCGCACGCAGCGTGTCAATAATCATCTGAAACTCGCGACGCCTGAGGTCATCACCCAGTGCACCGACAGACTCCGCATTGCCACCAGCACCTGCATTATCAGGCGAGGATGTGACAGGCAAAGACGGCACCCCCTCCACCACGGCAGCGGCTGGAAGACTTGTCACCGGCCCGGACAGACAGAAATCCTGCGCCTGTATCACCCCGCCCTGCTGCAGAATCAAGGCTCGCTGCACGGCGTTATCCAGCTCACGCACATTGCCAGGCCAGGGGTAGCTGACCAGACACTGCTGCGCCTCGGCAGAAAGACGAACCGGCGCGTGCTTCATTTTATTGACGTGCTTGGCCAGAAGCCGCTCGGCCAGTGGCAGAATATCGGCAGTCCTTTGACGCAGCGCCTGCCAGGCCAGTGGAAATACCGACAGGCGATAAAACAGATCTTCGCGAAAGCGCCCCGCCGCCACTTCCCCTGCCAGATCGCGGTTGGTAGTAGCCACAACGCGAATATCCAGAATGATCGGCTTGCGCGCACCCACGCGCTCGACTTCCCGCTCCTGCAACACACGCAACAGTTTGGCCTGCAGCCCCAGTGGCATTTCGGAAATCTCGTCAAGCAGGATTGTCCCGCCGTCAGCCTGTTCGAACTTGCCGGCCTGCGCGGCAATGGCGCCGGTAAACGAGCCCTTTTCATGACCGAACAGCGTCGCTTCCAGCATATTGTCCGGAATCGCAGCGCAGTTGATCGCAATAAAAGGCTTATCGGCACGTGGCGAATTTTGATGAATGAAACGCGCCAGCACTTCCTTGCCTGTGCCGGACTCGCCGGAGATCAGCACAGTGGAGTCGCTCTTCGCCACACGCCTGGCCAGGTTCAACAACTGGATACTGGCGGGTTCAACAGCAATCGGCCCGTCACGCTCGGCAGGTTCCAGGCGACCCAGTGCATGTCGCGCAACCAAAGCAATCAGAGCCTTGGGCTCGAAAGGCTTGACCAGATAATCGGCCGCGCCCTGACGCATGGCATCGACCGCTCGATCAACGGCTCCGTGGGCGGTCATCAGCAATACCGGCAGTTGCGGATGCCGACTGCGCAACAGGCTCAGCAACTGATGACCGTCCATGCCCGGCATGTTGACGTCGCTGACAACCAGGCTGAACGGTTGCGCCTCGGCAGCGACCAGCGCTTCTTCGGCAGAGCCGACCGCCTGGTATCCATAGCCGGCCAATTCCAGGGTTTCGCCAAGCGCCTCGCGCAGTGAACGGTCGTCCTCGACCAACAGCACGTTGATCGACATCAGTTGCTACCCAACGAGCCGGAAGACGGAATCAATGGCAGGCTGACGATTGCACAGGTGCCACGACCGACCCGCGACAGATAATGCACGCCGCCCTGATGTGCACGCGAAACGGCGGTTACCACCGCCAGACCGAGCCCGGTGCCGGTGGTCTTGGTGGTGAAAAACGGCTCGCCGATACGCGCCAGCGCAGCCTTGTCCATGCCACTGCCATTATCGCTGAAGCATATGCGCAACACATTGCCGCGGCTGTACACATGAACTTTCAGCAGTGTCCGGCCAGCACTGGCCTGGACGGCGTTTTCAATCAGGTTGAGCAACGAACCGACCAAGGTGTCGCGATTGCACAGCAACTCGCCTTCAATACTGTCGCACTGCCAACGCACCGGTACGCCCTGCACATGGGTGACCGCAGCGTTTTGCAAAGCCTGAAACAAGGCAACGGGCGTCAGGCGATCCGTCAGCGGCAACTCGCCACGGGCAAACACCAGCATGTCGCGAACCTGATGCTCGAGCTCATGCAGACGATCCTTGAGCCGTGCGGCGAAGCGCTGCTGGGTTTCCACCGGCAATTCCTGCTCGGTCAGATGACTGGCGTAGATCATGGCGGCCGACAACGGCGTACGAATCTGATGCGCCAGAGAAGCAACCATCCGACCCAGCGATGACAGCCGCTCGTGACGCGCCAATTGTTCCTGGAGACGGCGGGTTTCGGTCAGGTCATTAAGCAGCACCAACTGCCCGGGCTCGGCGTCCAGCGAGCGGGTTGCAATGGAAAGCCTGCGGCCGTCCTTGAGCGAGACTTCATGACCATCGTCTTCACGCGGGGCAAAACACCGACTGATGACGTGACGCCAGAGCATGCCCAGCAATGGCTGGCCCAGCAGATCAATTGCCGCAGGGTTAGCTTCGCGAACCACGCCCATGCCATCAATAACGATTACGCCACCGGGCAGCAGATCAAGCAGGTTCTGCAGGCGATTGGCCAGCCGCTCCTTTTCCGCCAGCTCTTGCAGGCGCTGGGCACCGGCATGGGCCAGTTCGCCCTTGAGTTCAGTGACACGCGCTTCGAGCAGACCATAGGAGTCAGTCAATTGCGCCGACATTTGATTGAACAGCGAGAACGCCTGCTCAAGCCCCTGACGACTTTCCAGCTCCGGGGAGTATTGAGCCTGAGCAGATAGGGCAGAAGTCAGTTGGGCGGCCTGGGACATAGTTCATCTCTCTCGTGGCGAACCGTCAGTAAACGGTGTGTTGAGAGGGACTTTGCAATCCTCGTGCCGAAAAAAAACCCCTGAAAATTCAGGGGCTTGATTTTTGGCGCTACAGACAGGCGTCAATCATCTGCCTGTTCATCACCTTCGCGACGGCTCATACCGTACTTGCGCATCTTCTCGACCAGCGTGGTGCGACGAATCCGCAAACGCTCTGCAGCGCGGGCAACAATGCCGTTCGCGTCGTCGAGCGCCTGCTGAATCAGACCCTGTTCCAGACCACCCAGATAGTCTTTCAGGTCCAGACCTTCAGGCGGCAGCATTGCGCCCGACGCGAAGTTCGGCGTGTTGCTGTTGATGGCAACGCGTTCTTCGATATCGCTGCGCATGCTGTCGACCATCTGCTCGTCTTCGTCATCGACATAGCGGAATTTCTTCGGCAGCTCGGCCACGCCGATCACGCCGTAAGGGTGCATGATCGCCATGCGCTCGACCAGGTTGGCCAGCTCGCGAACGTTGCCCGGCCAGGCATGACGACACAGCGACATGATGGCGGCGGAATTGAAACGAATCGAGCCGCGCTTTTCATGCTCCATGCGCGAAATCAATTCGTTCATCAACAGCGGAATGTCTTCAACACGCTCGCGCAACGGCGCCATCTCGATGGGGAACACATTGAGACGGTAATAAAGGTCTTCGCGGAAGCTGCCAAGCTCGATCATGTTTTCGAGATTCTTGTGCGTCGCGGCAATGATGCGCACGTCGATGCTCTGCGTCTTGTTGCTGCCCACGCGCTCGAAAGTGCGTTCCTGCAACACGCGCAGCAACTTGACCTGCATAGGCAGCGGCATGTCACCAATTTCATCAAGGAACAGCGTACCGCCGTTGGCAAGCTCGAAACGGCCGGCACGACTGGTGATTGCCCCGGTAAACGCGCCCTTCTCATGCCCGAACAACTCGCTTTCGAGCAGCTCGGCCGGAATGGCACCGCAGTTGACCGGCACAAACGGTGCATCGCGGCGCTTGGAGTGATAGTGCAGGTTGCGCGCTACCACTTCCTTGCCAGTCCCCGACTCACCGAGAATCAAAACGCTGGCGTCAGTGTCAGCGACCTGCTGCATCATCTGCCGCACATGCTGAATCGCGCGACTGGTCCCCACCAGACTGCGGAACAGGTTCGGCTCACGATGACGCCCACGCTCGCGGGCCTGGTCGTACATCTCGCGATAGACCTGGGCACGGTGCAGGGAATCGAGCAGCTTGCTGTAGCTGGGCGGCATTTCGAGCGCGGAAAGAACCCGCCTGCGCAGGTCCTCCGGCAGCTCGACAGAAGAATTTTCGCTCATAAGCAGCACAGGAAGGAACTCATCCCATGCTGCGATGGTCTTAAGAAGCCCTTGAAGGCTGCCCGGAGCATTTACGCTACCGACCAGCACACAAAGGACTTCTCGCGGAGATGCCAGAGAGCCGACCACCTGCTGCCAGTCCTGGCTTGAACAGGAGAGGTTTTCTTCGCCAAGAAAATTCAGGATAACCGCCAGATCCCGGCGGCGCTGGCTATCGTCATCGATTAGCAGAATCTTGATTTCACGCCACATGCAATAGCAACTTCCCTAGTCAACTCAATGCCCATGATTGGGGGGCAGCTTGGCATCTCAGCCGTATAAACCTTGAGACGCCAGAAAATAGTAAACATCACTAGTTAAGTCAAAAAAACGAACACAGTCAAATTTATGGCGAAATTCTTGTCGAACAATAAAAATGACAATTAAACATTAACCGAACAGATGGTATACCTTCGTCGCGTTCTTCGCATTCTGGATTTGAGTCATTTCATCGACGACTGCTTGACGCTCCCCGGTTGCAACATCAATCAGTTGCCTGTAGACCCCCAACAACTCCTCGAGATTGCTGCGCAGAGCCGGTTCGTCAGCAGGTGCTTCGCTGACCACCGCATCGACACATTCGCGACACGCCAGGTCAAGTTTGACGATAGCCTCCCAGTCGCGTTCGGCAAGCGCCCCCACCAGGGCTTCCCGGGTTTCTTCGATACGCTTGAGCGCAGCACTCATCTTGTTGTTCTCCTCAGGGCAGCAACTTATTGTTGTGCTTGTGCGGTACCGATAGCGTCCCAGCCTTCCTTGACGGTAATCAGCAGCCCGGCAACCTCGTCGAGCATCTTCTGATCGTTGCGCGCGTTGGCTTCGGCCAGGCGCGTCATCATGTAGTGATAGAGGCTGTCCTGCCTGACCAGCGCTTCGCTGGGCGCGTTCTCCAGGTCCAACCCTTCACGCAAACCGCCTACGATGCCGATCGCCTTGCTGATGAACACGCCTTTGTTGGCGATGTCCTTGCGTGCCATGGCACCCTTGGCTTGAGCGATACGGTCAAGGCCACCCTCCATCAACATTTGAACCAGACGGTGAGGACTGGCTTCCGAGGTCTGAGCCTGGGAGCCGATCTTCTGATACTGCCGCAACGCTAACATCGGATTCATAAAGGGGACCTCGTCGCAAATCCATAATACTGATACTCAAGCTATCGACGCATGGCGCAGAAACTTTAGCCTAAAAGCAGAAACCCGACACGGAGTCGGGTTCTGGATACTTCTGTAAAAAGAATTTAAGAAGCGTTTTTCTGCGCGTTCATCGCTTCGAAGATCGAAGTGATACTGGTAGCGGTCGCCTTGAGCTGCCCGACCACCAGGTCCATGGCGTTGTATTTCTTGGTCAGACTGGTCGTCAAGCTGGCAATACGACGATCAAGTGCGTCCTGATCACTGGCAATTCGGGTCTGGATTTTAGTCAGACTGCTGGTTTTACTGGCCAGAACACCGTCAGACTTTGTATACGGCAGAAGCGCTTTGGTCATACGCGAAACCAGACCGCCATCAACCGTACCGTCGGCATTTGTTGCGCCCGTACCGGTGAACATCGTCTGGATCTGACTGCCCAGTTTTTTGTCGTTCAGTGCTGCAGTGAATGTAACGGTGTCCAGTGACAACGTACCATTGGACTGCTGGGTCTTGATGCCCAACTGCGAAAGAGCACTGAGACCAGCACTTGAAGAGGCATTCGCCAACTGATCACGGATAGTCGCCAACAGTGCGCGCGGCGTGGCATCGCCGGTAAGCGCGGCCGCCGTGAAAACACCCTTGTCGCTGATCGAGCCCTTGGTCAGGGAAGTCACCAGGGTGGCCAGCGTGTTGTAGGAGTCCACAAAGGACTGCAGCGACGCCTTCAACCCATCGGTATTGGTCGCCACCGTAACGGTAGTGGTTGCTCCAGCCGCGCTTGGCGCGACCAGATCGAAGGTCAACCCGGAAATCGCGGTACTGACTGTATTTGTCTTGCTGGTCAGGCTCAGACCGTCAACAGTGAAAGCAGCGTCCTTGGCGGTCGCGGTAATCGCGCCAGCGCCGGGAATCGCCTTGCCGTTGGCATCGGTGCCCGTGCTGGTGTCGCTCATCAGCTTGGTGCCATCGATATTCAGCGCTTCCTGACCGGAAGCCCCCACGACCGAAATATCACTACCCTTGCCGGTGGTGGTAGAACTGAAAACCAGACGAGCACCATTGTCGTCGTTGATGATGTTGGCAGTAATGCCTTTACCCTGCAGCGACGAGTTGATCTTGTCGCGCACTTCCTGCAGCGTCGAGGTCTTGTCGATCGCGACACTGTAATCAGTGCCATTCTGAGTGATTTTCAGGGTACCACTCGGAATAGCACTTGCCTGCGTGGAATTCAGTGCGGCTGTGGCCACCTTGGAAGGCGTTGCCAGCTGGGTGATACCGATCGCGTAAGTACCGTTGACGGCCGTGTTACCGGCGGTTGCCTTGACCACCGCTTCGTTGGCAGATGTCGCAGCAAAGCCCTGAAACGCAGGCGTCGTGGAGCTGCCCAGGGTATCCAGGGTTTTCTGGAACGCAGCCAATGCCGACGTCAGCTGACTCACACCCGACAGCGATGCGGTTGTAGCGGCGGTCTGCTTGTCGATCTGATTTTGCTTGGGCGCTTTCTCCGCACCCACCAGACCTTCAACGATGGCCGTGATTGCCAGACCCGAACCCAGGCCTGTTGAAGATGTAATTGGACTTGCCATTTTGCTTCTCCCTTCAAGAATGTCGCCGGTTTTACTGCCTTTTCACAGGTCACGCAAAACGGCAACAAATACCGTACTGACAATCAGGCCTTGGCGCGGAACAACAAACTGTTCGCATCACTCAGACTATCGGCCAGCTTCAGGATTTCTGCATTGGGAATTTGTCTTACCACTTCACCCGAGTCACTGGCAATGACCTTGACGATCACTTTGCCAGAAGCTTCATCGATCGAAAACTCGAGATTGCGCTTCACCGAATGAAAAAATTTCTGGATGTCTTCTGCCGCGGCTTTGACTTTCGCCTCGTCGTGGGAGTCATCCTTGTGCAGATCCGAGCCTTTACTTTCCGCTGTAGCGGCAACACGCTCGACTGACGGCGTATCGGCAGGCTTGTCAACAGACTTGTCTGGCACTGGAGCCTGACTCGCCGGTTGGGCGGCCGGATAAGAAACGTTCAGCTTTACACTCATATCCATAACCATCACCTCCGAAAGTAAAAAAGCGAGAGAGCGCTATTACGCACTCCCCCGCTAAAACTCATGTCGCTATTACTGAAGCAGTTTCAGTACAGCGGATGGCAGCTGGTTAGCCTGAGCCAGAACAGAGGTGGAAGCCTGTTGCAGGGTCTGTTGCTTGGTCAGCTGTGCAGTTTCAGCAGCGAAGTCGGTATCTTGTACGCGACCCAGTGCAGCACTGGCGTTTTCGTTGATGTTCTGCAAGTTGGAGATGGTGCTGGTCATACGGTTTTGTGCAGCACCCAGGTCAGCACGGGTGGAGTTGATGGTCTGCAGAGCCGAGTCGATGGCGGCGATGGCTGCAGAGAAAGCTGATTCCGAAGCGGCGCTATCGGAGCCGGCGATGGTGACAGCCGAACCGACACCCAGGGTGTTGGCGTCGAAGCTTGCGCTCAGAGTCAGAGTGATCTGGTTCGAAGCGCCCGAGTTGGAACCAACCTGGAAAGTCATGGTGCTGGCGGAACCGTCAAGCAGGTTCTTGCCGTTCAGGTTGGTACTTTGAGCGATACGGGTCAGCTCGGAACTCATCGCGGTGAATTCTTTGTTCAGCGCGTCACGGTCAGTGGAGCTGTTGCTGTCGTTACGGGACTGAACAGCCAGTTCACGCATACGCTGCAGAATGTTGGTCGACTCTTGCAGAGCGCCTTCAGCGGTCTGCGCCAGGGACATACCGTCGTTGGCGTTTTTGATCGCCATAGTCTGGCCGCGGATCTGCGAAGTGATCTTGGTAGCGATTTGCAGGCCGGCAGCGTCATCTTTGGCGCTGTTGATTTTCAGACCGGAAGACAGACGAGTCATCGAGGTCGAAAGTGCGTCGGAAGCGCGACCCAGGTTCTTCTGGACGTTCAACGATGCTACGTTGGTGTTTACTGTTAAAGCCATGATGAATTCCTCGTTGGTTTGGTACTACGTGGCTTCCGGCCCCTGCAAGCGCCGGGTGTGCCTAGAGAACCTTCGTAATAGTTATCGTCGCGATGGCAGGTTGCTTGAGTGTTTTTTTTGAATATTTTGCCATCATGCCTGCAACCCTTATAAAACAAGGGTTTGAGGCGAAACCAAACCAACATGACGCGAGGAAACCCGTTGTCTGAACTTCACGTTCCAGAAAGAGCAGGCCACTGTAGAAGTTCAAAAATGTGACCAGAATCGATTATTCAAAAAAAAGCGCCCGGTGAACTAGTCACGGGCGCTGTTTTAGCCTGCGGCGATTCAGACTTTATAGATAATCGCAGAACCCCAGGAAAGCCCCACGCCAAAACCGCTCAGCGCTACTCGATGCCACGAAGAGTTGAGTACGTGCTTTTCAATCAGCAATGGAATACTCGACGACACGGTGTTACCCGTCTCAACCATGTCCTTGAGAAACTTCTCGGGCTTGTCTTCAAAGCGGCGCGCCACGGCATCGACAATGGCAGCGCTGCCCTGGTGAATGCAGAAAGCATCGATATCGTCAGGCGTCAGGTCTGACTCTCCCAACAGTTCATGCAGGTGCGCCGGTACTTTCAGCAGCGCAAAATTGAACACCTGGCGACCGTTCATGAAAAACACGCCGTTGCTGACCTTCAAGTGCGGCGCACCCGAACCGTCGGTGCCGAATTTAGCCTTGCCCAGTTGCCAGGCAGCGTCCTCGCCCATCCAGGTCGCTGTGGCTGCATCGCCAAACAACATGGTGGTGTTGCGGTCCTGCGGGTCGACGATTTTCGAATACGGGTCAGCGGTTATCAGCAGACCGTTTTTCAGCCCTGCCGCTTCCATGAACCCCTTGATCGCGTAGATGCCATAGACATAGCCGGAACAGCCCAGCGAAATGTCGAACGCAGCGACATTGGTCGACAGACCCAGCTTGTCCTGAACGATGGCTGCGGTATGCGGCAGCCCCTCTTCGTCGCCGTTCTGGGTGACGACGATCAAAACGTCAATACTTTCGCGCTTGAGCTGCGGGTTGTTGGCAAACAGGGTATTGGCCGCTTCAACGCACAGGTCCGAGGTTTCCTGGCCAGCGTCTTTACGCGGCAGAAACGTGGAACCGATTTTCCCGAGGATGAAATCTTCATCCTTGCCGAAACTGGCACCTTGAGCGTAGTTATCCACGCCAGCAGTGGGCACGTAACTCGCTATGCTTTTAATGCCAATCATCATGGCTTCCCGATGAGTAAACAGGTCATTTTTCGTCCCGATAAGATCAGGGCGCTACCGAATAAGGGTGATTGCAGACATTTTCAGGGCGCAAGGCATGTGAAAGCAAGCCAGGCGCGTGTCGCTCCCTGTAACACAATACAGTGAAGATGCACGTTATGACCCGCAGGTCACGCCGGTTTGTACGCTTTGCGATTATTGGCGGAGGGAAAAAACAAAATGACGCCACAGCAGAAGGGAGACGATCCGGCCGTAAAACAGCCGGATCGCATGATGCATGCAGCTTAAACCGCCAGCGTGAACCCCTTGCCGTTGAGATCGAGATTGGCGTTATAAGCTTCGTCCTGGGCAAACTGCGCCGCCCACTTTCCGCTCAGCGCGCCAAGCGCTGGTTCGGGAGCATTTACCACGCCTGAATGAACCACCTGAACATGCGGGGTCCAGACGGTCAGATAGCCCGCCTGTGCAGCCTTCAGGCACAGGTCGACATCGCCCAGCGACTCGGCAAAAGCCTCTTCGTCCAGCCCGTCCAGTGAGTCGTACAACGCCTTGGCAATCATCAGGCAGGCTGATGACACGGCGGAGTAGTTCTGCTCGACCACCAGTCGCTGCATATAGCCACGTGACGTCTTCGGCTCGCCAACGAAGCCGGAACCGACACCGCCATTGAGTCCAAGAACAAGACCTGCCTGGGTAATGGTTCCTTCACGGTCCACCAGACGCACGCCGACCACGCCCACTTCCGGACGCTGCGCCTGGTTGAGCAACGACTCGATCCACCCGACATTGACGATCTGGCTTTCGGCATCCAGCAGAATCAGGTACTCGCCCTTGGCTTCCTGGCTGACCAGATTGCGCAAGGCCGCCGTGCTGACACGCTGCTCGGCGCGAAATACGCGTACCCGGCTGGACAGCTGTTGCTGCTGGTCGAGCCAGGTCGACAATTCGGCAGAGGTGCTGGCGTTATCACCGATCAGCACTTCATAGCGCTGATAGCGGGTGCGTTGCAGGATACTGTGCAGGCAACGTTGCAGTTCCGGCAGATTGTCCTGGCTGTGGAGCAGAATCGAGACCACCGGCCGATGGGCATGGCGATAATCGATCTTGTAGGTGCCGGGCAACGCCGAACTGACCTCAGCCTGATAACCACGCTGGCCCAGATGACGTGTCAGCGCCTTTTGCTCGTCCTGATTATCTTCGGGTTCGGGGGCATCGCAGATCAGCACCGGCTCGCTCAAATGAGCCAGACCGCTCATGCCGCCTTGCTCGATCAGACGCAGCAGCAGGTCGAATTCCAGCGCCTTGGGAAACTCTCGCGAATAGCCGCCCGCCTCGACCAGCAATTGGCGGCGAATCAGCCAGTGCCGAGCGGCCAGTGTCGGCACACTTTGCAGCAGATCAAGGTTGAAGCCCGGACGGAACAACGGCGCCAGGGTGCCGTTGGCTTGACGGTGAATCTCATCCACAGCTACGGCCCGGCATTGCCCGGCGTCAATCAACTCGGCACTGGCCAGCAGCAGACCGCTGCGGGTGAACTCTTCACCCGCCTGTACCAGCATCAACCAGTCGCTGGAGGCCTGTTTGACGACCTGATTGATCTTGTCGACATAATTGTTTTCGGCGACTTTGACGAAGTGCAGGGTGTCGTTCAGGCTGGTGGTTGCCGGCAGATCACCGGTGGTGAATACCACGACCTTGAACGCTCGATAATGGCTGTTGATCAGGCTGTCGAAGGTTGCCTGCAGCTTGAACACGTCGGCTTCCAGATCAAGCAGCAAAATACCGATTTGCGAACCGGCTGGCCGACGCGCCAGCTGCGTGGTGAGCTTTTTCAGTTGTGCCGGTGCCGGATCACGCGAATCGAGCCAGTCGAGCAACTTGCCGGAAGGCATGCCACGCAACAGCTGGCTGTTATCGAAAGCGGAATCAGCCTGCAGACGCTGGCCCCAGGCAACAATACGCTCAGCGCATTCGATGTCTTCCTCGTCCTCGGACTTGCCCAATTCTTCGGCCAGTCGTTGCACGACGCTGTGACTGAAGGCGTAGTGTGCATAGGCTTGCCACAGACGGCTCAAAAGCGACTCGGCGTCCGGGTTGCTCTGTACACGCAACAGCTCGGCCTGCTTGACCAGCACGGCTTCCAGCCCTTCCATCTGCACATGCCCTGCCGGCAATAGATGGATCAGAAACTCGATTCGCGCCAGTTCGTCGAACAACGGCTGGTTATAGAACGGCAGTTCAACGAACTGGCGAGGCTCGAACTGCGCGTCCACCTCTGCCAGAGCAACGTTCCACACAGAGCTGATGATTTTTTCGCCGCCCTGATACGGCTGGGTTTCCAGGCATTCAGCCATTGCTGCGAGGCCGGCCAGTATGTGCTGCTCGCCCTGCTCACCTGCCAAGCCACTGGCGGCGCCCAGAGACGAGACCAGCAGACGCGCAAGCGTTTCGCGCTCGGCTTTGGCCTTGGGATCGATGTGCTTGACTGCGCCTGCGATGGCGGCACCGTAGCGATGCTCTGCCTCCTTGCCGGCATTGACGTGCAACGCGTAGGGGATGGGCAGGATGCGCAATGCGGCGGCCGCAACCAGAAAGGTCATATGGCCGATTTCCTGCCAGTGCAGCTCGGTGCCCTCAGGCACTGAAGTGAACCACTGACGCGCCAGCCCGGTCCGGGTCACGGCATTGAGCAGCGACAGGCTTTGCCCCATGAAGCCCAGAAGCCGCTCACCGGCCTGATCAGACGCGTAGTCCTCATGAACCTTACGGTCGCGGCGGAAATAATCCACATGATCGACGTAGGCCTGGTAACCCAGGCTGTAGCCCTGGCAAGCGCCGTAACGCTCGTTGCTTTCAAGGAAACTCACGGCCTCGGTCAGTGCGTCAGGCAGCAGGAAACTGTCGACCTGCGCGTACACCACAAAGGGCGTGGACACCTGCTTGAGGCCTTCTGCAATTCTGGCGCTGAGCCCGGTTTCACTGAGGGCGGCGTTGTGGATGTACTGCAGCCCGGCACGCTCCGCAACCTGCGCGTCGGGCGCAGGCGAGGCATCGACCACAATCACATTGCACGGATAACTGCTGTAGTACTTCAGCGCACGACGCAGGAAATCCGGCTGATTCTCGGCGAGCAACAGCAGGGTCAAACGCTGGCTCAACGGTGTGGTTTCATTTCCAGAATGGCTTTGCATGAGCTTTCCTTGATAGCGTGCCGATGGCGTCTCTAATCCTGGTGACCAGAAGCAACCCTGATAACCAAAAGACCCGGTCAACGCAAGAGCAAACAACACAGCTCCAGCCATCAGTGGCTGGAGCGCATCAAACAGGTCGGGTCAGTCGGGCAACCAGCCGTTAGCCCAATATTGCAGGTTTTCTCCACGCAACATGAAATCGCGCAAGACGGTTTCGCGCAATTCGTCGCCCATACGATAGCTCGCATTGGGGTCTGACAGGTGCATGCGAATCGCCTGCAACCATTCTTCGGAGCTGTTGGTGTAGACCCGCGTAGCCGGCAAATGGCCGCGGTACGCCTCGGTGTCCGAACAGATGACCGGGTAGCCGCACGCACCGTACTCCAGCAGACGCAGATTGCTCTTGCAGTCATTGAAGATATGGAATTCCAGCGGTGCCAGGGCCAGATCAAGGTTCAGGCTGGCCAGTTTGGCCGGGTAGGTTTGCAGGCTTACAGCTGTGTGATACTCATGAATGTAAGGCTTGAGCAAGTCCGGGCACATGCCGAAGAACACCCATTCGACTTCATCGGCCAGTTCACGCACGACATCGACAATCAATTCCAGGTCGCCGCGATGACTGGTCCCGCCGCCCCAGCCGATCCGCGGCTTGCCGGAGGTGCGGCGCTGGCTTTTGAGGCTGCTCCACAAGTGCGTCGCCAACATGTTCGGCACGACACGAATGTCGCTGTGCATGCTCGACAGCACCTGAGCCAGCGGCTGGGTAGACACCACCACGCGGTCGCACAGGCCTATGCCCTTGCGCAGCATCTCGGCAATGTTGTCGGGCATGCTGCGCCGGTGCTCGTTCCGCTCGGGCACATCAATGATGTAGTCATCCAGTTCAAAAATGCGCATGGCACTGGAGTAGTTTTTGGCCAGAACGATATCTTTGATCTTGGGTTCGGAATAACGCCCTTGAAAAACGATGACGTCCGGACGCTGGCGCTCGATCTCGACAGGCGTAGTCGACTCATAGGACATTCGGCCAACCACTCGCCCGGCCGCTATCAGCTCAAGCAACGGTTGGCTGACACGGTAATGACCCACTGCCGACGAGTTGACCAGCATGCCCAGAATCGACGGCAGATGGCGGGTGCAGAACGGCTCCCAGCCCACTTGCAGACCTGGGTCAAGATCGAAAGCCTGCACTTCACTGAGGTGAAGATTGGGGTTATAGGCCGGGTCGCGAGCCATTTTTGGCAGCCATTTTTCAAAGAACGATTGCTGCTCGTTATCCAGCGCCTGACGAGACGTTTCAGAGCGCTCGGCGGCGGCAGGCTCGGCCAATACCAGTGACGAATCGGGTGTGCCGACAATCAGGTAGCCGTCACGCCCGACCCGCATGCACAGGTCCAGATCCTGCAGCCCTTGGGTGAAGGTTGCAGCCTCCATGCCGCCTGCCTGGTCGAAAACTTCCTTGCGGACCATCAGGCAATTGCCACTGACCGCGCTCCAGTTCTGCGTCAACTGCAGACGCTGCATGTAGCTGCTTGAGCCTGCCGGATAATTGATGAAGGGCCGCCCCGCCAGCCCGTCCATGCCCATCACCATCCCTGCGTACAGAATATTGCCCTGCGGGGTGAGGATTCGTGGCCCGACGATGCCCACCTCGGGACGCTGGGCATGGTTGAGCAGACTTTGCAGCCAGTCAGCCTGATGCAGCACAGCATGCGGGCTGAGCATGAGCAGATAATCGCCGTTGGCGTGCCGCGCGGCGAGGTTCTGAGCACTGGCTTCGCTGCCGGGCTCGGTCAGCGCATAAATGCGCAGCTTGTCGCTGCCCAGCTCACTCATCGCGGCAAACCAGGCGCGGGTATCGGCGCTCTCGCTGGCGTTGTCGACGATCAGCACTTCAAAATAAGGGTAAGTCGTGTTGCTGAGCAGGCTTTCTACACACCGCTCCAGGGCTGCCAGTTGATCCCGGGTGGTAATGATCACCGATACCAGCGGGGTTGTAGCATGCCGGTATTCGATCCGGTTCAGCAGTGGCAGCTGATCATGGTGGATGACGTGCTCTCGGCCAATGCGCGAAAGATGGGCCGATACGACCGACTCGTTATGCTCGATCACCTGAGGCAGCGAAAGCCATTCAGCGTAGGTCAGGGTCGATTCAACCTGAACCTCGGCGATGTGTTCGACAGACTGAGGCCCGACGCCTTCCACCAGACGCCAGATGAAATCGTGCGGTGCCAGTTCGCCGTGCACAGGGTCGAAGCCGCCTGTGTCCAGCAGATTGCGGCGCTGGAACGCCAGCGTGCGGCCAACATAAGGATAGGCCCGCATCAGGTCCAGGTTGAAATCAGGCTTGAAGATCGGCTCGCTGGATTTCCCATCGACCAGAGCGCCTTCATCGCTGTAAACGCACAACAGGCCCTCGCTTTGCGCGACTCGCTCTGCCAGCACCAGCAGTGACGGCTGAGTCAGCCGGTCCCCGGCACGCAGCAGATAAACCCAGTCGGCGTTCTCCAGCAGCGGCAGCACTTCGTTCAGTTGGCGCGCCCAATCCGGCTGCAACGAGAAGCGCAGCACCTGCGGATCGTCAACATCGGCATTGGTCAACACAACCACTGAATCAGCGGCGTAATCCTGCTCGGCAATGCTGCGCAGGGTGATGTCCAGCCCTTCGGCATCGCCAAACGGGTCAACGACCACCGGAACGATGCGCGGCTGCCACGTCCAGTGTCCGATGCGTTTCTCGATCAGTTTTCTCTGCGGGGCGGTAAATTGCCGACACGACAGCCACTCGGTGTAAAGCTCGGCGTAGGTTTCGCTCTTGCTGCCCACCCGGCTGTGCATGACACCCTGACGGCTGGCCATTATCCCGTAAAGGCCGACCTCGTCCCACTCACGGGGCTGTTCCAGCGCCTTGCGCAAGGGCAAAAAGCGCACCCAGCCCTGGGCCGGGGCCTGCTCACCGCTACGTGCCTTGAGCATTTCGTTCAGCCAGCCCCATTCAGTGGCGGCCTTTTGAATCACGTCGGGCTGGCCGCTGAAACGATCCGGGTGTCGGCGCTCGACGTTTTGAATAGTGTGCAGCGCCACCAGGTTGCCACGGCGCAACAGGCATATGAACAGCGCAAAATCCAGCAGTGCGATAAACCCCTGTCCCGACTGGGCAATCGAAGGCAGGTACTCCATAACATCGGCACGGCGCATCAGAGCAGCACTGAACCCGCCCAGATAATTGCGTGGCGTACGCTCGAAAATCGCCAGCATGTCCTCGCCTTTGAACACGGCGTCGTAGGGCACGAGCCCGACGTTTTCCAGACGGGGTGGCAATACGTAGTCATCGATGTCGACCAGATGTCGTCGGCCAACGACCAGACTCACGTCTTCATAGGCATCCAGAACGCCTGCCTGGTTAGCGATGAAGTACGGAAAGAGGCGGTCGTCGTCACACAGAAACTTGATGTATTCGCCGCGTGATTCTTCAAGGCACTTCAGCAGGTTGCCCTGAAACCCCAGCCGCTGCGGGTTGCGCACGTAACGCGCGAGGTTGCCGGATGCGGGCACCAGTTCGTCGAAAACGGCCTTGATTTCATCGGTGCGGCAATCGTCGCAGACAATGATTTCCAGGTTGTCGTAAACCTGATTCAAGGCACTTTGTAGCGCGGCGCGGAAGAACCGGGGATTGAGGGCGGGAATGACGATACTGACGAGGGGGACTGAATTCACTATTGCAGACTCGCGAGCGGCGGGAAGCTACCGGTCAAGTAACCTCCCTCACCGCTGAAATAAAGACGGCGGATGCTCAATGCCAGGGTTACAGCTGGCTGAACAGGTTCAGCTTGGACAACTGGACAAATACCTGCTGAGAGGCATCCAGCATGGTCTTCTGCAGTGTCAACCGGGTGGTGGCCTCAACGATATCGGCGTTGACGTAGGTGCCTTGCTCAACCGTGTTGTTACCCTTCAGCAACTCGTTGGTCGTGCCTTGCGCCGTCGCCGCCAATTGGCGTGCGCCGCCGGCGGAGCGCGCCGTGGACGCCTGGTCGATGCTGCTGGCAATGTTGCCAAGCGCCGAGCCCAATGCGGCATCAAGCTTTTGCGAGGCAACCAGATTGCCGTCAGTGGGTGTCGACAACGCCTTGATCGCCGCTGTCAGCGTATTGAGGATGTTCTCGGTCTGGTGCGTGCCGGACTCCACGACAAACTGATCACCGGCTGCTGGCGTGCCGCTGACCGTAAAATTGACGCCCGACGCATTGGCCGTCGAACCGGTCAACGTGCCACTCGACACCGGCTTGCTGCTGCTGGTGACAGGCGACGCATACAGGTCGTAGGCAGTGGCGCTGGTGAACTTGAGAATCGCACCATTGGGCGGAAAAGTGTTGTTGAACGCCGTGCGGTCAGCCGTTGTGTTGCCCACTGCCGAACTGCTGATGGTGGCGGCCGATGTGTTACCCGGGCTGCGCGAGGTCGAGACCGTGTCTGGCGTCGAGGCCAGTTCATAGCTGCGATTGGTCAGTGCAGTAGCGGCCGTTGCAGGCGTGGCAGATTCGGCAGCTGACAGGTTGATGTTCATGGTCAGCTCTACACCGCGGAAGGTGAAGGTCTGATCAGCGAACGAGCCATAGCTGAATTTACCGGCAGTTGACGCATCGGTCGTGACATCGGTGCCGCTGGCATCGGTAATCTTGAACTGCGTACCGCTGAGGAACGTCATGGTGTACGGTTCGCCAGCCTGATAGCCCGAGTTGTAGGCGCTGGTGGACGTCACCTGACCGCCAGTCAGGCCGACCTTGCCGTCGTCGGTCGCAGGCGAAAGCAGCGTCGACGACGTACGGGTAGTGTTGACGGCTTGCTCGAACGCTTCATAGCCTGTGGTGTTGCTCGGCAAAACCAGGCCATCACCAATCGCCAGATTGACGCTGGTCTGGTCCCCGCTGTAGCTGTAAGTGCCATCGGCATTCTGCGCGTACGGCGGCGCCGAAGACTTGGACCCGGCAAAAATATACTGGCCGTTGGAGTCCTGGCTGTTCATCAAGCCGAGAAGCTGGCTCTGATACTGCTTGAGTTCAGCAGCCTTGGCCAGGCGGTCGGAATCGGTGTAGGCACCGTTGCCTGCCGACACGATCACTTCACGGGCCGTCTGCATCGTATCGACGATGCTGGTCAGCGCGGTCTCGGAATTGACGATGTTGGTATTGATCGTGCCGATGTTCGACGCGTACTGGGTCAGCATGGAGTTCTGCTGAGCCAGTTGCAGGACACGTGCAGCACCCACCGGATCATCGCTGGCGGTGTTGAGTTTGATGCCGCTGGAGACCTCTTCACTGGTCTTGAGCACATTCGAATACGTACGCTGATAATTGGTGTTGGTGGATTCGTAGAACTGGGTAGTTGAGATCCGCATGGTTCACGACTCCTTAAAGGCTGTTGATCAGCGTGCTGAAAATGGTTTGGGCCGCCTTGATGATCTGCGAAGAGGCCGTGTAGTACTGCTGATACTTGATCAGGTTGGCCGCTTCTTCATCGAGCGACACGCCCGAGACCGAATCACGCGCGGACTTGGCCTGTGCAACGACGGCAGCGCTGGCGGTGACATCGCTCTTGCCCTGCCCTGCCAATGTGCCGACGACCGAGACCAGATCGGAGTAAGCGCCGGACAGGCTGGTGCCCACGCCGCCGTTGGTGACGCCGACGGTCTTGGCCGTCTGCAACCCCACCACAGCCAGCGCATTGCGGTTATCCGAAGAGCCGGCACCGGTCAGGCCGATGCTGAACGTGTCATTGACCAATGGCGAACCGGACAGGGTCATCTGCACTTCGAACGCGGTCTTGCCAGCCGGGGTGGTGGTGTTATCGGTGTAACCGATGCTCAGCTTTACAGCGTTGCTCTGACCCTGAATGATCGTGCCACTCACCGCGCTGCCATTCTGGTCAAGCACAGGCGCACCGCTGGCATTAATCAGCGTGTAGCTCTGCACACCGGTACTGCTGACCGCACCCATCACCAGCTTCATCGGCGCGGAGTCTTTGATCGCGTTACGCAGGTCGGAGGTCTGAACGCTGTCGTAGATGTCAGATTTGGTATTGAGCACTGGCTGCGTGAAGCCACCTGTGCCCGAGTTGCTGGACCCGGCAGTCGCTGTCAATGGTGCGGCGGCTGCAATGTCCTTGGGATCGGTCAACACCACCGAGATACCCGAGGCACCGTTGCGTGTCGGAGTAACCTTGAAAACGTCGCCAGCAGCCAGCGCATTGCCATTGAGGCTGACACTGAAGCCATCGAACTGTTTAGGCGGGTTGTCAGTCAGCGCACCGGTGCCGACGCTTTCGCCGTTGGGCAGGCGACGAACCGTGAAGTTGGAGGCGTCGCTGAAGGTGACTTCATAATCGTCGGCGGTCAGTTTGCTGGTATCGCCAATGCTCACGTCCAGGTTGCCGGAACCGGCGCTGTTGGTGGTCTTGCCGGTACTGCGCTGCGAAATGGCGTCGGCACTGTTGATGTTGGAATACAGGCTGGAACCGAAGTTGCCTTTGCTGTCGATGCCCTGGCTCATCTGGCTGTTGACCTGATCGGCCAGCACCATCGCGGCACGGCCAAGCTCATTGGTCGCAGGCACCAGCACGTCCGAGCGATAGCGCAGCAGACCGCCAATCGAGCCACCGCTGATCACCGAGGTGACGTCAGTCTTGGTCTGGCCGTAAGCGATTTGTACGTTGTACTGCAGAGGATCGGCAGGGCTCGGGGTCGCCGACATGGTGTACGACGTGCCACCGCTGACCAGCGATTGGCCGGTGCCGGTGTAGATATCGTAGTTGCCGTTGTTCTCGATTACTTTGACACCCACCAGCCCGTTGAGCTGGCGCACAGTCTCATTGCGCGAATCGAGCAGCGAGTTGGGCGTGGTGTTGCCAGCCCCTGCCTGAGTGATCTGTTTGTTCAGGCTTGCGAGGGTCGTGGTCAGCTCGTTGACCTGCTTGGTGAAGGTGGTGAGCTGGGCATTGACGTTGTCATTCTGCGATGACAACTGCGAAGCGACCGAATTGAAGCGCGAGCTCAACGCAGAAGCCTGAGTCAGGAATGCCGAACGGTCCGAGGACTGCGTAGCGTTGGTGGCAATGCCCTGCATCTTGGTGAAAAAGTCAGCCAGCTGCGTCGACACGCCAGTCGCGCTGTCGGACAGCAGCGTATCGGTCTTGCTGGCCTGGCCGGAGTACGCAACCGCATCGGCGCTCAGGGCAGTACTGGTTTGCAATTGGGCATCAAGGTAGCTGTTGTAGATACGACGCACGTCAGACAGCGTCGTACCGGTGCCGATGTAACCGACACCCAGGCCGATATTGATCTGTGCCGAAGCCGTGGTCATTACCTGCTGACGCGAGTAACCGGCGGTATCCACGTTGGCCGTGTTGTTACCGATGGTGTTGATCGCGGCACTGCTGGCATTGATACCTGAGAGCCCAATTGAAATCAGCGACATGATTCAAAACCTTATAAAGTCGTGGAAGAGCCCGATGCAGCAGCGTAAGTCTGGTAACTCTTCATCTGCTTCGCGATCTGCGAAATCTTGCTGGCGTAGGCTGGGTCAGTTGCATACCCGGCCTTCTGCAATTCTTTTACAAACTGTTCCGGTTTATCGGCCGAATTGACCACTTCTTTATACCGATTGTTGTTCTGCAACAGGCTGACCAGGTCGTGGAAGCTGTCGGCGTAGGAATCGTAGGAACGGAAGTCTGCGGTTTCCTTGACCATCTTGCCGTCACGGAACTCACTGGTAATGGCGCGCGCTTCAGCGCCTTTCCAGCTACCCGCCGCCTTGATGCCGAACAGGTTATGACTGCTGCTGCCATCCTGCTGACGCATGATCGACTTGCCCCAGCCGGTTTCCAGCGCAGCCTGCGCCACCAGCATCACCGGGTCGACGCCAATGCGTGCGGCTGCGTCCTTGGCGAGCGGCAACATCGTTTCGACAAACTGGTCGGCACTGCTGAATGCGCGCTTGGCCGGTGCCAGCGGTGGCTGGGCAATGGAACGCACGTACTCAGGCGCGGGTGCCAGGTTGGGGTCGAGCGTCCAGTCGCCGTTGTTGCCATTGCTGCTGGCGGTTGCGCGAGCAGGTACCGGGCTGTTGCTGACGGCTGCGGTGGCGGAAGGCACGATGCCGGCCAGCAATCGGTCGGTGAGTTTGGTTGGCAACGACAGACGACGCGAGTTGAGCGCCGCCATGTCATTGCGCCCATCACCAGATGCAGAAACCGCGGCAGCCGCCTGATCTGCCGCCGCCGAGCGCGTGGCCCACAGCGGACGCTGATAGACACTGGTCGCCAGGCCGGTTTTGGCCGGGATCGTATCGCCAGTCGTTGCAGGCGTGGCCGTCGTATCGGTCGGTGCTGCGTGCTGAATACCCTTGTCCTTGGACAGTTGACGCATCAGCACGTCCTGCAAACCGATGCCGTTGCCACGGGTGGACAGGGTGACCGCCAATTGCTGGTCATACATGTCCTGATACTGCCGCGTCGCCGGGGTGTTCATCGGGTTGTCCTTGGCCAGCACTTCGTTGGCCGAACGCATGGCCTTGAGCATCTGGCTGACGAACAGCGACTCGAACTCCTGAGCAACCTTCTTCTGGTTGGCCACGCTGTCCTTGTCGCCATGCTTCAACGCTGCCAGACGGTTGACGTCGGTGTAGGCACCGGAGTCGACCGCTGACGAAATTCCGCTCTTGGGCATGTCCATTATCGAGTCCTCAGATAACGATCAGGTCGGCTTGCAACGCACCGGCCTGCTTAAGGGCTTCGAGGATGGCCATCAGGTCACCGGGCGCAGCGCCCACCTGATTGACCGCACGAACAATCTCGTCCAGCGTGGTGCCTGGGCCGAATTTGAACATCGGGTGCAGTTCCTGCTGGGCATTGACCCGCGAACGCGGCACGACCGCTGTCTGGCCACCGGACAATGCGCCCGGCTGGCTTACAATCGGGTCTTCGGTGATGGTCACGGTCAGGCTGCCGTGCGTTACCGCAGCAGGCGAAACCCTGACGTTCTGACCGATCACGATAGTGCCGGTCCGCGAATTGATGATGACCTTGGCAGCGGTCTGGCCCGGATCGACTTCCAGGTTCTCCAGAATCGACAGATAGTCGACACGCTGGCCCGGATCAAGCGGCGCGGTCACACGTACCGAGCCGCCATCCAGCGCCTGAGCAACGCCAGGGCCGAGCAGCTCATTGATCTTGTCCACAATCCGCTTGGCAGTGGTGAAGTCGGACCGGTTCAGGTTGAGGGTCAGGGTATTACCCTGATTGAAGCCGCTCGGCACCGAGCGCTCGACCGAAGCACCACCGGGAATACGGCCCGACGACGGAACGTTGACAGTGATTTTCGAACCGTCACGGCCTTCCGCATCAAAACCGCCGACCACCAGGTTGCCTTGTGCGATGGCGTAAACATTGCCGTCGACACCCTTCATTGGCGTCATCAACAGCGCACCGCCGCGCAGGCTCTTCGAGTTACCGATCGAGGAAACGGTGATGTCGACCGTCTGACCCGGTTTGGCAAACGCTGGCAGATCCGCGTACACAGCAACTGCTGCAACGTTTTTCAACTGCACAGTACCGGAGCCGGACGGCACCTTGATGCCGAACTGCGACAGCATGTTGTTGAACGTCTGCAGGGTGAACGGGGTCTGGGTGGTCTGGTCACCCGTACCGTTGAGACCCACGACCAGACCGTAACCGATCAACTGGTTGGCCCGCACGCCGGAGATGCTTGCGATGTCCTTCAAACGCTCGGCGTGAACGCCGAACGCTGTGGACAACAACAAGGTCGCCGCTATCAGTTGCTTGAGCTTGATCATGTCTATCCCGCTATCAGAAAGGGAACAACGGGCTGAGGAAGAACCGGTCGAACCAGCCTGGCTGGCTGGTATCGGCAAAGGCTCCAGTCCCCGAATAGGTAATACGTGCATCGGCAATACGGGTCGACGACACAGTGTTGTCGGTGGCGATGTCATCAGCCCGAACCAGACCGGCAATACGCACCAGCTCGTCACCGGTATTGAGGGTCATCCACTTCTCGCCACGCACCGCCAGAATGCCGTTGGGCAACACATCCGCCACGGTCACAGTGACCGAACCGGTCAGGCTGTTGCTCTGTGCGGCCTTGCCATCGCCCTTGGTAGTACGGGCGCCGTTGTAGCCCGCGTTAAGGCTCAGATCATTGCCACCAATCGGGTTGTTGGTAGTCAGGCCCGAACCGAACAGCGAGGTAAGACCAATACTGTTGGTGCTGTCCTTGGTCATGGCCGAAGTGGCCGCCTTGCTGGCTGCCATACGCTCGGAAAGCGTGATGGTGATGATGTCGCCGATACGGAAAGCCTTGCGGTCGCCGTACAGGTTCTGCTCGAAACCGGCCTGATAGATGGCACCATTGTTGGCAGCGGCCGACATGGGTGTACGCGGCAACACCGGAGCGTAATAAGGGTCATTGGGCTTGGCCGTCGGCGCAACACAGCCAGACAGCAGGGTGATCCCGCACAATGAAGCGATCAACACTGAAAAACGCGGAACACTAAGGCGGTTCATGACACTTGAAACCTCGCGGTGTAACAGGCGCTTATCAGGCGCCCCATCGGATTGAGCAGTTTTACGAGCGACAACATCAAACACTTACAGGTTCTGAGTCAGGTTCTGCAGCATCTGGTCGGCGGTCGAGATCACTTTGGAGTTCATCTCGTAAGCACGCTGGGTGGTGATCATGTTGACCAGTTCCTCAACGGTGCTGACGTTGGAGTTTTCCAGAGTGTTCTGCAGGGTCGGACCCAGACCGTTGAGGCCTGGCGTGCCGATCTGCGGCGCGCCGCTTGAACCGGTTTCCAGATAAAGGTTGCCGCCGATGGCCTGCAGGCCAGCCGGGTTGATGAAGTCAGCGGTCTGGATGTTACCGATGATCTGCGGTGTGGCGGTTGCACCGGCCAGCGTGACGGAAACAGTACCGTCCTGACCAACAGTGAAGGTCTGGGCGTTCTGTGGAACGACAATCGCAGGCTCAAGGGCGTAGCCGTTGGCAGTCACGATCTGGCCGTTGGCGTTCAGGTGAAAAGTACCGTCGCGGCTGTAGGCAACAGTGCCGTCCGGCTGGGTCACCTGAAAGAAACCACGACCGTTTACCGCCAGGTCCAGCGGGTTGTTGGTGGTCTGCAGGCTACCGGCCGTGAAGTTCTTCTGCGTGCCGACGATGCGCACACCGGTACCCAGTTGCAGACCGGATGGCAGCTCGCTGTCCTGAGTGGACTGGGCACCCGGCTGACGCTTGATCTGATAAAGCAGGTCCTGGAACTCGGCACGGTCACTCTTGAAACCTGTGGTCGAAACGTTCGCCAGGTTGTTGGAGATGGTGGTCAGGTTGGTGTCCTGAGCGGCAAGGCCGGTTTTAGCGACGTATAGTGCAGGAAGCATGTGTGTTCTCCTCAAGCGCCGGTTTGTCGGCGCAAGCTGTCATTGATTAGCCAAGTTGCAAGACGCGAGCCATAGACTGATCGTCTTCTTCGGCGGTCTTCATCATCTTGACGTGCAATTCGAATTGACGGGACAAGGCCAGTACCGAGGTCATTTCCTCGACCGCATTGACGTTGCTCGCCTGCAGAAAGCCGGACTCGACCTGAACGGTGGCATCGGCAGCAGCAGGCTGGCCGCTCTTGGTGTGGATCAGGCCATCGGGGCCTTTTTCCATGGTCTTGAGGTCAGGTTTGACCAGCTTGATCCGGTCGACCTGCGCCATCACCTGCGGGCTTTCGCCCAGCGAGCGAATGCTGATCGTGCCGTCGGCACCGATCTCGATCTGCTGTTGAGGCGGCACGGCAATCGGACCGCCATTGCCCATTACCGGCAAACCGCTGCCGTCGCGCAACACACCCAGGGCATCAATGTTCATGCCGGAACTGCGGGTATAGGCTTCGCCACCGTCGGGAGTCTGCACTGCAATCCAGCCATCACCCTTGACGGCGATGTCCAGTTCACGGCCGGTCTCAACCATGGCACCGGAGGAAAAGTCGGTCCCCGGACGTTCGCTCATCGCATAGGCGCGCGACGGCATGACCTCGCCAAACACCGGCATCGAGCGGGCCTGTTCAAGGTCACGCATGAAACCGTTGGTTGATACGTTTGCCAGGTTGTTGGCGTGAGCCTTCTGCGCGATCGCGTTTTCGGATGCACCGCTCATTGCGACGTAAAGCAACTTGTCCACAGTCTTCCTCCTCCGACAGACGCTTGCCGCCTGTAGCTGTTCTGAAAGGGTTAAAGCAATTTTTGAACCAACTTGTCAGGCTCGATACAAATGCCTGATTAACCAGCAAAAACCGGCATTCGATGATGCCCTGCGGGCAAAGCGCCACCCAATAGCGGCGGAGGACTGCCGCCTGCCGATCATCAAGCAGCGAGCACCGCCAAAAAAACTTCATTGGTATGGGCTGACAAGAGGATCGACAGTGATAATCTTGCGGACACCGCAGCCCTGAACGGGAACCCTCATGCTTTTTCGTGCGTGCATTGCCGGCATCGCCAGCGCGAGCCTGATGACCTTCGCCCTCCTCGCCCAGGCCGCCCCCGCCCACTATTACAAATGGCAGGGCGACAGCCGGATTGTCTGCGCCCAGACCAGCCCCGGGCCTGGCTGGACACGGCTGAAAGGTCACTTCATCAAGTCCGACTGTTCAATCTGATCAGGTCGACTGAATCAGCGTCTGCATCACGGTCGCCTCTGTCGATATGGCCTTGGAGTTAGCCTGATAAGCCGTCTGCGCCTGGATCAAAGCAATCAGCTCATCGGCCAGGACGACATTGGACCCCTCCAGCCCGTCGCCGATGAGACTGCCCAGCGTGCCAACGCCCGGCACATCGTAGTCGGCAACGCCAGAGTCGGCGGATTCGGTCCAGCGCGTATCACTGCGCGCCTGCAACCCCTGCGGATTGGCGAAGCTGGCGAGTATCACCTGACCGATATTCTTGTTCATGCCGTTGGTAAATCCGGCACGCAGGATGCCATCGCGCCCCACGCTCAGGCTGCTCAACTGCCCCGCCGCATGGCCATCCACGTGAGTGGAAGAACGCGAACTGGCGGCGTTGTGCTGCAGCAGGTTGGTGAAGTCGATCGCAATGCCCTTCGCACTGCCAGCCGCACCGTTGGACACCCACTGTTCTCGCCCGGTAACCCGCTCGGCAGGCATGGCCGGTGTCCAGCCGGTCAGTTGCAGAGCATTGTTATGGGTACTCGCAAAACCAGGGCCGCCGGTCAACGACTGTACCCAGCCGCCAGAATCAAACACGATGTTCGCCGTCAGCGGGTCGGTGGAGTCAGGCATCTGCGGGTTGCGACCATCAATCAGCGCATGAATGCGCCAGCTGTTGGTGCCGTCCTTCACGAAATACTGCTTCAGCTCGTGCTGATTGCCCTGACTGTCGAAAATCGCATTGGCAAACATATCGCTGTAGGTCTTCAGGTCCGACGGATCAAAGGCCGGTACCGGGCGATCCATCAACGCATCACCAGGGTCAAGCATGCTGGTCGATCCATCCTTCAGCGGCAGCGACACTGTGCCGCCGTTGGCAGCGCCGTTACTGACCCAGGCACCATTGACCTCTTCAGCCGGCCGCCAGCCTTGCAGGGCAAATTCGGTATCCGAGATTTTACGAAGGTGCTGGCTATTGCCGCTGTATGACAGCGATCCGTTTGGTCTTTGCTCAAGGGTGACATGCAACGGTGCCACGCTGTTCGGGTCCACCGGATTA
The DNA here is from genome assembly GCF_032586995.1 of Pseudomonas syringae group sp. J248-6. Lineage (NCBI taxonomy): Bacteria > Pseudomonadati > Pseudomonadota > Gammaproteobacteria > Pseudomonadales > Pseudomonadaceae > Pseudomonas > Pseudomonas syringae group sp. J248-6. The sequence continues at coordinate 29,813 of NZ_JAWHOP010000008.1, read as the reverse complement.
CGCCCATCGATCAGTACATACATGGACCACTGACTGTCGCCGGTCTTGACGAAATACTGCTTGAGCTCATGATCCGCCGCGGGCACCGCAGTGGCACCCGCTCCAGACCCCGCGTCCTGAATGGTACGGCCAACGGCCCGCGTGTAGGTCGCAGGATCGGCCGGGTCGAAGACCGGCAAGCGCGCGAGCGAAGGCAGCGAGGCGTCCAGGTTGATGTTCTCGGCAACCCGCGTGGTGGCTCTGGCCGATACATTCGATGTGTCAATCTGCAAGTCGGTACGCAACCCACGCTTGATCTCGCCCTGCTCGTTTGCCGCATAGCCCTGCAATCGTCCACCCTCGCTGTCGACCACGAAGTTCGCCGCATCCTTGAGGAACGCTCCGGCACGGGTATAGGCAAGAGCCCCACCGTCACTCACCACAAAAAAGCCGTTGCCCTGAATACGCATGTCGAGCGGATTACCCGACGTGGTCATGCTTTCGCCCTGATTGAAGTTCTGCTGTGTTGAAGCAAGGCGTACGCCATCACCTATTGCATTGCGACCACTGCCCAACTGGCTGGCTGAATACAGCGCCGAGAACTGCGCACGCGAGGACTTGAACCCGATGGTGCCGGAGTTGGCAATATTGTTACCGGCCACCTCCAGCCTTTTGTTCGCGGCATGAATGCCGCTGATCGCGGTATTGAACGACATGAAAACTCCTTCGCCCCAAAGGGCAACTCATAGAGGAGTTTTGATTCTCACATCATCGCGCGTAGGAGATTTCCAAGTACATTGACCGAACTTTCCGCAAGTTTAATTAAACTCGAACGTGCATCACTTTATAAAAAACAAGCAAAAAAAAGCCCCTTCGAAAAGGGGCTTTATTTAACGCTCTACACTATCAAGTCATCTGAATAGTGGTTTGCATAATGGTGCTTTGAGTGGAGATGGTCTTGGCGTTCGCCTGGTAGTTGCTCTGCGCCTTGATCAGGTTCACCAGCTCCATGGTCAGATCGACGTTGGACTCTTCCAGCGCCTGACCAGTGATGTAGCCGAGGGTGCCCGATTGCGGCGTGCCGCTGACCGGTACGCCCGAAGCGAAGGTTTCACGCCAGTTGGTGCCACCCGCCTGCGCCAGGCCTTGCACGTTGGCAAAGTTGGTCAGCGAGGTCTGCCCGATCACCTGGGATTTGCCGTTGGTGTAGGTGGCGAAAAGGTTACCGGTTGCATCAACGCTCATTGCGCTGAGCTGGCCAGTGGCGTAGCCGTCCTGGTCCTGAGTGATCAGGCCCGAGACCGACGCGGTCTGGGTGATGCCGGCCATGTTCAGTTTGATGGAGGCACCTGTAGCGCCGTTCGCGCCCCAACTGGTGGTCGTGCCGGTGCCGGACTGCACACCTGGTACCCAGTTGGCGACAGTGAAGGTGCCATCAGTGTTGAACTTGATGTTCGCACTGTCGGTTGGTACGGCGCCCGGCGCTGCGACAACCAGATTACCCGATGAGTCGAATGTCAGGTCGTTCTTGTCGGCCGTAGTGGTGGTCGGGTCGGAAATGCTGCGACCGTCCATCAGCGAGTACATGGACCAGGTGTTGGTGCCGGTCTTGACGAAATACTGATCCAGCGTGTGCGCGTTACCCTGAGTGTCGTAGGTCGGCGTGCTGTACTTCATGTTGTACGACTTGGTGTCAGTCGCATCAAACGTGGTGAGGGACGGCAAGGCAGTCGTCGAATTCAGGTTGGCAACGTTGGTAATGGCGGTAGTTGCCTTGGGCTGGAGATTGGACGAGTCCACGCGCAGGTCGCTCAATGCACCGGTCACCACACTGCCGTTGGCATCGACGTTGTAACCCTGCAACTTCATGCCGCCGCTGTTGACGACGTAGCCTTCCTTGTCGGTGTGGAATGCACCGGCACGGGTGTACAGCTTCTCGCCGTTATTGCTGAGCATGAAGAAACCGTTGCCGTTGATGGCAAGGTCGAGGCTGTTGGCAGTACCGGTAGTCAGGTTGCCCTGCGAGAACTGCTGGGAAACCGCTGCGGTTGTTACGCCGCTGCCCACGTTGGTCTGGCCGGAAGTGCCGCGAATCGATTGGGCGTACTGGTCAGCAAACTCCGCACGCGAAGACTTGAAGCCGGTGGTCGCAACGTTGGCAATGTTGTTGCCGGTAACGTCGAGACTCTTGTTTGCAGCATAGAGCCCACTAAGGCCGATATTGAAAGACATGTTTCACTCCTGCGCCTGGTAGGCTCTACAATCCGATGGTTTGAACTTTGGACAGGGCAACACTGCCGCTGGCCAGGTTGAGCATTGTTTCTGCACCATTCACACCCAACGTAACGCTGTTGACCGTGGCAGGCAGGTAAGTCGAAAGCTGTGTGTTCTTGCCGTCAACCGAGCCTTCAGCCTTGAAGGTGTAGTTGCCCGACGCAAGCGCTGTACCGTCGCTGTCCGTACCGTCCCAGGAAAAGCTGGTGGTGCCGACTTTCTGCGCGCCCAGTTCGACGGTGTCGACCAGGTTCGATTGCGAATCGTAAACCTTGATACTTGTCGCGGTAGTGGCGCTCGGAACAACAATCGAACCGGTCATACCCTTGGTGGTATCCACGGTGGTGGAGCTCGAATCGATGATCACCGAGCGACCCACCAACGACGATGCCTGCAACGCCTGGGACGACTTGTAACTGGTTGCAATCGTGTCAACCGTCGACGTCAGGTTCTGCATGCTTTCAAGGCTGCTGAACTGCGCCAGTTGGGCCACGAACTGCGTGTTGTCCTGTGGGTCCAGCGGGTTCTGGTTCTTCATCTGCGTCACGAGCAGCTGCAGGAACGCGTCCTTGCCCAGCGTACCGGTGGAATTCGTCGCGGTCGGCGTCGGATTCTGCAGTGTGTTCAAGAACGTCGATGAGACGCTGCTTGCTGTGGTGTTATCGGCCATAACGTTCGCCTTCTATCACTGACCGAGGGTCAGAACCTTCTGCATCATGGATTTAGCGGTGTTCATGATTTCGGCGTTGGTCTGGAAAGACCGGCTGGCAGAAATCATGTCGGCCATTTCTTCCACGACATTGACGTTGGGGTAGTAGACATACCCGTCCTTGTCAGCGGAAGGATGATTGGGCTCGTAACGTGCTTCCAGGTTCGAGCTGTCTTCGATGATGCCGTTGACCTGAACGCCCTGCCCGGCTTCGCCCTGATCCTGGAACAGCGAACCGCCTGTGGACTGCTGACCCTGCATCACGGTGGCAAACACCGGATGACGGGCGCGGTAGGTCTGGTCCATGCTCGAAGACACGGTCTCGGCGTTGGCGATGTTACTGGCCGTAGTGTTCAGACGCGTGGTCTGGGCACTCATGGCGCTACCGGCAATGTTGAACACATTGGCTAGTGACATGAATTATTCTCCGCGAAGGGCTGCAACCAGCCCTTTGAACTTGCTGTTGAGCAATGTGAAGCTGGCTTGAAAGCCCATGGCGTTCTCGGTGTAGCTGGCCTGCTCGACCTGGGAATCGACGGTGTTCTGGTCCAGCGAAGGCTGCGACGGGGTGCGATACAGCAGCGTCCCGTCATCATTGCCCATGCCTTCGGCTTCGATATGGCGGCTGTTGGTCTTGTTCAGCGCGAAATGACCGTTCTGCACCTTGTCGTTTTCGGCAGCCAGCACCGACGAGAAGTCCAGATCGCGAGCCTTGAAGTTCGGGGTATCGGCGTTGGAGATGTTGTTGGCCAACACCTCTGCACGCTGAGCCCGGAAGTTCAGAGCCTTTTCATGTATGCCTAGCGCTTTATCGAAGCTGATGCTCATTTCGGGAAACCTTTGCCGGTTGACCTGATTCTGTTGTTACTGACAAAGCAATCAGCGTGCCATGTTGCAAAAGCCAATGATTGCGGGGGCCACAGCCAGCGGCGAGGCGGCAATGCCAGAAAAGCGGCAAGGCATTTCCGCTGTGGGAGAAGAAAGCGGCAAGAGGGGTGCCGTTTTTTTGCCAGTATCGGCTTGCCGCCTGACAATGGCGGCACTTCATCATTGCCTCATTCGGACGCCCAATAAAAAAGAGACCCGAAGGTCTCTTTGACGACTGAATCAGAGGCCAAGCTCACTCAACCCAGGGTGGTCATCAGGTCGGCGCCCCAGTGGCCAATGGTATTTGCGCTCGGACTCGGCGATCGGCAAATCGTTGATGCAGGCAAAGCGCCGCTGCATGAGGCCGTTTGCAGCGAACTCCCAGTTTTCGTTGCCATACGAACGGAACCAGTTGCCAGAGTCGTCATGCCATTCATAGGCATAGCGCACGGCAATGCGGTTATCGGTATATGCCCAGAGCTCCTTGATCAGCCGATAGTCCAGTTCCTTGCGCCACTTGCGCTCCAGAAAGGCCTGAGCCTCTGCACGACCATTGATGAACTCGCTACGGTTACGCCAATACGTGTCTTCGGTGTAGGCCAGCGCAACTTTCGCTGCATCGCGAGAGTTCCAGCCATCCTCGGCGCCACGGACTTTCTGGACAGCCGTCTCCAGGGTAAAGGGTGGAAATGGCGGTCTTCCTTTATCACTCATCTCAGCGTCCTCAGAACGGTTTATAGGGCAGAAATTTTCCATCAAGGGTGATCACGGCTCGCTCGCCCCCTTCCGGATCTTCGACTTTCTTGATGTCGAGCTTGAAGTTGATTGCGCTGATGATGCCGTCGCCGAACTGCTCATGCACCAATGCCTTCAGCGTTGTGCCGTAGACCTGAACCATTTCGTGGAAGCGATAGATCGTCGGGTCACTGGAGACGTCTTCGACATTGCCGCGCAACGGGATGGTTTGCAGTTCGGCGACCGCGTCCCTGTCCAGCCCGATACGCTCGGCGACTACCTCGGCCACCGCTTCCGGCAATGGGTGCTGACCGAGCAATGCAGCCGTGACATACACCACGCTCAACCCCGTACCTTCTGCAAGCCCTGCCCACGTCAGGTTCTTTGCGGTCTTGGCCTGCAGCACACGTTCAGTCAGATTCTGGCGCGGCGCTCTGGAAATGTTGCTGTGCGGCATAGGTAAACCTCCGGAATGAATTCACATCAATCACAGCATCGGCAACTATCACCATAAGATCCAAGACTGATTTATGATCATCGCCATAATCCTGCCTTATGGTGATGCCGTGCTGTTACGCCATATACGTTATTTGCTGGCAGTCGCCGACCATGGCAATTTCACCCGGGCGGCCGAGGCCCTGCATGTCTCACAACCGGCGTTGTCGCAACAGATCAGGCAGCTGGAAAGCAGCCTGGGTGTGCAACTGTTCGACCGCACCCGCCGCAGCGTCGTGCCGACCGATGCCGGCCGCGTGTATCTGGACCACGCGCGTCGCTGCCTGCTTGAGCTGGAGGCCGGGAAGCGTGCGCTCAACGATGTCAGCGACCTGTCACGCGGACAATTGCGCCTCGGCGTCACGCCAACCTTCAGTGAATACCTGATAGCGCCGCTGATCGACCGCTTCAGCGCACTGTATCCCGGCGTGGCAATCATCCTCACAGAGCTGCCTCTGGAGCAGATCACCGAGGCATTGATCAGTGACGCGCTCGATCTGGCCATCGGTTTTGCCGGCAGTCATGCCGTCGAGATAGACAGCCAGCCTCTGTTCGATGAACAACTGTGCCTGGTCATGGCCAAGTCTGCCCCCGAAAAACAGACCGCGCTGACACTTGAGGACCTGCAAACGCTTCGCTTTGCCTTGCTCGCCCCCGGATTCGCCACTCGCCAGCTGCTGGATGCCTGGTGCCAGACGCAGAACTTCAAGCCTACGGTCGGCCTGGAGGCGAACTCGATCGCCATTTTGCTCAAGGTCGTTGCCCAGGGACGTATGGCGACCATTCTTCCCGATGCCATCGTTCGCGAGCAGCCCGGGTTGCGCGAAGTTCAGACGACCCCTGCTCTGCCTGGGCGGACGGTTGCGCTGCTGCGGCGTAAAAACGGCTACCAGAGCGCCGCCGCCAACGCTTTTGCAAAACTAGTGAGTAACAGTACGCAAACATGAACCGATGGGCAGACGATCGAAGCTGTTCTCAGCCGCGCACAAAAAAAGAGACCTGAAGGTCTCTTTTTTTATCGCAGGCAACTGACAGACCGTCACTTGGCCTTATAGATGATCCCGGGGCTGCACTGAACCATCTGATAGTGATCCGGCAAACCATTGAGCGCTTCGGAAGCCCCCAGAAACAGGTAACCGCCTGGCTTGAGCGTACCGTGGATGCGCAGCAGGATGTCTTTCTTCACTTCGGCCGAGAAGTAGATGAGTACGTTGCGACAGAACACGATGTCGAACTTGCCCAGCGAGGCGTAGCTGTCGAGCAGGTTGAACGAGCGGAACTCCACACGGCTCTTGATCGGCGTCTTGACGACCCAGCGACCCGGACTTTTTACATCAAAGAAACGCTGCAGACGATCCGGCGACAAGCCACGGCCGATAGCCAGACTGTCGTACTCGCCGGTCTTGCAGTTGTTGAGCATTGCGCCAGACAAATCGGTGGCAACAATCTGCACGCCCGATTTGAGCTGGCCCTGATTGGCGCGCTCGAACTCATCAATCGACATCGACAGCGAGTACGGTTCCTGGCCCGATGAACAGGCCGCCGACCAGATGCGCAGTCGCTGACCAGGGCTGGCCTTGATCTGCTCGGGCAGCACTTTGTTCTTCAGCACTTCGAACGGATAGGTATCGCGAAACCACAGGGTTTCGTTGGTGGTCATCGCATCGACAACCTGTTCGCGCAACCCGCTGCGCGGCTGGGTCTGGATGCGCTGAACCAACTCGCCAAGCGACTTGATGCTTTGCTGCTCCATCAGTTTGTTGAGGCGGCTGGACACCAGATACTGCTTGTTTTCCCCAAGCAAGATGCCACAGGCTTTTTCCAGAAATACCCGGAACTGATCAAAATCCAAATTACCCGTAGACAAGGTGCCGCCTCTCAAATCATGTGAATCACCGGGGACGACGCCCCCGGCTGGTTATTCTGCTGCCTTGATCCGCGCAACAACCCTGGCCGCAAGATCATCAGGCCGGAATTTCGCGAGAAAATCATCAGCGCCGACTTTCTTGACCATCGCCTGGTTGAATACCCCGGACAGAGAGGTATGCAAGGTGATGTGCATCTTCTGCATACGCGGGTCATTACGTATCGCAGCTGTAAGGGTATAGCCATCCATCTCCGGCATTTCAATGTCGGAGATCATCATCAGGAACTCTTCTTCCGGTTTTTTACCCTCTTCGACCATTTTGCGCAGGTAATCCAGCGCTTGACGGCCATCGTTCAGGGCAACCACTTCCACACCGACGGTTTCCAGGCAGCGGCTGACCTGCTTGCGGGCCACCGACGAGTCATCGACCGTCAGCACACGCAGCGAAATTGCCTTGTGCTGAACCTCGGCATCGATCACACCGACCGACACTTCTTCGGAAATAGGTGCGACTTCGGCAAGAATCTTCTCGACGTCGATAATTTCCACCAACTGATTATCAACCCGGGTGACTGCGGTCAGGTAATGATCGCGCCCGGTACCTTTGGGTGGTGGATGAATCTCTTCCCAGTTCATGTTGACGATGCGTTCTACAGAATGCACCAGAAAACCCTGAACCTTGGTGTTGTACTCGGTAATGATGACGAAGGAGTTGACCAGCGAAATCATGCCCGTGGAACCCGTCGCCATCGCCAGATCCATGATCGGGATCGTGCCGCCACGAATATTGGCCACACCCCGGACGATCTTGCTCGACTTGGGCATGATGGTGAGTTTCGGGCATTGCAGTACTTCTTTTACCTTGAAGACGTTGATCCCATAGAGCTGCTTGCCGTCGAGACGGAACAAGAGCAGCTCCAGGCGATTCTGACCCACCAGCTGAGTTCGCTGGTTTACCGAATCCATTACACCTGCCATGCCGAACCCCCTTACCAAAATGACCGCCGCCCAGACACTAGATCAACAAGCGGCACGGGCTTTGCTATTTATTACCTCATGAACGCAAAGACGACAATTTCTCGACACCTCGCATTAGAAACCCGCAGGCTTCTGTGCGCAATCGCTCTGCTGTGCCTTTGTGGCACGGTGAGCCTCGCTCGCGCAGAGAATTTCACACTGCCTGAACAGCTTATCGGCGTCACCCAAGGGTTTCTTGAGTTCACAGTAGAAGACTATTTGGCAACCAACCAGATTGACGGGCGTCATGACATACAGGTCAAGCAGCTCGACCCGCGTTTACGGATGGGTGCCTGTGACAAGGATTTGACAGCCACACTGGAAAGCCCGCGCCCGGTCGGCCGGGTTACGGTGCGGGTACGCTGCGAAGGTTCTTCGCCCTGGACAGTATTTGTGCCAGCCCAGGTGCTGCTGTATCGCAACGTTGTGACCGTGATGCGCCCGCTGAAACGCGATGCCATCGTTACTGAAGAAGACGTTGCGCTGCGTGAGCGCGACGTGAGCAGCCTGGGCCAGGGATTTCTGGCCTCTCTTGATCAGGCCGTCGGTCAAAAGGTTGTCCGACAAATGGTCATCGACCAGGTCGTCACCCCGGTGGCGCTGGAACAGCCACAAATGATTCACAAGGGCGACCAGGTGGTCATCATCGCCCGCAGCGGTTCGCTGGCGGTGCGTATGCCCGGCGAAGCGATGTCCGACGGAGGTTTCAACGAACAGATACGGGTGAAAAACCTTAATTCCCAGCGGGTGATCAAAGCGAATGTCACCGGCCCAGGGCAGGTGGAAGTGGCCATGTAATGCATTGATGCTGGCGCACAGGGTGTGTTTTTTTTAGACTGCGGGGAATATCCGACGGTGAAAAGCGTCTATTGGGAAGCTTTCTCACAATCGGCCTAAAGTTTGATAGGGGTTGGCCGAAAACAAGGCAAGCGTCCAAACACCCAGAGGTTTTTTCAATCATGGTCATAGATTTCAGTCGCCTTAACAATTCACAGTCTGTTGCCGGTACAACACGTACCAGTGCCAGTAAAGACACCGTCAAAACCGATGCGCCAGCCCCTGCAGCCACCGCAGGTGTCAAAAGCACCGGGGAAACTTTTTCTTTGAGCAGTGAGGCTCAACAGTTGCAGAAAATCACGGACAAGCTGACCGATCTGCCAACCGTCAATAGTGCTCGCGTTGCCGAGCTCAAGCAGGCCATCGCCGACGGTAGTTACACAGTGGACAGCAACCGTGTCGCCAGCAAACTGTTGAATTTCGAAACCCAACGCTAAGCCAAGGCTGGCGCTGGATATTCTGGACGCTTAAAAACCAGAGCATGCGATGCAAGACACTACTTTGTTGCAGATGATCACTGACGACATGGTTTCGGCCCGACAGCTTCTAGAGCTGCTGCAGGCCGAATCCCTGATTCTTCACGGCCGCGACATGGGCGAGATGGAGCAGGTGCTGGCGCAGAAACAGGCGCTGGTCATTCTTCTCGATCAACATGGGCGCAAACGTAGCCAGGTGCTTGCGGGCACGGGGCTGCCAGCCAATCGCAGTGGTCTCCAGCAACTGGCCAGCCAGTCGGATGTCGGCGAGCAATTGCTGATGGCCGGTGACGAACTGAATGCGTTGATCAATGAATGCCAGACGCTGAACGAGCAGAATGGTAGTCTGATCCAGCTGCAACAGATCAGCACGGCTCATCAGCTTCGCATACTGAACGGCGGTGAGACGCCCACGCTCTATGACAGTCGCGGATCAACTGCGCTTAGAGCAAAACCACGCCCTCTGAGTCAGGCGTAACTTCCTGTATCAAGGTTTCGTGCGTAGTGGCAGAATGCCTGTTGTTGCGTTGCCGTAGTATTTTGCCTGGAGATTCAAGAACGTGAATGGCTCAAGCGCGGACGATGCTCCGCAGCCCCCGAAGGTTCTCAACACACCTTTGGAAATTGCCGCTAACCTGCGGTTGCTACTCGAGAGTCATGATCCTCTGATCATTACCTTCCATGAGCGTGCCCAACGCTTTCAGAGCTACCTGCTTGAAGTCGACCGTGACAGCAATGTCATGGCGCTCGACGAAATGATCCCCCGTGATGGCGAACGCTTTTTAAGTAATGGCGAGTCTTTCCGCGTCGAAGGTTTTCACGACGGCGTGCGTATCGCCTGGGAAAGCTCGTCTCAGATGGAGATTGTCGATACCGACGGGCAGCGCCTGTACCGCGGACCGCTGCCTGAAGAAGTGATTTACCACCAGCGGCGCAACGCATTTCGTGCAGCGCTGAAGCTGGCACAGCTGGTCGACATCGAGATCGGCGGCGACCGTTTGAAATCCCCTCTGACCGGCAAACTGCTGGACATCTCTGCAACCGGTTGCAAACTGCGCTTTGAAGGCGATGTGTCCGAGCGCATGCAGTTGGGCCAGGTATACGAACGCTTTATTGCGAAGTTGCCATTCGGAGCAATGACAGCCCCCGTAGAGCTGCGTTATCTGCACTTCGAAGAAAGATTTCACACCACCTTTGCCGGCGTGCGCTTCCACAACATGAGTGGGCTTGTGCAGCGTCAGGTTGAGCGTTTCGTCTATCAGTTGCAGCGTGAAGCTCGCCGCTTCGACAAAGACGACGACTTCTGATCCCCGCTTCTGCTTGCTGGTGATTGCGGCAACCTGCCGCAATCACACCGTAATCCCCTGCTCTGCCCCCCGCTACACTCAAGCCTTCCAGGTCTCGCTTTCACGCTCGCGTTCGTGCTCTTCAGCTTCGGCTGTTTCCGTGCCCGCGACCGGCTCGGCCTGTGCCTCGGTTTCTGCGTCGGCGTCGGCCACCACCTCAGACTCAGGTTCGGACTCCGGCTCGACGGTGGTCTGCATCTGCTCCTGAACCACCTGCTCATCGACACGCGGGTCCAGTGCAACCACCAGCGGCGAGCTGGACATGCTGTCCGGCATCGCGACGTGATGCAGCGGTGCGTTTTCGACCTGATGCAAATGGGTAACGGCCTTGGGTCTGATCAGCAGCACCAGAATCACCCCGGCACCACAGACGAACGCATACAGCATGTGGCCGCCAAACAGCTTCATGACCACGCCGGCAGCCAACGGGCCGATACTCGCGCCGATGCCATAGGTCATCAGCAACATGGCCGTCAGCGACACCCGGCGTTCGGCCTCGACGTGGTCATTGGCAAATGCCACCGCCAGTGGATAGAGGCAGAACTGCATCAGCGAGGCGAGAAAGCCGACGCCGAACAGGACTTCGACCGGCACACTCGGAAACACCGCCAGCGGCAATGACGCCACCACCAGTGCAGCGGCAAAGATGCGCATCAGTACGGATCGGTCATAGCGGTCGGACAGCAGCCCCAATGGCCACTGCACCAGAAACCCGGCCAGAATGCAGCAGCCCATGAACAGACCGACCTGCTCGGTGGACAGCCCCTGTTCGGCGGCGTAAACCGGTGCCAGACCGTAGAACGAACCGATGATCAGCCCGGCACCCAACACCGCCGTCAGCGACTGCGGCACACGCTTCATGAAGAAGAGCGGCTCCAGCGGTGCCGGGTGCAACGGTGCGGGGTGAATTGCCCGGGTCATGGCGACCGGCACAAGACACAGCGCGAAGCACAATGCCACCAGCATCAGCAGCTCAGGGCCCAGTTGCGGGTGGACCACCAGTACCAGTTGCCCCAGCACCAGGCCCAGATAGGACGCAATCATGTAACCGCTGAACACCATGCCGCGCTGTTTCGCGGCGGCCTGCTCGTTCAGCCAGCTCTCGATGACCATGTATTGGCACATCATGCCCAGACCGACAATCACCCGCAGTACCAGCCAGGCGGGCAACCAGCTGATCAGGCCATGCCCTAGCACCGCAGCACCAACGATACCGGCGCAGGTGGCATAGGCCCGAATATGACCGACACGGCCGATCAGACGGTGACCGATCTTGCCCCCCAGGACCAGACCGAAATAGTTGGCGGCCATCAGCGCACCGACCCACAGACTGTCGACCTGGTCGGCCGCCAGGCGCAGGGCCAGATAAGTGCTCAGCAGACCTGAGCCGATCAACATCATCAACGAGGCAAAATAAAGCGCTCGAAAGGACTTCCAGATTTGGCGCATCAACTTTCCAAAAATAGGGAGTCGCCCGACCGGGCGAGCCCAACACTGCGATTCTTAAACCTGAGCAGCCAGAACGCGCCGTTCCCAGGGGGTTATCTCGTCAAAAAAACTGGTCAGTTCCAGGGTCTTCGACGCGATGTAGCCTTCGATGAATTCATGACCAAACAGTTCCTTGGCCAACTGACTGCTTTTCAGACGCTCCAGAGCGGCGTGCAGGGTACACGGCAATGACAATTCTTCCGGCACCTCAATCTCGCCTTGCATGGGCGGGGTGGGTTCCAGCTTTTGCTCGATGCCATGCAGCCCGGCCGCCAGGCTTGCGGCGATGGCCAGATAAGGATTGGCGTCGGCGCCTGGCAAACGGTTCTCCACCCTTCGAGCCGCCGCTGCACTCGACGGGATGCGCAGGCCGGCTGCGCGATTGTCGTAGGACCAGCAGGCGTTATTGGGCGAAGCATAGGGTTGGCACAGGCGCTGATAGGAATTCACATTGGGCGCGAACAGCGCGGTGAAGTCAGCCATGCAGACCTGCTGACCCGCGATAAAGTGACGAAACGTGTCAGTCGGCTGGCCATCTGCGTCACTGAAGACGTTTACCCCGGAGTCTATTGCCACCACGCTCTGATGAAGATGCATCGAACTGCCCGCCGTGTGCGCGAGCGGCTTGGCCATGCAGACCACAATAAGCCCGTGCTTGAGCGCGACTTCCTTGAGCAGGTGCTTGAACAGAAAGGTCTGGTCGGCGAGCAGCAGCGGGTCGCCATGCAGCAGGTTGATCTCGAACTGGCTGACGCCCATTTCGTGCATCACCGTGTCCCGCGGCAGGCCCAACGCCGCCATGCAGGCGTATACCTCGGCGAAAAAAGGCCGCAAGCCATTGTTCGAGCTGATACTGAACGCTGAATGCCCCTGCTCGCGTCGTCCGTCCAGCCCTGTCGGCGGCACGAACGGATACAGCGGCTCGGGGTTGGGCGCGAAGACAAAGAACTCGAGTTCAGTGGCCACAACCGGGGCCAGCCCACGTGCGGCATAGCGGGCAATGACGGCCTTGAGCTGGCTGCGCGTCGAGAGCATGCAACGCTCGCCGCTCAACTCCTCCGCATCGCAGATGGCCAGGGCGCGCGGTTGCTCGCTCCAGGGCAGACGATGGACCTGCTGCGGATCGCTGAGCAGCGCGAGGTCGCCATCATCGCTACCGTAAAACCGTGACGGCGGGTACCCGCCCATGATGCATTGCAGCAACACACCCCGCGCAAGCTGCAATCGCCTGCCCTGCAGAAAACCGGCAGCGGTCATCACCTTGCCGCGTGGCACGCCGTTCAGGTCCGGGGTCACACACTCCACTTCATCAATGCCCATCAGCAGCTGTGCCAGCGGATGGGGGTCATTGCGTGTCATGGTTCATTCCTTTGTCGTGGGCCAGGCCGCTCGGCGGCAACCCGTACAAAATACGCAGCGGGCGTTCGGGATATCAAGCACTGAAACACCTTCGTGAGAAGGATCACTACCCGACCTCTACCTGATCCGGCAAAAGCGGTCTTGGCCGGGTTCTTGCTGTGTACCCCGGTCACAACAGTTCGACTGTCATTTTTATGTCAATGGCAACGCCTTTGCCGGAAGCCCTTGAAGCAGATGCCCTTTCGAACAGCAATCGGATAAAACACGAGCAGAGAACCCTCCATGAGCGCACCGATTCCAGTAACTCGTCCTCTGTTACCGCCTCTGGAGGAGTTCATTCCCTACCTCGAACACATATGGGAAAGCCGCCAGCTCACCAATGGCGGTCCGTTTCACCAGCAGCTTGAAAAGGAGCTGGCCGAGTACCTGGGCGTGCAGCATCTCTCGCTGTTTTCCAATGGCACGCTGGCGCTGATGACCGCCATTCAGGCGCTGCGCATCAAGGGCGAAGTCATCACCACGCCCTACTCGTTCGTGGCAACCGCCCATTCGCTGCTCTGGAACAGCCTGACGCCGGTGTTTGTCGACATCGACCCGGGTACTTATAACCTGGACCCGGAGCGCATTGAAGAAGCCATCACTCCGGCTACCACGGCGATCATGCCCGTACACTGCTACGGCATCCCGTGTGACGTCGACCGCATTCAGCAGATCGCCGATCGCTATGGCTTGAAGGTCATCTACGATGCCGCCCATGCGTTCGGTGTCCAGCATCGCGGGCAAAGCCTGCTGAATCACGGGGATCTGTCGGTGCTGAGCTTTCACGCCACCAAGGTGTTCAACACCTTCGAAGGCGGGGCCATCATCAGTCCGGATGCCAAGACCAAGCAACGCATCGATTACCTGAAGAACTTCGGCTTTGCTGACGAAGTGACCGTAGTCGCGCCGGGAATCAACGGCAAGATGAGTGAGATCAACGCTGCGTTCGGTCTGCTTCAGTTGAAGTACATCGACGAAGCGCTCTTGAAACGGCAACGTATCGATGAACGCTATCGCGATGCGCTGGCAACGGTGCCGGGGCTGAAAATTCTCTGGAAAAGCACCGAAAAACACAATTACTCGTACTTCCCGGTGCTGGTCACCGAAGACTTCGCGATTTCCCGCGATGACCTTTATCAGCGGTTCCGCGACCACAACATTCTGGCGCGCCGTTACTTTTACCCGCTCATTTCCACATTCCCGATGTACCGGGGCCTTGACTCGGCAAAACCCGATCGCCTGCGTGTCGCGACCGGCCTGTCCAGTCAGATCCTGTGCCTGCCGATCTACGACAGCCTGACGGATGAAGCCTTCGACAGCATCATTGATGTGATCGTCACAGCCAGTAAAGAGAACTGCTAATGCGAACGTGCCCGGTCTGCTCCTGTCGTTTTCCGAACTTCTATCCGCTGGGTAGAAGCCATCTGGAAATCCTCCACCGCCTGAACGTCCACTACTGCATCGAAGACTTCGAAACCCTTAACGTCGGGCAATACAGCTGCCCCGAGTGCATGGCGTCAGACCGCGACCGGCTTTACGCGCTGTTTGCCATGAACATGCTCGACAACCCGCCGGGCAAACCGTTGCGCATCCTCGATATCGCGCCGGCAGTGGTGCTCTCGAAGTTTCTGCGCAGCCTGCCCAACGCCCGATATCGCTCGGCCGACCTGTTCTCGCCGCTGGCTGATGACGTGGTCGATATCATGGACATGCACATGTATGCCGACGAGTCCTTCGATTTCATCGTGTGCTCGCACGTACTTGAGCACGTACCTGATGACCGCAAGGCCATGTCCGAGCTGTTTCGGGTACTGGCCAAAGGCGGCTCTGCCATCCTGATGGTGCCGATTCTGCTGACCGCCACCGAAACCGAAGAAGACCCGGACGAGCCAAGCGTCGATGAGCGCTGGGCGCGCTTCGGCCAGGACGATCATGTGCGGATGTATGCTAGGCAAGACTTCCAGTCCCGTTTGACGCAGGCCGGTTTCGACGTGAAGGCCCTCGGCTCGCAGGCATTCGGTGAAGGCGTCTTCAAGCAGCACGGCATTACGGAACAGTCGGTTTTGTATATAGGCCAAAAAAGCTGACGACAACTGCAGATCATGGACGCCGACTGCGTTGCCCGGTTGGTTTTTAAAACTTTTTCAAAAGTGGTATTGCGATGAGTTCTTCACGCCTGGTCAGTATTGTCATCCCCGCTTACAAACCGGCTTTCTTCGAAGCAGCGCTTGCCAGCGCGCTGCGCCAGAACCACGACGACATCGAGATCATCATTACCGACGACTGCCGTGACGATGGCATCAAGGCTATTGTCGAAAAGCTCAGCCCGGACAGCCGCTGGCCCATTCACTATTTCAAAAACGCAACGCCGCTGGGCGAACCTCACAACATCGCACACGCCATAGCGCGTGCGCAGGGTGAGTACATCAAGTTTCTCTACGACGATGACATCCTTCTCCCGGACTGCGTGCGCCTGATGTTCGATGTCATGCACGACAGCCCTGATATCAAAGTGGTGTCCGCGACCAGAAAGAGGATCGACGCCAACGGCACTCTGCTGGCAGACAACCTCTACACGGCCTACCCATTCGGCAAAAACGTCGTTCTGGACGGTCCGGAGCTGGTGTCCTTTCTGGCCAGTCACCCGATCAACTTCGTCGGCGAGCCCAGTGCAGTCATGTGTCGTCGCGAAGACCTGCTGGTATTCGGGCAGGACATCATGTCTCTGCAACAGGTGCTGATCTGGGGGCTGGGTGATTTGGCCATGTACGCAAAGCTCTTGCGTCATGGCAACCTGGCGATGCTCGCCCGCCCGCTGTCCTATTTTCGGGTGTCGGATCAGCAGAGCAGCGAGGCATTCAGAAAAGACCCGACCCTGCCTCGCGAAGGTCACGCCAACTTCAGGCGTATTCCCACAGAGCTGGGCTGGGTAAGGCCTGACGAGCTCAATGGCAAGGTCAAGGTTGCTCCGCTGTCACAACGCGACAATATTCAGGAAATGGACCTGCTGGCCTACTTCGACAGAAGGCCTGAAGCTACTGTTCGAAATACCCGTGTCGCTGGCTGGCTCGGTCAGCGCAGACCTACGCCAGCCCAGCATGCGTTGCTCAACGAGCACCTGCAACAACACAACGGCGGCCCTGCTATTGCTATTGTCGTGTCGGATTTCAATCAGCAGCCCGAGAGCGTGCTGAGCACGCTGCAAAGCCTGGCGTCCGACGCGCCGCTGCTCGACAAGCTCAAGGTGTTTGTCCTTGCCGACTACGACCGGGATCAGCAGACGCCGCTGCAAGCGCAACTGCCCTGGCGGGATGCCAGCGTGGAAAACCGTGCGACGGTCATCAACGCGCTGATGCAGGAAAACGATCAAGCGTGGTGGATCCTGGTCGACGCTGGCACGACGTTCACCTCGAGCGGCCTGCTGTGCGCCGTCATGAAAATGATCGAAACGCCCGAAGCCTGCGCAGTGTTCGGCGACGAAGTGACCCTGCATGCGCAGGCAGGCGCGCATCTGGCCTTTCGCCCGGACTTCAGCCTGGATTACCTACTGACCTGCCCGGCGGCAACCAGCCGCAACTGGCTGTTCAATCGTGAAAAAGCTCTGGAGGTGGGCGGCTTCGACCCAGCACACGCGCAGGCCATTGAACTCGACCTGATCCTGCGCATGATCGAGGGTCCGGGCTATACCGAATTTGCGCACTCTTGCGAGCCGATGATCATCTCGCCCTTATGGCAGGCACAGGAGAACTACGATCAGGCGCGCACCGTGCAACGGCATCTGCACGTGCGTGGCTACGCAGGCAGTAAGGTGCATGCGCTGGAGTCGGGACTTTACCGGATCGATTACGGCCATGCCGATCAGCCTCTGGTCTCCATTCTCGTTACCTCGCAGGATCAGCTCGAAACGCTGCTGCCCTGCGTAGAGAGCATTCTGGAAAACACGACGTATCCGCACTATGAAATTCTGATCTGCGACAACAACAGCCAGTCGGCACAGACCACGCAATGGCTGGCGACCATCGAGTCGATGCAGTCGGAACGGATCCGCATCGTCCGCCATGAACAGGCACTGAGCCCCTCGGCGCTGCTCAACTCCGCAGCAGAACACGCGCTGGGCGACTATCTTGTGATGCTCGACAGCCACGCCCTGATCATCCAGCAGGACTGGCTCAACCACCTGCTCAACCACGCACTGCGCCCTGAAGTGGGCGTTGTCGGCGCGAAACTCATTTCGACGGATGGCAATGTCGTGCAGGCCGGCATCATCATAGGCCTCAACGGCACCGCTGCGACTGTCACTGCCAGCGACATCGCAGGGTCTGCGAGCGATGCGCAACGTCTGGAAACAGACCAGAACTACAGCGCGGTCAGCGGCTCCTGCCTGATGATTCGCAAGTCCGTGCATGAAGAGGTGCAAGGCCTGGACGAACACTTGTTCCCCCTGCACTTCAATGACGTTGACCTGTGCCTGAAGGCGCGCAGCACCGGGCATCTGGTCGTCTGGACACCGCACGCCATCGTTGCGCTGCGCCCGAACAACGCACAGAGCGACGCTGAAGCACTGGATTTCGCGACGCGCGCGCTCTACCACCGCTGGCTGCATTACATGGCCTGGGACCCTGCATACAACAAGAACCTGATGCTGACTGACAGTTTCGTCGCCCAGAGCAACCCGCAGTTGAGCTGGCGGCCGTTGACCCACCGTCCACTGCCGGTGGTCCTTGCTCTGCCCTGCAATCATGCGGCTGCCGGCAATCGCATCAGCACCGCGCTGCAAAGCCTGAGCGCCGAGCGCGAGGCAGACGGCATCATCAGCCATGCGCCGCTTCCATTCGTGGAAATTGCCAGGCTCAGCCCGGATGCAGTGGTCATCCAGGGGCCGATAGATGAAAGCCTGATTGCCAGCATCAACGCGATCAAGGACCACACCAACGCCTGGGTGGCCTACGACCTGCCGCACTACCCGGCGTACGCTGAAATCGACAAGAGCGCTGCGCCACTCGCTACAGTGCAGGCTTCCCTGCGCCACGGGCTGGCGCGGGCAGATCTGATCACCGTCCCCACAACAGCACTGGCGGAGCTGCTAGAGGGCTCACACCTCAACATTCAGGTGGTTGAAACCCGACTTGCGCCTGATCCGTGGCGCAATCTGCGAAGCCAGCGCCAGACTCGTCCCAGACCTCGTGTAGGTTGGGTAGGCACGGCGACAGAAACAGGCGACCTGCTGATTCTGTCAGAAGTCATCAAGGCGCTGGCAGACCGTGTGGAGTGGGTCATCATGGGACCTTGCACGCGCTGGCTACGCCCTTACATTCATGAACTGCGTTCGCCCGTGGAGGGCACCTTGTTCCCCGAGGCGTTGGCCAGTCTGAATCTGGATCTGGTATTGGTGCCGGCCGAGTCGAATCTGATCAACCGGAGCAAAAGCCCGGTGGCCTTGCTGGAGTTTGGTGCCTGCGGTTTTCCGGTCATTTGCAGTGATGTGCTCAGCGTGCCTGAAGACCTGCCCGTCACTCGGGTGGAAAACGAAACCAATGCCTGGGTCAGTGCCATCGAGCAACACATTGACCAGTTGGATGAGTGCGCACGCAAGGGCGATGCCTTGAGGCAGGCAGTCATCGATAACTGGATGCTTGAGGCCGATCACTTGCAAGCCTGGCGCGATGCCTGGCTGAAGGGCTGATCAGGGAAGGATTCAAACCGACAACAAGCTCTGCGTCCGGGCGGTGACGCAGAGCGATGATGTTTACCAGCGTATGACGCACGCCCCCCACGAATAGCCCACCCCGAACCCGACCGCAGCAACCCGGTCGCCCGGTTTCAGCGTACCCCGGTTCAAGGATTCCTTCAGCGCAATGGGAATGGTGCACGACACCGTATTGCCACAGTGCTGGAAGGCAGAAACGAACTTCTCGACCGGCAACTTCAAACGCCGACGCAGGGCATCCAGCATGAAGTGGTTGGCCTGATGAAACACGAACAGATCGACATCGGCTACACCCAGTTCGTCATCGAACAACGACGCGAACAACTGCGGTACGCGGGTCATGGAAAACTCGAAAATCGCCGGGCCATTCATGTACAGGTGTGCATCGGTACGCACACTGCCGCCGTCATCCTGATACTCGGCAGGCTGAAGGTTTTCCGCCGAGGGTCTTCGCGCACCGCCAATCGGGACCATCAGGTTTTCCGCCCCGGAGCCATCACTGCCATAACGAAAACGCTCCAGGAAAGGCCCGCCCTCGGTCGCGCTGAGCAGGGTCACGGCCGCGGCATCACCGAACAGGGTACGAACACTTTTATCCTGCGGATGAATGTAGCGGCTGTAGGTTTCCGCCGTCACCAGTAACACATTCCGGCATTGCCCTGACTCGATCAGCCCTTTGGCGATGCCAAGTCCGTAAATGTAGCCTGAACAGCCCTGATTGAAATCGAAGGCGGCGCAGTGGGTGGGGAGCTGCAAGCGGTGCTGCAGAATGCAGGCGGTGGCGGGCAATACATAATCCGGGCTTTGCGTGCAGTAAATCAACGCGTCTACTTCGCTGCGCTGAATATCTCCGTTGAGAAACAACTTCTCGCAGGCGCGGTACGCAAGGTCGGACGCAGTTTCATCCTTGTCGACGATACGCCGCTCGCCAATACCGGTCTTCGAGAAGATTTTCTCGACATCCCACTCGGGAAATTCGCGCGCCAGTGTTTCATTGTCTAGCGAATGAGCAGGCAGTTCATATTCTATGTTCACGATCCTGGCATGAGCGCCCATGAGCGTTACCCCGATATGCGTGTGGCAGGTACACCGAATACTGTAGTGCCAGCGGCTACATTGCGTATTGCAACGCTACCCGCTCCGACCACAGCCTGTTTGCCGATCCTTACCTTTGGCAGGACGCTGGCATGCGTCCCCATGAAAACACCTTCCTCCAGCACGACACCGCCAGTGATATCGCAATGCCCGCTCAAGGTGGAGAAGTCGCCGATGTCTGCGTCATGCCCCACCAGACAGCCAATATTGAGGGTTACAAATGCGCCGATGCGAAGATCGACCGTGAGCACCGTTGAAGGACAGATCACCGCACCCTGACCAATGGAAACATTTTCGCCAATGATGACCGAAGGGTGAATGAGGGTGAAAAATTGCGCGCCCCTGGCGAGGAGTTTTTCCACAACCAGGCGCTTGCCGCTCGGGTCGCCGATCGCACAGACCAGATACTCTTCAGGCTTTGGCTGGTAGCCATCCACCGTCGAAACGACAGGCGGATAATGCTCGAAGCGTTCGGTCGAGCCGGGGCCGTCATTGATGAATCCGGCGATAAGCCATCCAGGGTTCTTCTCTACCCAATCGGTCAGCCACGCATGCACTTCACGGCCGAAAGCACCGGCACCTACGATGAGCAATCTATTGGCATTCATTGCGCCAGGTATCCTCCATCCACAACCATCGATGTTCCGGTCACCCAGCGAGCCGCCGGAGACAACAGGTAATTGACCGCATAGGCTATGTCCAGCGGCTCACCAAACCCCAGCGGGTGCTTCTGCTCAACCACGGCCATGGAATCGATACCGACCAGATCTTCAAGCTTGCGGGTCATTTCGGTTCGCACTATGCCCGGCGCAATGGCATTGACCCTTATTCCGTCTCTGGCCAGTTCAAGTGCCGCAGCGCGGACCATCGATTCCACTGCGCCTTTACTGGCGCAGTAGGCCATCAGGGAAGGCTGGGCGGCCTGAGCCATCACCGATGAAAGCAGAACGATACTGGCCCCTTGAACGAAGACCCCTTTCTGCCTGAATGACTTTATCAGCGAAAAGCCAGAGGTCACGTTGGTGGCAAATACCGTTTCCCATTGCTCGATTGCCAGGGCTCGAATCGGTAGCGGCATCTGTACACCGGCGGCATGCACCAGCCCGTCGAAGGGCGCGTAGGTCCTGGCCAGGGTTTTCATCCAGGCCGGGACAGCATGCCCGTCAAGCAAATCGAAAGGCTCGACCCCGTGACCTTCACCGTGAAGCTGGCACCTTGTCGCTTCAAGCCGCTCGGTGTTTCTGGCAACCAGCACCACCCGGGCGCCCTGCTGACTCAGCCATATCGCAACCTGGCTGCCGATGCCGGAAGAGGCACCTGTGACCATGATCAATTTGCCGCTCAATGAAAACGGATTACTCACCACCCAACGTTCCTCTTCCGGGCTGACCGGCACCGCCTGGAAAGCCCCTGATCGCTTATGACTCTGTAACGAGACCGATGACGTCATCCACACTCTTGCAAGCGTTGAGACGGTTGGCCGAGAGGTTCTTGTCCAGTTTTTCATTCGCAAGCGACATGAAGGTCAGGACCGCAATGGAGTCCCAATCCAGACTTTGTCCTTTGCTCAAGGTGCCTTCGTCTGCTTCCATCGCTTCTTCGATCAGCCTGAGTACTGTGTCTTCCATCTCGATGCTCCCGGACAGCCTGCTATTGGATTAAAACGCTGCGCGGACCAAAGCCGGCGCCTGACAGGACGTTAGCAATAATCGAACCAAGCCATTGAGCATACGGGGAAGCCCCTGTTACCGGGCTGGACAGGGGCAAAAGGCAGGCATTGAGGACACCAAAGTCAAAAACATGACAGGCTTACCGACAACGGGATAACGCAAGTGCGCGGCACCGCGTCAATATAATGCTGGTGCGCGGTTGTCTCATATTTCGCAGCAATTGCAGTTCGGGTTTCAGGGCAGATAAATGCTGAACATTGCCCCGCCCAGCACGCCGCCGTTGGCGATTTCGATTCGCCCGCGCATGCCGTTGCGCACATGCAGCCGGGCAATGTGCGCAGCAAAGTACAAGCCCAGGCCGGTACTGCCACTGCCCTGATTGATGCCCTGCACGTATTCGGTTTGACGCTCGATCAGATACGCCGGGTAACCGGGACCATCGTCATTGAGGGTGATCTTCAACTGACCGCCTTCTTCACCGATGCTGATCACGATCTGCTCGCGGGCAAAGCCGATGGCATTGACGATGATATTGCCGACCACCGAGCCCACCAGTTCACGGTCAAAAAAGCCCAAGGGGCTCATGTCATCGATTTCATAGCGCGCGGCGATACCGCGGCTGGCCAGCACGTCCTGATGGTGCGCCAACTGCGCTTCGATGAAGTCGTCCAGTTCATGGTAATCCGGACGCAACGGCAACTGGTTGACACCGAGTTTGTAAAGGCCAAGCAACTGCACGAGCATGCCGTTGAGGTTGGCGAACTCATAGTCGATGACGCCCTGTTCCGGCATGTCACGCTGCTGACCGGAAAGCTTCGCCAGCCACTCGCTGTGCGCCTGTGTCAGGGTCGCCAGCGAGTTTTTCATGTCATGTACGGTGGAGGCGATCACCATGGAAAAGTCGAGGCCCTGCTCTGTCTCTTCACTCATGCGCCAAACGCCCTCTCCCTGAGTTTCTGGTAACGCTCATAACGCGGATCACTTTCCGGAATCTTGCCCAGCACGGTCAGGCTGGCACGGCACTCGTCAATGCCGGCTTGCCCGAGGTTCTGCCCCGGATGAAGCAGCGACTGCACCATGTTCAGCACAATACTGATGTTCTTCGGCTGCAAGCCCAGGGCGCTGCGGAAAAACGCCTGTGCCTCGGTGAGGTTGCCGGCCTTGTAACTGCGCACGCCTTGCAGGTTGAAATCGACGGCAGCCTTGCTGGCTCCCAGAATCGCGGGATCGTCGGTCATGCTGGCGACGCTTTTCATCACCGCCGGATCATCGCCATAGGCTTCAGCACAGCTCTTCAAAACACTGGCACCCGCTTCTTCCTGGCCCAGTTTCTTGAGCTGCGCAGCCACCATCAGGGCGGCATCGGCGCTGAGCACCTGCTCCATGCCATCGAGCCTGGCCATCGCCTGCTCGGTGAGCTTGGCTGCGGTTTCCGGGTCCGAGTGCTGCAGGCTGGCAGCCTTCATCAGCCGGGTGCGCACTTGCAGACCTTCGTCATCGGTGTGTTCCTTGGCAACGTCGACAAGGGCGTTGTTGATCTCGACACGCGTGCGCGCATCCAGCCCCTGCTCGCCGCCCTTGCTGATCAGAGCATGTGCCAGACCCAGATTGGTTTCCGGGTCTTTGAAGCGCGAATGCTGGCCTTGGGAAACCGCCTGGCGATAGGCTTTCGAGGCACTTTCAAAATCCTCGTTGCCCAGCGCCAGCTTGCCCAGCAGCTTCTGTCGACGGACTGCCAGCGGCGACAGGCGCACGGCGCTTTCCAGCACCGTCTGCGCCCGTTTGGCATCGCCAAGCGCCACCAGCACATCAGCCAGGCCGTCGAACAGCGCCGGCATGGCCGGAAACGCCTTGATTGCCTGTTCATAGACGGCCTGCGCTTCGGCGGTCTTGCCGCGCTTGAGCAGCAGACTGCCCAATGCGCCATAAGCCCACGGCGTGGCACGATCAGCCAGAATGGTCTTGAGAAAGGCTTCCAGTGGCTCGTTCTGCTTCAGGTCCCGCAAGGCATCCGCCTTGTAGCGCAAGCACAACGGTGCATAACGCGGGTCCTGCTCGATCAGCTTGTTGCACGCGGCCAGTACCTCGGCCGGTTTGCGCCGGTCGAGGGCCTGCAGAATCGGCTTGAGAAGGGTCTTGCGCTGTACCAGCTTTTCCAGGCGCTGGGCCAGCCCGGCACGGTTGAACGGCTTGGTCAGGTAACCGTCCGGCTCCCACTCAAGCGCACTCATGACCATCGCCTGACTGTTTTCGGCAGTGACCATGATGAATACGCTTTCGTAACTCAGCAGCCGCTCGACCATCAAGTCTTCCAGCACCTGCTGGCCATTCTTGCGGCCATCACCCAGATTGAAGTCATGCAATACGAAGTCATAACGCTTTTGCGAGCACATGCGCAGCGCCTGCTCGCCGGTGTCGGCGGTATCCACTTCCTTGACGCCCAGTTCACGCAGCATCGACCGCACTGAACTGCGAAAGTCAGAGAAGTCATCAACGATAAGAAAGCTTTTTTGGTTGTACGCCAGCATCCGGATTCCTGCACAGGAGAGGGTGAAAATATGAGACCCACGGCCTGAAAACCACTCAGACCCGACTCGGCAGCCCATTTTTCAGGACGCACATAATAACTGATGGCAACATGCCATAACACAGTTCGCCGTTACCGCCGTCCCCGCAACAAGCCACGCGGTTCAGGGCAACACTCAGTTTTTCGACCATACGGGCAGAAACTGTAGAACGAACATCAACTTCGCGCATTGTCCGGGCGGCAGGCATGCAGAAATTTTGCGGGCTGGATCGTAATTGCGGGAGCAGGAAGGGAGTTTCGGGGAGGCTCGTCACCTATCGCTCATGCCTGCGCGCGGCGCGGGCATGAGCAGATGTTTCAGGCAGGTTTACACCCAGCCATCGTTCTTCTTGCGGCCCTTGGTCAGCGCCGGAAGGATCAGACCCACCAGCAGGCCTGCACCGGCAATGCTGCCGCCATAAACCATGTAGCGCATCATTACCTGCTTGTTCTCGTCGCCGAGCCGCGCCTGAGTGGCACGCAATTCGGCCTGAGAATCGGCCAGTTGATCGTTGAGGGTCTTGGTGCGGGCTTCCAGTTCGTCGACCAGTTTCTTGCGCGCATCAAGGGTCTCTTGCATGCCTTGCACGCGGGTCTTCCAGGTATTGTCGATGCCTGCCAGTTGATCGGTCAGCTCGGTGACCTGCTGGGTCAATTGCGGCACACGTTCGGCCTGACCAGGCACCTCCTGCAGGTCAGTGCTGGGGATCCACACTGTGGAACCGCCTTCGCCGCGTACCTGGCTGAACTTGCCCGAAGAGCTGAGCAGCTCGACCTTCTGCCCGGATTTCAGCGTCCCCACTATGCGATGATCATCGGTCGGTCCGCTGCGAACATACGTGGTGAGGCTGTCACTGACCCAGCGATCGCTGCCCGCGGCCTGTGCGTTGCCAGGAATGACAACGGTCAATACAGCGCCAAACAGGCCTGCGCCGAGCAAGCGACGCGAAACGGCGAACAGGCCAGGGGCACGGGAAAGAAGTGCAGAAAAATGACGAGACATGGCGATAATTATCTTTATCTGAAATGAAAATAAAGCCTCGTTTAACGGGCCGGCTAAGGATGGGAGCGGCAGGCGATCAAAGGTTTTGCAACTCCTGCCCGGACGGAATGTCTGCCTATCAGGCGCGCTTAAAAAGCACCTGATGATCCCTTTCGTGCAGGCCGTCCAGAAAGTCCATCAGCTAACAGACTCCGTTAACGGGGTCAGGTTCACTATTGCCCGTTGTCCGCGTCAAAATTCAGCCGCACGGTCATGCCGGGCAAGTGCCTGCTTTCAAAAGAATTCGCTTGCCGATTCAATCCTGCGATGGCGCACAAAGGCTCAAACAGGGGACGTCTGCGGTCCGGCGTTTGCTTTCCCGGCCAAGTGCTGTAGAAAAGGCTCCACAGGGGTGAATGTTCTCAATGTTCACCATCCTGATGCTCGACTGCATCGCTCTAATGGAAAATAGAATGATCCCAAGACAAGTGATTAACGCCACCGTAAGCCCGAAAGGCAGCCTTGAAACCCTGTCCCAGCGTGAAGTGCAACAACTCAGCGCGGCCGGTTCAGGCAGCACCTACACCCTGTTTCGCCAGTGCGCCCTGGCCATTCTCAACACTGGCGCCCACGTCGATAACGCCAAGACCATTCTTGAGGCGTACGAAAGCTTTGAAGTGCGAATTCATCAGCAGGACCGCGGTGTGCGCCTGGAGCTGCTCAACGCTCCGGCCGATGCGTTTGTTGATGGTGAAATGATCGCCAGCACCCGCGAGATGCTGTTCAGCGCCCTGCGTGACATCGTTTACACCGAAAGCGAACTGGACAGCCAGCGCATCGACCTGAGCAATTCTCAGGGCATCACCGATTACGTGTTCCACCTGCTGCGCAATGCCCGCACGCTGCGCGCTGGCGTAGAGCCGAAGATGGTGGTGTGCTGGGGTGGTCACTCGATCAACACTGAAGAATACAAATACACCAAGAAAGTCGGCCATGAACTGGGCCTGCGCAGCCTGGATATCTGCACCGGCTGCGGCCCTGGCGTAATGAAAGGCCCGATGAAGGGCGCGACTATTGCCCACGCCAAACAACGCATTGTCGGCGGTCGCTATCTGGGCCTGACCGAGCCGGGCATCATTGCGGCCGAAGCACCCAACCCGATCGTCAACGAGCTGGTGATCCTGCCGGACATCGAAAAACGTCTCGAAGCCTTCGTGCGCGTTGGCCACGGCATCATCATCTTCCCCGGTGGCGCAGGCACGGCTGAAGAATTCCTCTATCTGCTTGGCATTCTGATGCACCCGGACAACAAGGACGTACCGTTCCCGGTAATCCTGACCGGTCCGAAAAATACCGAGCCGTACCTGCAACAGTTGCACGCGTTCGTCGGTGCCACGCTGGGTGAAGAAGCGCAGCGTCATTACCAGATCATCATCGACAACCCGGCAGACGTCGCCCGGCAGATGACTCAGGGCCTGAAAGAAGTGAAGCAGTTCCGCCGCGAGCGGAATGACGCGTTTCACTTCAACTGGTTGCTGAAGATCGAGGAAAGCTTCCAGCACCCTTTCGATCCGACTCACGAGAACATGTCGAAACTGCAACTGAACCACGACGTGCCCACTCACGAGCTGGCCGCCAACCTGCGCCGGGCGTTTTCCGGGATTGTCGCGGGCAATGTCAAGGACAAGGGCATTCGCCTGATCGAGGAGCACGGGCCTTATCAGATTCAGGGCGATCCTTCGATCATGGGGCCGCTGGACAAACTGCTGCAGGCGTTTGTCGATCAGCACCGGATGAAGTTGCCCGGTGGCGCGGCCTACGTGCCGTGCTATCAGGTCGTGGCCTGATCCCACGGCAATAACCGGCAGGCAAACGGGGCGCTCTTTAGCGCCCCGTTTTTATTTCTGCTGACGAAACGCTTTGGGTGACTGCCCGGTAGCACGTTTGAAGAAGCGCGAAAAATAAGCAGGCTCGGAAAACCCGAGGCTGTCGGACACCTGATTGATGGTCATGGTGGTGTAGATCAGGTTGCGCCTGGCCTCCAGCAACAGCCGCTGGCTGATGATCTGCAAGGCCGACTGGTTGCACAGGCGCCGACACAGCGAATTCAAATGCGCGGCGCTGATGCCCATGGCCTGCGCATGCTGGTGAATGGACCAGTGCTCGCGAAAGCTCGCCTCCAATTGATGCATGAACACCTGCAAATGCTCACGGCCGCGGTCCATGGCGTGAATTTCTTCGCCAGCATGCTCGCTGCTGCGCCGACTGAGCCAGACCGCCAACACGTTGATCAATGAATGCAGCATCAGATCGCGGCCAGCTCTGGGCTGCCGGTACTCGCGGGCGATGGCGCTGAACAGCGTATCAACGTAATGGCTGTCCGCCCCTAGCTCGTAACACCGTGCCGTGCGCATTGCCGAGCTGTCGAGTGCCGTCTCAAGCTGCTCCACCAAGGGTTTGGCCAGACTGAGAATGTGCCCCTGGATATCTTCGGCAAACCTGAAGGTGTGCACGCTTAACGCCGGAACCACCTGCAGCGAAGGTGTCTCGACCTCGGTGACCACATCCTCGACCTTGAGCATCGCCCTGCCGGACTGCACATACAGCAACTGCACCAGATCTCCATGGCGATGCGGCTTGATCTCCCATTCGTGCATCTTGCTGCGCTCGGGGATCGACTCGCAATGGATCAGGTCCGGGGTCGGCCAGGCGGCTGTTTCCCCGTAAAGCTTGAACACCGGTATCGTTGCAGTGGCAGGTCTGGCCATGTGTTGCTCTCCCGTCCGGATCCTCGAAAAGTCCAGATAATGCGTCGAATATTGCCTTCTTATCTCGATGGCATCCATTAAAAATGCAGGAGACAAAAACAATCATATCCCGCTGATGACGCTTGGCAGGGATCAAAAACAGGACCATCGCCATGAAAACCCAGGTTGCCATTATCGGTTCAGGCCCCTCAGGGCTGCTGCTGGGCCAACTGCTGCAGCGTGCCGGCATCGACAACGTAATTGTCGAGCGCAAGGACCCCGATTACATCCTCTCGCGCATCCGCGCCGGCGTGCTTGAGCAAGGCATGACCGACCTGTTGCGTGAAGCAGGCGTCAGCGAACGAATGGACGCCGAGGGCTTGATTCATGACGGTTTCGAGCTGGCCTTCGACGGGCGCTGCGAGCGTATCGACCTGAAAACACTGACCGGTGGCAGAACCGTGATGGTCTACGGCCAGACTGAAGTCACCCGCGACTTGATGGCCGCGCGCGCAGCAGCAGGTGCGATGACTGTCTATGACGCGTCTGACGTGAACATCCACGACCCAAAAACCGACAGTCCCTATGTCACGTTCGTGAAAGACGGCGAAACCGTGCGCCTGGACTGCGACTACATTGCCGGCTGCGACGGTTTCCATGGTGTATCGCGGCAATCGATCCCGTCTGAAACGCTGAAAATCTTCGAGCGCGTCTACCCGTTTGGCTGGCTGGGCGTACTGGCCGACACGCCGCCGGTCAATGAAGAGCTGGTCTATGCCAATCACCCGCGCGGCTTTGCCCTGTGCAGCATGCGCTCGGCCATCCGTACCCGCTATTACGTGCAGGTCAGCGCCGAAGAGAAGGTCGAAGACTGGTCGGATGAACGCTTCTGGACCGAACTCAAAGCCCGTCTGCCCGAGCATCTGGCAGACCGCTTGGTGACCGGCCCGTCCATCGAAAAAAGCATCGCGCCGCTGCGCAGCTTCGTGGTTGAACCCATGCAGTACGGTCGCCTGTTCCTGCTCGGCGATGCTGCGCACATTGTCCCGCCTACCGGCGCCAAGGGCCTGAACCTGGCGGCCAGCGATGTCAGCACGCTGTACCGGATTTTGCTCAAGGTCTATCGCGAAGGCCGTACTGACCTGCTGGAAAAGTATTCGCAGATCTGCCTGCGCCGCGTGTGGAAGGCCGAGCGCTTCTCCTGGTGGATGACCTCGGTGCTGCACAACTTCCCCGACACCGATGCGTTCAGCCAGCGCATCCAGCAGACCGAACTGGACTACTACGTCGGCTCGCAAGCCGGGCGCAGGACCATTGCCGAGAATTATGTGGGCTTGCCGTATGAGGCGATTGAGTAGCGTATTTCACCTGTTGCGTCCGGTCTTGAGCCGTGTCGCAACGAGGACGCAGAGCGTCCTGAAAGGCATGCCGACGCGGAGCGTCGCACGATAGCGGTAGTGAGATCATCGTTCCGCACGCTCTGGTATGACCCCCGAAGGTTGGACAATTATCCACCTACGCTGCCTTGGCGGCCTGCATTCTGTATTCCACAGGACTC
>NZ_JAWHOP010000007.1:148474-231608 GCF_032586995.1 Pseudomonas syringae group sp. J248-6 | reverse complement strand
TTTCCGGACGCTCTGCGTCCTCTTGGCGACGCAGAGCGTCGAGAACTGCATTCCCACGCTGGAGCGTGCGGAACGATAATCTCAACTATCGTGCGACACTCCGAGTCGTAAAGCCCAATGCTGGAGCAATCATCGCAACTATCGTGCGGCGCTCCGCGTCGCATGCCTTTCTGGACGCTCTGCGTCCTCTTGGCGACGCAGAGCGTCCCAGGCGGAGCGTGCGGAACCGCGGCGCAAGCGCCTCAGGCATGGCGGTTACTTGGCGAAAGAATATTCCCCGCCCTGCTCCAAAGCCTTGCGGTACGCAGGCCTGCTCTGCAGTCTTTCAACCCACGCCGTCACGTTCGGGTACGGCTGCAGCATTCCCTGAGCCTTGGCGAGTTCGCCAATGAAGCTCATCTGAATATCCGCGCCACTCAGTTCTTCTCCCAATAGATAAGGCGTCAACCCCAGAGAGTCGTTCAGATAACCCAGATAATTGGCAAGCTCCGACTGGATACGCGGATGCAGCGGCGCACCCGCATCCCCCAGACGTCCGACATACAGGTTGAGCATCAGCGGGAGAATGGCCGAGCCTTCCGCGAAGTGCAGCCATTGCACGTACTCATCGTAGGTAGCGCTGGCAGGGTCCGGTTGCAGTCGGCCATCGCCATGACGGCGAATCAGGTAGTCGACAATGGCACCGGACTCGATGACGACATGCGGGCCGTCTTGAATAACCGGTGATTTGCCCAGCGGGTGCACAGCCTTGAGTTCAGGCGGTGCAAGGTTGCTTTTCGGGTCGCGCTGATAACTCTTGATCTCGTAGGGCAGGTCGAGCTCTTCAAGCAGCCACAGAATACGCTGCGAGCGTGAGTTGTTCAGGTGGTGGACAGTGATCATGTCGGGCTCCGCCGGGTGATAGTGTCTAGAAAAGACTGCGCTGCCACCGGGGAGTGCCCTGAAATGCTGTTACTTCGACGAGCGTGCCGGAAAAGCTGCGTTGATGAGCTGCACACCGATGAAAATCTCAGGCGTTTCTGTCACTGGAGGCGGCCGCTGGCTCACCACGAAGTTCTCGCTCCACTGCGGCTTTATCAATGACCGACCAGACGCTGACAATTTTGCCGGCGCTGAATGTGTAAAACACGTTTTCAGAAAAGGTAATGCGCTGGCCATGCGCGTCCAGCCCCAGAAATCGACCCTGCGGCGAGCAGTTGAATATCAGGCGGGCAGCCACCTGTGACGCCTCAACCACCAGCAGGTCGATGTTGAAACGCAGGTCAGGAATAATGCTGACGTCGTTTTCCAGCATCGTCCGGTAGCCGGCCACGCTGATCC
Source organism: Pseudomonas syringae group sp. J248-6 (assembly GCF_032586995.1). NCBI lineage: Bacteria > Pseudomonadati > Pseudomonadota > Gammaproteobacteria > Pseudomonadales > Pseudomonadaceae > Pseudomonas > Pseudomonas syringae group sp. J248-6. Next base: position 230,288 of record NZ_JAWHOP010000007.1, on the reverse strand, counting down.
GCTCGCCGTTGTATTGCACGTCGTCGTCGACGAAATCGCCCAGATCCTGCCAGCGGCGTTCGTTGAGACAGGCAATATAAGCTCGATATCGCTCGGTCAGATTCATGGCGTGCCCTCCTGTTCAAAAATATTCGAAGCAGCCTTTTTAAGGGCATGCGTCAAAATACATGCAGTTCTGCGCATCTGAAATGCGCTCAGACCAACGCCTCAGCCGGGCCAAAAAACTCATAATGGCTTTGCCCGTCCGGAATACCCAGCTCGTGCAGCGCGCGCTTCATGAACGCCATGAACGGCTTCGGACCAAGAAAATAGGCCTCGACGTCCCTGTTCGCCGGCAGCCATTGCTGCAGATGCTCAACCGAAGCAAGCCCAGTCACAGTATTTGCCGGTGCGTCACCGGCCGTAACCTCGCTGTAGACCACGTGCGCCGCAAACTGCGCATATCGCTCGCGCCAGTCATCAATGACCGCCTGGAACGCTTGCACGCTGGTATTACGAGCGTAGTGGATAAACACGACGTGTCGGTGACCTGCCTGCAACGCAGCTTCCGCCATGGCCAGCGTCGGGGTGATGCCGACACCGCCGCTGATCAGTACCAGCGGTTTGCTGCCTTCGACAAGCACGAACTCGCCAGAGGGCGGGAACAATTCTACGGTGTCGTCCACTGCGACCTGATCGTGCAGGTAACAGGACGCAACGCCGCCCTGCTCTCGCTTGACGCTGATGCGATAGCTCACACCGTTGGCAGGCGCAGAGAGCGAGTAATTTCTACGAATTTCTCCGCCTTCGCTGTTCAACCGGATACCGATGTACTGACCGGGCTTGTGCGCGATGACCGGTTTACCATCAACAGGCTGCAGGTAGAACGACATGATCTCGCTGCTTTCCGGCACCTTGCGAACAACCTTGAACAGCCGTCCGCCACGCCAGCCACCTGGTGCTGCGGCGATGCTTTCATATACATCGCGCTCGGCATTGATCAGCATGTCAGCCAGTTGCTGATACGCCGCAGCCCAGGCATCGATCACTGCGTCCGTTGCGACCTCAGCGCCCAGCACCTCGCGAATGGCGCGCAGCAGGCAGGCACCAACAATCGGATAATGCTCTGGCAGTATCTGCAGCGCGACATGTTTGTTGACGATCTGCGCCGCCAACGGCCCGAGGTTTTCGAGGCGATCAATATTGCGCGCGTACATCAACACCGCATTGGCCAGCGCCCGTGGCTGTGCGCCATTTGCCTGGTTGGCCTGATTGAACAGCGGACGAACCTGAGGATATTCATCGAGCATGATGCGATAGAAATGAGTGGTCAGTGCCTCGCCGCCTGTTTCAAGGATCGGTACGGTGGCTTTGATGATGTCGCGATGGGCAGTGCTGAGCATGATCCACTCCAGAGTGTACAGTTTCGTTGGTGGAACCAGAGCAACGCACGTGCCAGATAAAAACCCATTTAAAATCAATGAATAGCAAATTTAAAAGTCAAAAAGACTGAGTCTTATTGACTAATATCCGGAAAATTTTGGTCATTATGACCAGATCCAGTTAATCGTTTCAGCCATCCTCGCACGCAGAGCATCTTCAAGAATTCAATCCCGACCGGGTTTGTAGGGAACTAGCGCGCAACACATCGCCCTAAGCCTGACATCTACGTACTGGCGCGACGCTGGTTTCAAGCGAAGGACTTCAGATTCATGTCTTCAAGTAGCACCTCAGCAGCGGCCGATCCGCAAGGTCGGCAAAGCGCTTCACCGAATCGACTCATCTTTATCTCCGTACTCGTGGCCACCATGGGTGCGCTGGCGTTCGGCTATGACACCGGCATCATCGCCGGTGCATTGCCTTTCATGACGCTCCCCACCGATCAGGGCGGGCTGGGCCTGGATGCCTACAGCGAAGGGATGATCACCGCCTCACTGATCGTCGGCGCTGCGTTTGGCTCGCTTGCCAGCGGCTACATCTCCGACCGTTTCGGACGCCGTCTGACCTTGCGTCTGCTGTCGGTGCTGTTCATTGCTGGCGCACTGGGCACGGCCATCGCGCCTTCCATTCCGTTCATGGTCGCCGCGCGCTTCCTGCTGGGTATCGCAGTGGGTGGCGGCTCGGCTACGGTGCCGGTGTTCATTGCCGAAATCGCCGGACCGTCGCGTCGTGCGCGACTGGTCAGCCGTAACGAACTGATGATCGTCAGCGGCCAGTTGCTCGCCTACGTTCTGAGCGCGGTCATGGCCGCTCTGCTGCACACACCTGGCATCTGGCGTTACATGCTGGCCATCGCCATGGTGCCGGGCGTGTTGCTGCTGGTCGGTACGTTCTTCGTACCGCCGTCGCCGCGCTGGCTGGCGTCCAAAGGCCGCTTCGATGAAGCGCAGGATGTACTGGAGCAACTGCGCACCAACAAGCAGGATGCGCAGCGCGAAGTGGACGAGATGAAAGCGCAGGACGAGGAGGCTCGTCACCGCCCGAAAGCCAGGGAGTTACTGCGTCAGGGCTGGGTGATCAAGTTGTTGCTGATCGGCATTGGTCTGGGCTTTACCGCACAGCTCACAGGCGTTAACGCCTTTATGTATTACACGCCGATCATTCTCAAGAATACCGGCATGGGCACCAACGCTGCGCTGACCGCCACCATCGGCAACGGCGTGGTATCGGTTATCGCGACCCTGCTCGGCATTTGGGCGATTGGCCGTTACGGCCGTCGGCACTTGTTGATGACCGGGCTGGTGATGGTCATCCTGATGCAGGCAGCGCTGGGTTGCGTGTTGCAATTCATGCCGCAGAACCTGACCCAGAGCTACACCGCCCTCGCCTGCATTCTGGTATTCCTGCTGTTCATGCAGATGTGCATCTCGCCGGTCTACTGGCTGCTGATGTCGGAATTGTTTCCAATGCAGGTGAGAGGATTGCTGACCGGCACAGCGGTATCGATGCAATGGCTGTTCAACGCATCGGTGGCATTCACCTTCCCGATTGCAGTCGATACCATCGGCAACCCGACGTTCTTCATCTTTGCGGCCATCAACGTCGGCTCGTTGATATTTGTCTTCCTGTGCCTTCCGGAAACCAAAGGCAAATCGCTTGAGCAGATTGAAAAGCATTTGAAGAAAGAGCTGTAACGGCCGACCGGATGAGGCCATCAACGGCCTCATCTACCCTCCAGGCAGATCAGCGCACCAGCATCGAAGCTGCCGCCGCTACCATGATTGCCGCCGCACCGCGAAACAGTTTCCTTTGCGCACGCTCGCTCGACAGTAAATGTCGAATGCGCAATGCAGCAAATATGAACACTGCCCCTACCCCCAGCAGCACAAATACAGTCAACGGCACCAGAACCAGCCCCCAGGTCTGCAACGAGACCGTTTCCAGCTTGATGACCAACGGTAAAAGCGCCAGATAAAAAGCAATGGTCTTGGGATTGCCCAACGTGATGGTCAATCCGGATGCAGCCGCAGATAGCAGCTCTTTTTTCTTCGTCGGTCTACCCACCTCTATGGCCTGATGGTCGGCGAACCAGAATTGCCAGGCCAGGTAGCACAGATAAATCGCCGCTCCCCAACGCACGACCTGAAACAGCGCATTGATGGATCACCAATCAGACCCTGGCCGATCAGATCGGCATGTCTGCCTCGCCCTTCTGGCGACGGGTCAAACAACTTGAAGAGCATCGCTATGTGCTGGGTTACAGAGCGGTACTGGACCGTCGCAAGATCGGGCTGGGTGTCATGGTGTTCATTCGAGTCAGCATCGATTCTCACAGTGAAGCCGAGGCAAGAAAATTCGAGCAGGAAGTCATGCAACTGGATAATGTCGTGGCGTGCTACAGCATCGGCGGAGATGCCGACTTTCTGCTTCAGGTGGTGGCCCGCGACCTGGATTCGTTTGCCGACTTCGCCATCAGAAGGCTGCCCGGGATTAAAGAGATGCAGAGCATGTTCGTCTTGAAGGAGATAAAGCCCTTCGTCTCATTCACGGTCAAACCTGCGGCCTGACCGCATCAGGCTGAGGCTCTGGATGGCAAGTCCGGGTCAGCAAACATGTATCGCCTGCAAACATCACACAATCGATCGTTTTCAATAAAGGAATAGCCATGTCCACGACCGAGCAAGCCACTGTTATGTTCGACAGTGCCATCCCGATCCTGCGGATGTTCGACGAACGCAAAGCGCGTGAGTTCTACCTCGACTTTCTCGGTTTCAGCGTCGAATTCGAGCATCGTTTCGAGGCCGATCTACCTTTGTATCTGGGGATCAGCCGCAATGGCCTGCATTTGCACCTGTCTGAACATCACGGCGACGCCTGTCCGGGGGCTGCGGTGTTTATTCCCACTCAGAACATCGAACAATTGCGCGATGAGCTGATTGGCAAACAGTACGGTTATGCACGACCAGGCATTGTTCAGCAGGGCTGGGGCCAGGTACTTGAAGTCTGCGATCCGTTCGGCAACCGCATCAGGTTCTGCCAGAGTTGAGGCAAACGCATAACGTCAGCGGATACCGATAAACCGGTTATCCGGCTGACGTGACTACTGCCTGCACAATGAATATGCCGTGATCCATCGTTGTGCACATTGCCGCGTCCAAGCGCAAAGATGACGCATGACGGCGTCGAAAAACCTCGCTAATAGCCCCCAACCCCCTTTCAATCCGCCTTCGTTCAACCTTGGCCCATAACGTGCAAACGTGCCAGTTCATCTTGTATACATGAATGAACACCACTATGACCGCACTCGACATTTCCCAACTTCAGTCGGCGTTACGTTCAGGTCAAACAACCCTGACGGCACTTGTGCAAACCCTGACAGCGCACATTGATGCGGATGACCGGGCGGAAGTCTGGATTCATCGCGTGCCCGTGACGCAGCTTCTTGAAAGGGCGAAGACGCTGGAAAGTATTGCCGCAGAAGCGGGCGATTCGGTGTATGAGCAACTGCCGCTGTTCGGCGTGCCATTTGCGGTCAAGGACAATTTTGACGTGGCCGGAATGCCGACCACGGCTGCGTGCCCGGCTTTCGCCTACACGCCCGAGAAAAATGCTCACGTCGTACAGTTACTGCTCGACAGTGGTGCGATCCTGATGGGCAAGACCAATCTCGATCAGTTCGCCACCGGTCTGGTGGGTGTCCGCTCGCCCTACGGGGCCGTGCGCAATGCCCACGATCCGGCCTACGTCAGCGGCGGTTCAAGCTCCGGCTCGGCGGTGGCCGTCGCGCGTGGCTACGTGAGTTTTGCACTGGGCACGGACACGGCAGGGTCAGGCAGAGTGCCTGCCGGGTTCAACGGTATCGTCGGGCTCAAGCCCAGCCTTGGCCTGTTCAGCAGCCGAGGCGTGGTGCCCGCCTGCCGAACGCTGGACTGCCCGTCGATATTTGCCGGGGATGTGCTGCAAGCCTGGCAAGTGGCGCAGGTCATCGCAGCTTACGACCCGCTCGACCCGGCCAGTGTGGCCGTTCAGGCATTGGCGGTGCAACGCAGGGCTCGGCGTGTCGCGGTGCCACGGCACTGCGAGTTCTTCGGTGATGCTCAGGCGCAAACGGCTTACCTGAAAACCCTGGAAGCCCTGCAAAGCGACCCGCTGGTGACTGTCGAACCCATCGACTTCGATGTCTTCGCCGAGGCCGCGGCCCTGCTGTACCAAGGCCCATGGGTGGCCGAGCGGCGGGCAGCGGTAGGCAGATTCTTCACCACCCATGCTGACGATATTCATCAAGTGGTGCGCGGCATCCTGCAAAGCGCCGCTTCGTTTGATGCCGTGGACACGTTCAATGCCCGCTATCGGCTGGCAGAACTGACGCGAACAGCCCAGCAATTGCTGGCCGGGGTCGATGTGCTGGTGGTCCCGACGGCGCCCTGCATGCCGACCATTGATGCAGTGCTTGCTAACCCGGTCGAGCTCAATTCACAGCTCGGCTATTACACCAACTTCGTCAACCTGATGAACATGTGCGCCCTCGCCGTCCCGGCAGAGCGCCGTGCCGACGGTTTGCCTGCGGGCATCACGCTGATCGGCCCCGCCGGTGCCGACCAACGCCTGGCAGAAATAGCCGCAGCCTGGCAGCCGCTCTTCGGTCAGACAGACCAGAGCGAAGCCGTTGCGATGGCACCCTTGCCCCGCAACAGCCCTGTCGTGCAGGTCGCGGTTGTCGGCGCGCACCTCGTCGGCCAGCCACTCAACTGGCAATTGCTCGAAGGCAGCGCCCGTCTGCTGCGTACCACAACCACCAGCGCAGATTACCGGTTGTATGCACTGGCCGGGACTTCGCCACCGAAGCCGGGCCTGGTGCGTGTGCCTGAACAGGGCGAGCGCATCGAAGTCGAGGTCTGGGAAATGCCGCTGAGCCTGTTCGGGGCGTTTGTCGCCGCGATTCCCGCGCCATTGGGCATCGGTTCTCTGCAATTGGCCGACGGCCAGTGGGTCAAGGGTTTCATCTGTGAGCCAGCAGGCCTTGAGGGCGCGCTGGACATCACCGATTTCAAAGGCTGGCGCGCCTACCGCGCCGCACATACATCTTCCATCGCTCATTGATCAGGGGTAGCACGCATGTCGAACGTTGATCGTCGCAGTTTCATCAAGTTGGCGGGCATTATCGGCCTGAGCGCAGCACTGCCGTTTGGTCGTGCCTACTCAGCCGACGCGCCGCTGGTGGTGGGTTTCATCTACGTCGGCGCTCGCGACGACTTTGGCTACAACCAGGCCCACGCCCAGGCGGCAGCCATCATCAAGACGCTGCCCAACGTCAAAGTGATCGAAGAGGAAAACGTTCCGGAAACCGTGGCCGTGCAGAAGACCATGGAAGCCATGATCCGTCAGGACGGTGCAACACTGATTTTTCCGACCTCATTCGGCTACTTTGAGCCGCATGTGGTCAAGGTCGCGAAAAAGTACCCAGACGTGCGTTTCGCGCATTGCGGCGGCCTCTGGCAGAAAGGTAAGGACCCGATCAACGCGGGCAGCTTTTTCGGTTACATCGACGAAGCGCAATACCTGAACGGCGTGATAGCCGGGCACATGAGCAAGAGCAAAAAACTCGGTTTCGTGGCCGCCAAGCCTGTGCCTCAGGTACTGCGCAACCTGAATGCCTTTGCCATGGGCGCACGCTCGGTAGACCCGAGCATCGTGACCACGGTGATCTTTACCGGTGACTGGTCGTTGCCGGTCAAGGAAGCAGAAGCCGCCAATGGCCTGATCGACCAGGGCTGTGACGTACTTACCTGTCATGTCGACGGCCCCAAGGTGATCGTCGAGACGGCTGAAAAGCGCGGTGTCATGACCTGTGGCTACCACGCCAGCCAGGCCGCGCTGGCACCCAAAGGTTACCTGACCGGTGCCGAATGGAATTGGGAAACGCCTTATCGCGCCCATGTAGCGGCAGCCCAGAGCGGCGCGCCGATGATCAACTTCCTGCGCGGCGGGCTCAAGGAAGGCTTCGTCAAGACTTCCGCCTATGGACCATCGGTGACTGCCGACGCCAAACAGCAAGCGGATGCCATCAAGGCGCAAATGATGGCCGGGCAGTTCGTGATCTTCAAAGGCCCGCTCAAGGACAACAAAGGCGCGGTGGTTATTGCCGATGGTGTTTCACAAGGCCAGACCGACATCGCCCTGGAGAGCATGAATTACCTGGTCGAAGGTGTACTTGGCCAGCTCTGAGGAATGTTCATGAGCCTATCCATTAGTCTGCGCCGCCTGGCCAGCGCGCTGCTGCCGGGGCTGCCTACGGTGTTGGCGGTGTTTTCCTCGTGCGTGCTGTTCGGGCTGTTTCTGGCGGTTCAGGGCAAGCCTGCCTGGCAAGCCCTGCAACTGGTCGGTGAAGGCGCGTTCGGCTCGTGGTTCGCTTTGGAAAACACCCTGCAACGCGCTGCGCCTCTTATGCTGACCGCATTGTGCGTCGCCCTGCCCGCTCGGGCCGGGCTGATCATTATCGGCGGCGAGGGCGCGCTGGTACTGGGCGGTCTGGCAGCGGCAGTGACACCCTTGTGGCTCGGCAATTTGTCAGCCGGGGTGATGCTCGTCTGCATGGCCCTGGCGGCGATGAGCGTGGGCGCGTTGTGGATCGGTTTGAGTGGCTGGATGCGCCAGCGTCGCGGAGTCAACGAAACGATCAGCAGCCTGCTGCTTTCCTACATCGCTCTGGCACTGTTCCGGCAGTTGGTAGAAGGGCCGTTACGCGATCCGGCAAGCCTGAACAAGCCTTCGACGCTGCCGCTGGACGATGCCTATATGATCGGCACCATCAGTGACGGTTTCGAAGTGCATTGGGGTCTGGTGGCGGGCGTGGTCGCCTGTCTGCTGGCCTATGTACTGGTGCGCCACAGCATCAAGGGTTTTGCCCTCGCCGTGGTCGGCGGCAACGTACGCACGGCGTTGATGATCGGCTTGCCGGTGGACCGTTTGATCCTGCTCAGTTGCCTGCTGGGCGGCGCGGCAGCGGGTCTGGCCGGAATGTTCGAAGTCACTGCTGTGCAAGGCAGCGCCAACGCCGCACTGATTGCCGGCTACGGCACCAGCGGCATTCTGGTCGCCTTCGCCGCACGCCATCATCCACTGGCCATTATCGTTTGCGCCATTTTGCTGGGTGGACTGGAAGCAAGTGGTGGGCTGCTGCAACGACGGCTTGGCCTGCCAGACGCCACCACGCTGATTCTTGAAGGGCTGCTATTCACCAATCTGCTGCTCTGGGAAGCCCTGGGTGGGCGTATCGCCGCCTGGAAGATCAGGCTGACGGCGTCGCCTGCGTCGGTCGACAAGGGAGCACTGCAACATGGCTGATATCGACCTGAGCACCTTTCTGCTGGCATTGCTGGCTGGCGCGATCCGCGTCGGTACGCCTTTTCTGTTCGTCAGCCTGGGCGAATGCCTGACCGAGAAAAGCGGCCGGATCAACCTGGGGCTGGAAGGCATCCTGGTTGCCGGCGCGATGTCCGGATACGCCGTGGCGTGCCTGAGCGGCTCGGCATGGCTGGGCGTTGGCGCTGCCGCCGGGGTTGGCATTCTGTTGGGCCTGCTGCACGGCCTGGCCTGCTCGTTACCTCGGGTCAACGATATCGCGTTCGGCATCGCGCTGATTCTGCTCGGCACCGGGCTGGCGTTTTTTCTTGGCAAAGCGTTTATCCAGCCGCAAGCCCCCATGCTGCCGTCACTGGCACTGGGTGCCTGGAGCGACGAAGAACGCGTGCGTTCGGCGCTGAATATCAACGTGCTGTTCTTCGTCGGTGCAGCACTGGCGTTCGTACTGCACTGGGGGCTGCGCACCACACGCTGGGGGCTGATGCTGCGTCTGGTCGGCGACCACGCTGAAACCGCTCAGGCGCTGGGCTATCGCCCGCTCAAGGTGCGCATTCTGGCGACAGCGGTCGGCGGCGGATTGGCCGGAATCGGCGGCGCTTACCTGTCGCTTTACTACCCCGGCAGCTGGAATGAAGGGCTGTCCAGCGGGCAAGGATTGATGGCCGTCGCGCTGGTGATATTTGCCCGTTGGCGCCCGTTGGCGTGCCTGTGGGCGTCGTTGCTGTTCGGCGCTGCCGGTGCCATCGGCCCGGCCCTGCAAGCGGTCGGTATCAGCACCGGCTACTACCTGTTTGCCGCAGCACCTTATGCGCTGACGCTGGTGGTGATGTACGCCACCTGCCGCCGTGGTCGCACTCTGAATGGCGCGCCGGGCGAACTCAGCCTGACGCGATGAACTGATCTTTTCGAGGAGACATTGCATGGCCAGTGGTCTTGGTGGTTTGAACAAGTCGCCCAAGGGCGTGGTGATCGGCCTGGCGCAACTGGCGTTGCCTGATCCGCATACCCGCGAGGCGTTGTGGGCACAAACGCAGAAAGTGGTCAGCATGGTGGCCAAGGCGCGACGCAGCAATCCGGGCATGGACCTGATCGTGTTTCCCGAGTACTCCTTGCATGGCCTGTCGATGAGCACCGCGCCAGAGATCATGTGCAGCCTCGACGGGCCGGAAGTAATGGCGTTGCGCGAGGCGTGCAAGACGCACCGGATATGGGGCTGCTTCTCGATCATGGAAGCCAACCCGCACGGCAACCCGTTCAACAGCGGCCTGATCGTTGATGACCTCGGCGAGATTCGCCTGTATTACCGCAAGCTCCATCCGTGGGTGCCAGTCGAGCCCTGGGAGCCTGGCGATCTGGGTATTCCGGTCTGCGACGGGCCGCGTGGCAGCAAGCTGGCGCTGATCATCTGCCATGACGGCATGTTCCCGGAAATGGCCCGCGAGTGCGCCTACAAGGGTGCCGACATCATGCTGCGCACCGCGGGTTATACCGCACCGATCCGTCACTCGTGGAAGATCACCAACCAGAGCAACGCTTTCACTAACCTGATGCAAACCGCGAGCGTCTGCATGTGTGGCTCCGACGGCACGTTCGACTCCATGGGCGAGGCCATGTTCGTCGACTTCGACGGCACGATCATGGCTGAAGGCGGTGGTCGGGCCGACGAAATCGTCTGCTGCGAACTGCGCCCGGACCTGGTCCGCGAGGCCCGTGTGCACTGGGCCGTGGAGAACAACATCTATCAATTCGGCCATCGCGGTTACGTGGCGGTCAAGGGTGGCGCGCGCGACTGTCCTTACACCTACATGCATGATCTGACCGCAGGCCAATACCGTCTGCCCTGGGAAGACGATGTCGTGCATACCGACGGTAGCGCCTGCGGCTTTACTGCGCCTGAGCGCGAATTCAAACCCACCCCCAGCAGCTGGAAGGATTAACGCCATGAGTGAACGTCATATTGCATCGGCGCCCTACCCTTGGCCTTGGAACGGGCAATTGCATGCGCACAACACAGCACTGATCGTGATCGACATGCAGACCGACTTCTGTGGCGTCGGCGGCTACGTGGACAGCATGGGTTACGACCTGTCGCTGACCCGTGCGCCCATCGAGCCGATCAAGGCACTGCTGGCGATGATGCGCCCGCTGGGCTTCACCATCATCCATACCCGCGAAGGCCATCGCCCGGACCTTAGCGACTTGCCTGCCAACAAACGCTGGCGCTCGCAACGCATCGGCGCCGGGATCGGTGACCCTGGCCCGTGCGGCAAGATTCTGGTGCGTGGCGAACCGGGCTGGGAAATCATCGACGAACTGGCACCATTGCCTGGCGAAATCATTATCGACAAACCCGGCAAAGGCTCCTTCTGCGCCACCGATCTGGAACTGATCCTGCGCACACGCGGCATCGACAACCTGATCCTGACCGGCATCACCACCGATGTCTGCGTGCACACCACTATGCGCGAAGCCAATGACCGCGGCTTCGAGTGCGTGCTGCTGGAAGACTGCTGCGGCGCGACCGATCCCGGCAACCATGCGGCGGCCCTGAGCATGGTCAAAATGCAGGGTGGTGTGTTCGGCGCAGTGGGACATTCCTCAATGTTTCGCGACCTGTTTGGAGCATAAACATGCACGCCCCAAGCCTTGAGACGATTGGTGCCAGCAAGCATTTCGGTACGTTTCGCGCACTGGACGAGGTGTCGTTCAAGGTCCGCGCCGGCACTGTCCACGCCCTGCTCGGCGAGAACGGGGCCGGCAAAAGCACGCTGGTCAAAGGCATCATCGGCTACAGCCCGCTGCAATCGGGCAGTATTCTGGTCAACAACCGCGAGCACGCGATCAGCTCCCCGCGTGATTCTCATCAGTTGCATATCGGTATGGTGTATCAGCACTTCACCGTCGCGCCGGGCCTGAGCGTGGCTGAAAACCTGGTGCTGTCACGCGGTGATCTGCCGTGGCGTATCAACTGGGCCAGCGAGTACGAGCGCCTGGAAGCGTTCATGGCAAAGATGCCTTTTCGTCTGGATATCCATCGTCCGGTCAGCAGTCTGGCCGCAGGTGAAAAACAGAAACTGGAAATCCTCAAGCAGCTGTATCTGCAACGTCGGCTGATCATTCTCGATGAACCGACCTCGGTACTCACGCCGCAAGAGGCCGATGAAGTGCTGGGGCTGATGCAGTCGATGGCGCATCGCGGTGAACTCACCGTGCTGATGATCACCCACAAGTTTCGCGAAGTCAGCACCTATGCCGATGACGTCACCGTGCTGCGCAAGGGCCGCTGGGTAGGCACAGCGACAGTGGCCGAAACAACCACGCAGCAGATGGCTGCCTGGATGATGGGCGAAGCGCAAGTGCGTAGCGTGAGCAACGATCGGCCGGTCATGGCAACCCGTACGCCCCAGTTGCAGGTAGAAGGGCTGGATGTACCCGGTGACAAAGGCACGCTGGCGGTGAAAAACCTTTCTCTGGCAGTGCAGCCGGGAGAGATCGTCGGGGTTGCGGGCATTTCCGGTAACGGCCAGCGCGAACTCACCGAAGCTCTGCTCGGCCAGCGACCCTTCAGTGCCGGACAGATATCGGTCGATGGCCAGCCTTACCATGCGCAGCGTGAACAGATGCAGCGTCTGCGCGTGTTCAGCCTGCCCGAAGAGCCCTTGCGCAACGCCTGTATCGGCAGCTTCAGCGTGGCCGACAATCTGGCCCTGCGCAACTTCGACCAGCCGCCGCTGTGCCGTCAGGGCTGGCGTCTTGATCGTCGTGCAATAGGCGCACAGGCGCGCACATTGATCGAACAGTTCAAGGTCTCGCCCAACGACCCGAACCGTCCCATCGGCACCTTGTCGGGAGGCAATGTGCAGCGCGCCGTACTGGCGCGAGAACTGACCCATGACGTCGCGGTGCTGATCGTCGCCAATCCGGTATTCGGCCTGGACTTCGCCAGTGTCGCGCTTATCCACCAGCGCCTGATCGACGCGCGCAACAGCGGCACAGCAGTCCTGCTGCTCAGTGAAGATCTCGACGAACTGCTGAGCCTGGCAGACCGCATCGTGGTCATTCATGACGGCGAACTGGTTTTTGAAACCAGCGCAGCCGCCGCTGATCGAACCGAGCTGGGTCGACACATGGCCGGTGCCGAGCAGCTTGCCGGAGAACCGGCATGATCAGCGTCAATGCGCGTCCGGACTGCTTCACGTTCGACCCCTCCTGTGCCGCTGTGGTGATCATCGACATGCAGCGCGACTTCCTCGAACCCGGCGGCTTTGGTGCCGCGCTGGGCAACGATGTCGCACCGTTGCAGGCCATCGTGCCATCGGTGCAACAACTGCTGGCGCTGGCCCGTGATCAGGGCATAGTGGTCATACACACTCGTGAATCGCACAGCGCGGACCTTGCCGACTGCCCGCCCGCCAAGCTGGCCCAAGGTTCACCGGGCCTGCGTATCGGCGACCTCGGCCCGATGGGCCGCATCCTGATTCGCGGCGAACCCGGCAATCAGATTATCGACAGCCTGACGCCGCTCGCCTGCGAGTGGGTCATCGACAAACCGGGCAAGGGCATGTTCTTCGCCACCGACCTGCATCAGCGGCTGACCGACGCCGGGATCACTCATTTGATCTTCGCAGGCGTTACCACCGAAGTCTGCGTGCAGACCAGCATGCGCGAAGCCAGTGATCGGGGTTATCGCTGCCTGCTGATCGAAGATGCGACCGAAAGCTATTTCCCGGCCTTCAAACAGGCCACTCTGGACATGATCACCGCACAAAACGCGATTGTCGGGCGTGCAGCGTCACTGGCCGATCTGCAACACGCCCTGCAAACAAGGAGTACATCCTGATGGACATCAACCTTGCGCACATCGTCGCCGAAGTGACCAGCGCGTTCACTGATTACGAGCGCGCCCTGCTGGCCAACGAGCTGACCACACTGGATGGGTATTTCTGGAATTCCGAACAGACCGTCCGCTATGGCGTCGCGGAAAACCTGCACGGTGCCGACGCCATCGCGCGCTATCGACGCCACTGTCAGCCAGTCGGGCCCGGTCGAAAGTTATTACGCACCGTGGTGAGCACCTTCGGTGAAGACTTCGCCACCGTCAGCACCGAGTTTCACGATGGCGTTACTGAGCGTCTGGGACGGCAGATGCAAACCTGGGCACGCCTGGACGGCGGCTGGAAAGTCGTTGCGGCACATGTCAGCATTGACCTGAGCAGCCTGGAGCCACGCCCTTGAATTCCCCCAACACCACCAACGCGCTGGCAGAAGACGTCTATCGTCGGCTCAAGCAGGAGATCTTCGACTTCTATCTGCTGCCCTACGACCGCTTCACCGAAACGCAACTGGCAGACCGTTATCAGGTGTCACGCACGCCGGTGCGTGACGCGTTGTACCGGCTGCAGCGCGAGGGTTATCTGGACGTCGAGTTTCGACGGGGCTGGTCAGTCAAGCCGCTGGATTTCGACCAGATCGACCAGCTGTACGATCTGCGCATCGTGCTTGAATGTGCTGCGGTCGAGCGTATCTGTGCATCCCACGACGTGCATCCGGAACTCAATGTGCTGCGTCAGCACTGGCTGATTGATCGCAGCCACTGGCAGATCGACATGCAGGTCGTCGCAGACCTCGACGAACAGTTTCACACCCAACTGGTGGCCGCCTCGGGCAATCTGGAAATGGCCCGTGTTCATCAGGAAGTGACCGAGCGCATTCGCATCGTGCGCAGACTGGACTTCTTCAAAAGCGCCCGCATCGAACATACCTACCTGGAGCACGCCGCGATCCTCAATGCATTGCAGGCACGCAAACGGGACGAAGCGCTGTTGTTACTGCGCTCTCATGTGGAAATCAGCAAACTCGAAGTGCGCAAACTGACGATATCGATGCTCAGTGATGCGCGACGGCGGCATGAGGCATGAGGCATGAAGCGTTGACGGTTATCAGCTGCTTCTGCCGAGTTTGCCGGTGAACGGTGCGGATATCTCGCACCTCAGCCCGACCGGTTCGTAGAAGAACGTTGCCGAACCATCAAAAGCATTACCCAGGCTGCCCTTGATCATCGCCGTGCCATAACCCTTGCGGCTCGGCTGATCGACTTGCGGGCCGCCGCTCTCCGCCCAGACCAGCCTGAAAACAGGCTCGAGATCATCACTGCCCTGCGCAACAATCCCCCACTGCACATTCAGTTCTCCCGCTTCCCGAGACAGCGAGCCGTACTTGGTGGCGTTGGTACACAGCTCATGTATCACCAGTGCCAGCGCCGATGCGGCCTCCTGGGTCAGCAAAACATCAGGGCCGGAAAAACTGATAGCACAGTCTTTTTGATAAGGCGCGAGCATTTCCTGCAGTAAGGCAGCCATTTCGATTTCGCACGTGCTCAGTGCCAGCGAGTGCGCGCGATGCATCATTACCAGCCGCTCGCTAAACACCGCCCGAAACTGCCTTACGTCGGGGTATCGTTTCAAGGTCAGATTGGCAACACCGCCAATCGTCAGAAACAGATTTCGAATACGGTGCTCAAGCTCGCCCAGAATAAGCGCGTTGGATTCCTGCGACCTGCTATACGCACAGATACGCGCGCATAACGATGATGCCAATTGCAGAAACTCGCGCTGTTCAACAGTCAGCGACATGCCCGACGGGTGGATGATTGCAATACTTCCCTGGGCGTTGTTATCAGCGCTCAGTGCCGGAATCGAAATCATCGCGTGCAGATCATGTCGGGAGAAGAGCGCTTTCCACTCTTGCGAAAAGCGCGGGTCGTTTGCCACGTCCGGAACGTCGATGGTTTTCCCGGTCAATATGCCTAGTCCACATGAGCCGCGCTTGCCGGTGATGATGTTACCCACCAGAGCTTGAGAAAAATCGGACGGCAGGTTCGGGAAAATAGACTGACGAAATGTTCTGCCGGCCTTATCCAGCACATTGATGCCGACGACGGCACCCGGCAATCTGATTTGCAGCGCAATGGCAAAATCTTCAAGAAGCGGTTGGGCGGGCAAAGCGGATGACATGACGTCCAGTGCGCGATTACGAAAAACCTCTAGAAACTCACGCATGGCAGCCGCATCCTCAGGTGCGAAAAAGTCAGACATGGTACACCGGTGGCAGGCTTGCGATACGTGAGTTGGACAAAACGCCTTTTAGAGGAAAACAGCGTGCTCGTCGTTGTTCAGCTATTAAAGCTATCCTCAGCACTTTCCGGAAATGGAAGCCCACAATGACACGAGCCGTACTGTTGGTGCTGTTGATCCTCTCGGTTGCATGGCTGGCGCAAAGTGGTGATGGCGACGAAATGCACTGCCCTGACAAAGATGCGAATTTTTTTGCTGAATCCATCAACGCGTATTTTGACAAACATCCACCAAAAGCCGGTAAAGCCGTGACCATTCCTGACGGCGCCCGTTACGACAATCGTACCCACTGGTGGATAGTTCCGGTCGACGTCGGCCAGGAAAGATTACAGGCGCTGTTGAGTTGCGACGGCCATCTAGAACTGTCCGGGCGTAAAACATGAACAACATTGCGCTGGATATCACCTGCCTGACGCCACTGCCTAACCATCGACAGGTCGTTAATTATCTGAAAACCAGCGAACCTGCAGTGCGTAGCCGGGCCTGGTCGCTCGGTGTCAGGCAGGAATGTGCCGAGGACGTGAATGTCGGAAGCTCTGGAGGAGGCCATGAGGTCTGTTGCGGTCTGCAGTGTCTGTCAGCTATGAGTGACAAGCCGGTCAAGTGCATCAATTGCCGAGCTGCACCATTCGGTCACATCATCGAATTTGTACTCCACTGCCAAGGCGTCGGTGATTTCAACTTCAAGTTCTGCCTCCGCCCCGGAGTTGTCAAACAAGTACGCTCGACTTGACGCTTGAATGGCCTCAGGAAGCAGTGCCAGGCACCTATGATAACGAGCACGTATCGTGTCTGGCTTAACGTCGTGCCCTCCTTCGCCAACACGAATGGCAACCCGGTTGATATTGATTTCCGGGGCCTCGGTTGAAACGAAATACAAGTATGTGCGGTATCCCAACGACCTGGCTTTCTTGATGAAATCAAACTTGGAGCGGTCTGACATAACCGTTTCAAAAGTGAAGCTGGCGGCTTGTTCAAGCAATTGATGCCGGATGAAATCAGCGACGACCGATGAGTGGTACGAATTTATCTGGATCGAGTCGATCATCAGGGATTGACCGACAACAGTGAAATGCTCAGCCTAAGCCCCCAGCTGTTCTCTGACGATCAACGGATGAGAAGTAAAAAAGTCTTGAAACGCTTGCTGATCGAGGCTCACGGAGAAAGGCGAGAGGTCTATGAAACCGTTCTCTCCCGCCTCACGTTCCAGGTCGTCAGCATTAACGTATATATAGATTAAATCAGGATCAAGAAGACGCTTAATGGTGCTTTTGCCAGAGCCGTTTGGCCCTGCAAATACACGGAGTCTAGGAACCGGCACTGGCGGACGCCCCAGAGCCGATTTTGAAGCAAACTCCAGCCTTCACGCTGCGACGGGGTTTGGAAGCACAAACAATTTGCTCGGTACCGTCTGCTCGTTCGGCAACGATAAATCCGCCCTTGGAAAGCACAACGGTACGACCAGCTGCCTTGGCTTTTTCATAAGCCATCCGTGTCGCAAGAGAAGCCTGAGCCGGGATCTGAGCTTCAAGCTCTTGAGTGGCCTCTTCAGACAATGCTTTGTTGACGGCTTTAGGCATGAATCCTCCTGGTCCTTGTGCTTAGGTGAGCGTGAACGACTTCATAGTAGCCCGAAAAAATGCTTTTCGACACGAGACAGATCACACCTTGTTTACCAGATGTGGCGCAAACGAGAGACCTGTCTGCGCCAATCCCGTTTCACACCAGCCAATGCCACAACAACAGCGTACCTATCAGCCCCACTACCGAAACAATCGTCTGCAACACCGCCCCTAACCAAAGGGTTTGCTTGAGTTGCAGGCCGAAGTATTCGCGGACCATCAGAATCACCGACAGAAGAATGATCAGCAAGGAAGTCCCGAACCCGGGCTGGCGACGGGTATCAGGCTTGGCACTGAACAACTCGCCCAACTCGGCGGGTTCTTCAATGTGCATACGCCTGGACAGTATTTGCCAACCCGGTCAGAAATTCGGGTAAAGAACTAAATGTCCTGAATCCTCGCAGCACCCGCGGCAGCGTCAGCCGCAGACGCCCCGCAGCGCAACGGATATGGTCGTTACGCGCGTAATGCACCCTTTGAATCATGTGGGTATAGTGCCTGTGCAACAAGTGCCCGGTGCCTGGGGTCCAACACACTGCATTCAGTACCCGTCCGGCATTGCGTCACCCATTATCTGATCAGAGCCGCGATCAATTTAACGGATCACTCGACAGGACATCAGATGACCTCATCCAGCCAGCGCCTGGCCTTGCTTGAAGCAGTTGTCGAGCAGTCATTCAATGCCGTTTTGATCACCGATGCCAATCTGACCAATGGCGGCCCGTTCATTGTGTATGTCAATCCGGCATTCTGCGCGATGACCGGCTACGCAGCAGAGGCATTGATAGGCCGTTCGCCAAGGATCCTGCAAGGACCCGACACCGATCGTCAGGTGATCGAGCGTATGCGCCAGTGCCTGAGCGAGAGCCTCTTTTTCGAAGGGTCGACAGTCAATTACCGCGCGGACGGAAGCCCCTATGTCGTCGAGTGGAAAATCTCCCCGGTGCGCGACGAAGCGGGTGCGGTTTGCAACTTTGTATCGGTGCAGCAAAACATCAGCCCGCGCATTCGGGCGGAGCGCGAACAGCATTTGCTGGCTCAGGCGCTGAACGCCGCGCTTGATCCGATCATGATTACCGATTGCAACGCCACTATCGTTTTTGCCAATGAGGCTTTTCAGAACATCACCGGTTACAGCGCGCCGGAAATCATCGGCGAAAACCCGCGAGTGCTCAGCTCTGGTAAACATGATGAGATGTTTTATGCGCAATTCAATGAGGCGCTGGCCAGTGGTACGCCCTTTCGTACGACCTTCATCAACAAGCGCAAGGATGGCTCTCTGTTCTATGCAGAACACAGCATTTCCCCGCTGTGTAACCTGGAGGGAACCATCACGCATTACGTCAGCATCAGCCAGGATGTAACCACGCGGCTGGGCCGTGAACAAAAGTTGTTGGAGATTGCTCACAGCGACCCGCTGACCGGGCTGAATAACCGAAGGGCGGCGGAACACACCCTTGAGCGGCTTATCGATACCGCGCGGATATCGGGCAGGCCATTCAGCCTTATCATTGGCGACATCGATCACTTCAAATCAATCAATGACCGATACGGCCACCCCGCTGGCGACAGGGTATTGACCAGCGTTGCCGTCATCCTCAAACAGCGGATCCGCCTGCAGGATGTCGCGGCCCGATGGGGAGGAGAAGAGTTTCTGATACTGGTGCCCGATAGCTCATTGAATCATGCCGCGGAGTTGGCCGACCGCATTCGAAAGGGCGTTGAGAGTCTGTTGATACCGGATACAGGCTCAGTGACTATTTCTCTGGGGGTTGCGCAACTCAGCCCCGGAGAAACAGCAGCAAGCCTGATCCAGCGCGCAGACAAAGCGCTCTATCAAGCCAAGCGCCTGGGCCGCAACCGCGTCGACATCGCACAGGCAGACGACGCGATTTATTGAGGTTGTCTGCGAGCGGAATCGTCAGGAATAGCGCACGGCGCTATCGGTATTTCATGGTGACGGACGCTTTACGGACGACTGCCGCCAACAAGAGCGGGTATTCTCAGCACCTTGTTGGCCGCGGTGATGTAAACCCAGTGCTGTGACCCGGTAGAACAGAATGCAAGATTGCCGGTGTCTTTCGCCGTGACCTTTATTTTCCCCAGCAACTCGCCGCTGGCAGAGAACACCTGAATGCCCTCTTTGCTGCTGCTCCAGACGTTGCCCTGCGCGTCGACCTTGAGTCCGTCAGGGATGCCGGGGGCAATCTCGGCAAACACCTTACCGTTACTCAGCGCACCGTCGCGCACCTGATACACCCGGATGCTGTGTGCCAGTTTCGGATTCTTGAAATCATGCGCCAGTTGCGAGTCGGCGACATACAGCAAGCGTTGATCGGGTGAAAACGCCAGACCGTTCGGCGAATGAAGTCCCGGGGTATTCAACCTCACCAGTTGGTTTTGTTCCGGATCGTAGCGGTATACATACTCGCCGCCCTGCTCCGGTTTGCCGCCATAACTTTCAGCCTTGTTCAACACGCCGAAGGTTGGATCACTGAACCAGATACCGCCACGCTTATCGACCACGACATCATTCGGGCTGTTCAAACGCTTGCCTTCGTACCTGTCGACCACTGTGCGCCATTGACCATCCGCTTCCTGTCGCACTATTGCGCGTTCGCCATGGGATGCGGCGATGACTCGGCCTTCGGCATCCAGAGCATGCCCGTTCTGATAATGGGCAGGGTCCAGCCGTACAGTCACGCCGTCATGCTCTTTCCAGCTCATGACCTTGTTCGCCTTCACATCACTCCAGATCAACTGACCGTCTGGCAAACACAAAGGACCTTCCGCCCACTGCGCATCGGCGGTAAGCACTTGTGCCTGCGCGTCGGGCTGGATGAGTGCAGCAAACCGGGGATTACTGGCAACCACCGTGACGGGCGAAGCGTCTGAAGCCATCACTGCGCCTGCAGCGAGAAGCGCGCCCGCCAACACGAGCGAAGTGGTTTTCTTGCCTGGATGACGGAAGACTCGATTCATGCATTTCGCCCCAATTGATCAGTAGGCACACCGGCCGGAAGAACGTTTGGCAGCAGCATCCGGTTTGAGTTTCACGATGAGCTGAACGTTGGGCTGATCACCCACGGTACGAGTCAGATGCCCGACCCTGTTGTCGCCAGGCCTTGCTTTGGAGCTGCTGTCGGCATTGAACTGCATTTCCCCGGGGCCCTGAACCAATACCGTGCCATCAGTGGTTTCCACCGACCACTGACCCTGTAGGGTGATCACCCACTGAGGGCCCGGCGCATGGTGCCAACTGCCGACGTAACCCGGCGGCAGTACCGCGTAGGCAATACTTTCTACTTCGTCGGGCGAAACTCCGATCCACTGAGGCTCGGCGGGTGGCGCGTAACTTTTGAATTCCAGCCCCTCGATACGACAATGATCGACATGGGTGGCCCCTGCCTCGTCGGCCCAGACAGTGGCGTACTTGACGGGGGGCTGAAGCTTGCCGTTGCTGGTGGTGCTTTGTTGAGAGTTTGCGGGTACAGACAGTACCGCCGCATTGACGCTAGTGCTTGCCGCACAAACGGCAGCAAAGGTCAGTGCAAATGCGAAGAGCGTTTTCATGGGTAAATCCTTGTTCGCGAGAACACTGGGTGGAAAGACAACGTCGCTGTGCCACTACCAATCAAGAGGCCAGTCGCATGATAACGCGCGATCAAACAGTCACTCATCGAAACCGGACCTGCCCTGGCAGGCCCGGAAGTTACATCAGAGTTTCGGTAACTGACCGATGCGCGCCATCATTTCGGTAACGATCTGCAGGTCCAGCAAAAACTGTCCGGTCGTCTTGAACTCGTTGTCCGTGTGGCCGGTATATTTGACTTCGGGCCTCGCCAGACCGAAC
Organism: Pseudomonas syringae group sp. J248-6; assembly: GCF_032586995.1. Classification (NCBI taxonomy): domain Bacteria; kingdom Pseudomonadati; phylum Pseudomonadota; class Gammaproteobacteria; order Pseudomonadales; family Pseudomonadaceae; genus Pseudomonas; species Pseudomonas syringae group sp. J248-6. The sequence continues at coordinate 208,899 of NZ_JAWHOP010000007.1, read as the reverse complement.
TGCACGCCATTGGGCAGTTCATGTACCGACGTCGCGCCAGCCGAGGTGCCGAACGCATGTTCCATACCGAGATTTTCGCTGGCAACCGCAAGCAGCGCTCTGACCCATTCGCCCTCTGGATTGCGGTACATCGGCTTGGCAATGGAATAGTCGAATGCAGGCTTGATGCCGGTTTTCACGCTCCACGCTGCAAGTTTTTCGGAGATTTCGGATTTAAGCTCTTCCGTAGACCTGCCCTTGGGCACGCGCAAGTTGACCGCAAGTTTGAACGCTGTTTCATCCATCGCGACATAGGTAAGAGAAGCGGTCAGCGGCCCCATGAACTCGTCGGAGAAACCAACGCCCAACTTGTTCCCCAGATAATCAAGGCCCCAGTTGTCGGCTGCATAGCGAGCGGCATCAGTAATCTGGTTATGTTTGAGCGCGACCCTGCCTTGAAGGCTGTTGATGAAGTCAAGCATCCTCGCAACCGGGTTGACTCCAGACTGAGGCGCCGATGAGTGAGCGGAAACCCCCGTCACTGTCAGCTTGACGTCATTGCCGTCGGCCCTGGCATCGACCGCGAAATTGCCGCCATTGTTTTTCACGTAATCCGCACCGGCCTGTTGCAGGCTGGCAGCCAGTTGCGCAGGTTTGTCGGTTAACAGCGTAGCGACCGATTTCGATGGAATCTGATTGGTGGCCGCACCTCCGGTCATCGACACGATTTCAGCACCTTCGCCGTCGGCGTTGCGTCGGGCAAAACTGGCCATGACCGTCCCATAACCTTTTTCCGCGATGACAACCGGGTAGCTGCCATCCAGCGCCAGGTTGTAACCAGGCGTGGGGTTGCGTTCAAAATAGTAGGGGATGGCGTCACCCGTGGTTTCTTCAGTTGTATCGATCAGCAACTTGAAGTTTCTGGCCAGCGGCAGCTTTTCTTCCTTGATGACTTTCATGGCATAGAGCGCCACGACGATGCCATTCTTATCGTCTTCGGTGCCACGCCCATAAAGGCGATCACCAATCAATGTAACCTTGAACGGATCGAGCCGCGTGCCGTCCGGCAACACCCAGTTTTCCGGCGTGACCGGTACAACATCGGCATGGACGTGAATGCCCACGACTTCATCGCCCGCCCCGTCGAGCGAAACTTCATAAACGCGGTTATCGACGTTGCGAAATTTCAGATCGAAGCGTTCGGCAAGGCCTTTGATCGCGTTGGCGATCTTGATGAACTCCGGGTTTTCATGCTGGGCAACGCCGTCGACACGGGCGGTTGGAATGGCGACCAGTTCACGCAATGTGTCGGTTGCCGCATTGCCATACTTCAACCGGGTATACAGACCGAGCAGGCGATTAATGTCGTTCTGTTGCGCGTCGGAAAGTGTTTTGTTGTCGAGAAAGGCGTTGATGGCCGGGCCAAAATCAGCAGCTTTGACAACATCAGTGCTGGACAGACTTTTCAGAAACTGCCTGAAATCCGTGACCGATTTCTCATTGAAAGTCTTGAGAATGATCGTGCTCTGTTGTGCAGTGACGTTGGCATTCGCCACGCTGGTGAAGGACGAAAGGCTGGCCATTACCAACGCGGTTGCGGCCAGTTGCTTGAGTGACAGGTTCATTGTTCAGGGCATTCCTTGGCAGGTACAGCACGCAAAAATTCTGACCACTTGATCAGTAAGATTTCAAACTTACACCATGAGCAATGATGCGAGAATCCCCGCTTTGAAATGAGGCAATGCCTTAAAGGGCTCGAATGATCAATGTGCCTTGAAACACACGTGATCAGTACGACCTGACGGAGTTGCAATCCCCCATCCGATTACCTATATTCCGGCGTGGCGCCATCTACGCCACCTACCGCGGAAAGGGCTGCGCCCAGGATTCTGATTCGATATTCCGTCACTACGACTCCCGACCTTCAAGCGGACAAGGTTTTTTGCAAGGAGATCGTATGCCAGGCAATAATAAGCCCTCGTCCCATCACGGCCGTATCAACCTCGAACAGCAGCGCAAGCGTGCCAAAGAGCTTCTGCTGCGAATGAAAGACGGCACTGCAGCTGATCAGCTCATCCTGCTCGACAAGACGACGCCGACCTTATCGGATGCCCAATGGCTGATCGCGAGGCAATTGGGCTTCAGCAGCTGGCCCAGGCTAAAGGCCCATGTCGATGCAGTCGACTTCGCAGCACGGAATCCGGACTTCGAAGCAAGCGACGAAGCGCGAACCGTGCATTGGCGATGCGGCAGCGACATTGCCCACACTCTCAAACTCGCGGGCTTCAAAGGCTCTTTCAAGATGCTGACAGACCCTTTGTGCATGGGTCCGGTTCAGGCTGTGCCTGAAAAGGCATATCAGGCAGCGCGCAGCCACTACATCAGCCAGGCATTCGGGCTTAGCCTGACGGATGTCGCGCGCCGGTTTGATGATGAATACACCGATCTGCAGCAGATGAGCAGTGCCGATCACAGCGTGCTGTGGTGCGAGGCAGATGCCTACGACCAGCTCTTCCTGATCAGGACGCTGGCAGCCCTTGAGCAATTGCCTGCCAGGCTTGAAATTATCCAGGTGAGCCAGATTCCCGGCGTCCAGCGCTTCATCGGCATTGGCCAACTTGCACCTGACCTGCTTGCCTGGCTGTGGCCGCAGCGCAAGGCGGTGACTGAGGAAATGCTGCATCTGGCCCGCCAGGCATGGGCGGCTTACTGCAACGCCTCGCCGGTTGCCCTTGCCGAACTGGCCCACACCGCGCAACCATCATTGCCCTGCCTTGCCCCGGCCCTGTTACGTCAGCTACAGGAATTACCAGGCGTCGATGACGGCCTGTCACTCACCGAGCGTCTGTCGTTGCAGTGCATCAGCGAAGCCGGGGCAATGACCTTCGGCCAAGTGTTTGCTGAGCTGACGGACAAGCGCGAGCCTTTACCGTTTCTGGGCGACATGATGTTTCACGCGATGATGCGTCCCTTGATTGATTCTCCGACGGCGCTACTGATCGAATCAGACACGCGACTTGAGTGGCCTCGCCGCTCGCTAAAGCTAACGCCGTTGGGACAGCAAGTATTGGCCGCAAAGGCCTATTGGCCAGACTACTGCCATCAAGCGCGCTGGGTTGGCGGCGTCTGCATTCAGCCCGGGCAGCCTCACTGGATGATAGATAAGCACTTGCGCCCCCTATGGCGCGCCTGACTCTCAGGAACGCACTGACGGCCATTTGTAACATTGGTGATGCTGATCGGGCGTGAAAATATTCAGGGGGTGCCTGCACCCGAACCGGACACAGGCACAGCGCATCAGATCACGCCACAGGCCGCACGATCACCGCCACCGCCCAAGGGTGCAGGGTGGTCAGAATGGTTATCGCCGCCCGCATGAACCATCAGCGCATGGCCTTTGATTTCCGAGATTTTCTTCAGCCGTGGCGCCAGTACCGGATAGTTGGCGGTGCCGTCGGCGTTAACGTACAACGCAGGCAGATCGCCTAGATGGCCATCAGCGTAAGGCCCCAGATGCTTGCCGGTTTTGGCCGGGTCAAAGTGACCGCCTGCGGCCAGCGCGGCGACCTTCTTGCCGTCCTTCGTACCAGCTTCGCAGCTGCCGTTTTCATGTACGTGAAAACCGTGAATGCCCGCAGGCAGGTCTTTCAGATTCGGGGTAAACAGCAAGCCATACTGTGTTTCGCTCACCGTCACGTTGCCAACAGGCTTGGGCGCGCCGTCAGCGCTGACCAGATTGATGGGAACGTCCAGCGATGCAGCCTGGACACTGAGGGAGAAAACGCCAAGCAGGCCTAGCCAAAGATGAGGTTTCATGATTTCAATGCGTCCCTGATCTGGTAATCGGATTGAACGTCGCGGCGGGCAGCGTGAAGCTATATGCCACGCAACGTCCTTGATGTCACAGAGGGTGTGACCACAGACCAGCGCACTTGATGCAAAAAGATGACCGGGGAAAGTTATGCAAAACGTCTCGACTGGCCTGCCATCACGAACGTTGGCAGACCAGCGATTTTGACTTGCGCTCAGCTATCGGCGCAGGGGCATCACTCAGATATCCAGGCAGATCTTGCCGAAGTGCTGATTGGTTTCCTGATAACGGAACGCCTCGACAATGTCGGTCATCGGGAAGGAGCGATCCATGACCGGACGCATGCCATTGGCATCAATGGCGCGGATCATGTCCTGCTGCTGGGTGCGGCTGCCCACCAATACACCCTGCATGCGCAGTTGCTTGACCAGTGCCGGGACGAATTCCAGCTGACCGGCGACACCGCTCAGAATGCCGATGACCGAGATATGCCCAGCGACCCGTGCGGCTGTCATGGAGTGCTGCAATGTCGAAGGGCCGCCCACATCGATGATGTGATCAACACCACGGCCGCCAGTCAGCTTGCGGGCGGTCTCGCCCCAGTTGCTGTCCTTGCGGTAGTTGATCAGGTGGTCAGCGCCCATGGCTTGCAGACGCTCCAGCTTTTCATCACTCGACGACGTCGCGATAACGGTCGCACCGACCATTTTGGCGAACTGCAGCGCAAAGATCGATACGCCGCCAGTGCCTTGCACCAGAACGGTATCACCGGCTTTCAACGCGTCATCGACCATTAGCGCGCGCCACGCGGTCAAGCCTGCGGTGGTCAGCGTGGACGCTTCGGCATGGGTATAACCCAGTGGCGCGTGGGTAAATGAGGTGGCACGGGCAGTCACCTGCTCGCGGGCATAACCGTCGACGCCGTCGCCCGGCACAGTGACGAAACCTTCAACCAGCGGCTCGCCGCTGATCCACTCAGGGAAGAACGTGCTGACGACAGAGTCGCCGACAGCGAACTCGCTGACGCCCTCGCCTACTGCGGTTACTACGCCTGCGCCATCGGCCATGGGAATACGTTTTTCAGTCGGCGCCCACATACCGGTGACGACTGCGAAGTCGTGATAGTTGAGCGAATTTGCGTGCAGACGCACAGTGATCTCACCGGCTTTCGGTGCCAGCACTTCGCTTTCGCCAACGCTGACCTGATCGTAGCCGCCGCCAGCCTGCACGTAGATGGTTGTATTGCTCATGGTCAATCTCCTATCAATTCAACATTACGCAAAATGACGAAATGTGTAAGTAACGCTAAAGAGTCATAGTTCTTTCTTGAGCCTATCGGCGAACCGGTCGATGGCTTGCTCGTCGCGGCGAAAATAAGTCCATTTTCCGATCCTTGTCGCCTGAACCAGCCCGGCGCGTTGCAGGATCGCCAGGTGCGCAGACGCGGTGGAAGCTGACAGACTGGCCTTGGCCTGAATGTGCGAGACGCACACGCCTATCGACGGATCACCGTGGTCCTGTGGGGGGAAATGGGCTTGCGGGTTTTTCAGCCACTCCATGATCAACATGCGAGTGTCATTGCCGACCGCTTTGATTTGCTCAAGAATCATGGGGCATAACATTACGCTTTTTTACGAAATGTTCAACCCCTGATTTATGCACGCACATTTGACTTCATGTTTTCATTACAGCTTCACATCGGCCTGACAAATGAAGCAATCTGTCGACTCAAACAAAACCGACTGCACGGCTGAGAGCACTCAGACTCATGATGAACCTTAAATACAGCGCATTCACCGCCCTGCTGCTGGGCATGACAGGCATGGCTCAGGCTCAGGAATCCACCTCGCATCTGGACAAGGTTCTGCAAACCGGCCAGTTGGCAGTCTGCACCACTGGCGATTACAAGCCCTATACCCTGCTGCGCGAAGACGGTGAATACGAAGGCATCGATATCACCATGGCACGCTCGCTGGCCAAGAGCCTGGGAGTTAACGTGCAGTGGGTGCCTACCACCTGGAAGAACCTGATGCCGGACATGGTCGCCGGCAAATGCGACATCGGCATGGGCGGCATCTCGGTCAGCCTGGAACGGCAGAAAAAAGCCTTCTTCAGCAATACGCTGGATGTCGATGGCAAGATTCCTCTGGTGCGCTGTGAAGACAAGGCCCTGTACCAGACGGTCGAGCAGATCAATCAACCCTCGGTGCGCTTGATAGAACCTGCTGGCGGCACCAATGAAGCCTTCGCGCGCGCTCACCTGCCGAAGGCGTCCTTGGCATTTCACGACAACAAGACCATCTTCCAGGAACTGCTGGACAAGAAGGCTGACGTGATGATCACGGATGCCTCCGAAGCGCTTTACCAGCAGAAACGTATGCCAGGCTTGTGTGCAGTCAACCCGACCGCGTACATGCAATACGGCGAAAAGGCCTACCTGTTGCCCCGCGATGATGTGACCTGGAAAAGCTACGTTGACCAATGGCTGCACCTGAGCAAGGCCACTGGCGAGTATCAGCAGGCGCTCGGGGAATGGCTGGCAGTGCCCTCGGAGTAAGTCTCAGGAGGATTCGACGGGAATCGTATTCAACTTCCTGCGCTGCGATAGTTGCAAGGCGTGTCCGGGTGAAATAGCGTGTTGCAACAACTCTATACAGGAAGGCAGTCAACGAGCATGAAGCCCGGCAAACCTATCACACGCGCATTCTGTGTCGAGTTGCAGCAAGAGCTGTCAATCGCTGCTGCCCGACGCGAATACTTCTCTCAGGAGCCGCCACGCAAACGCTTCGAGTTTCTCTGCTCGAATGAGGCTTGCAGGGCAATGGGGGCAAAGGTGACCGGGGTTCGCTATGACGTGAAACCACAGGACAACCCGACCTTCGTTGCTGCGCACTTCCGTGCCAACCCTCACTACGATCACCATCCGGGGTGTGAATGGGTGGACGAGAGCGCCGACGAAAAGCCGGACGTTCATGTCGAAGAAACAGATGCTCAGACGCGTCTGCGCCAGGCCAAGCGCAAGCTGGATGACTACATCGACATATTCGACCCGACGCTCAAAGCACCCGCCAAAGAGAAGTCCGGGGAAGAAAAAGCCGGTGCAGGCAATCTGCAGCCCGTCGTCAGCCAGCCTTTGACCGAACCGGCGTCACCCAAGGCCGCCCGCTACAGCGAAACCCGCACCAACAACCTGGAGCGACTGGTAGACAGCTATCGACAGGCCAAGGCCGAGTTGTCACCGGACGATTTCAAGCTGTTGAAACTGAGAATTCCCGGTCAGGGCGAAGTGTCGCTACGCGGGTATTTTCGCCATATCAAATATGCGCAAACGGGTGACAACGGCCGTGTGCTATTTGGTGGCGGGTTGATTGAGCAACGTTACGGACTGGGCTTCAAGTTCAGGTTTTTTGACCGTATCGACGGCAAACTGGTGACGCTTTACGTATCACCCGCGCAAATGCAGGCCTACCGTTCAAGCCGCTATATCAGTGAGTTATTAAGCCACGCGGATGGCGTGAAGTTCTTCACGGTATATGCACTGGGAACGGTCACGCAAAGTCCATCGGGCAAGCGTTATGGCCTGGAAGTCGATGACTTGCGGCATCTGGCGATTGTGCTGGGCCCAGCGAAAGAGTTGGTCGAGGAAGGGAAAGCCGCTGCACCTTGAACATGCGGCCAGCGATCGTTCCAGCGCATGGCACTGGAACGATACAGGTCAAGCTATCAGACCTTGACGATCCAGCCGGCTGGCGCCTCGATGTCACCGGATTGAACGCCGGTCAATTCCTTGTACAGACGCTGAGTGACCGGACCGACTTCGGTCTGGCTGTAGAACACATGCAGCTTGTCCTTGTAGGAAATCCCGCCAATCGGGGTGATCACCGCAGCCGTACCGCAAGCGCCCGCTTCCTTGAAGGTGTCGAGCTGGTCGATGAATACATCGCCCTCCTCGACCGTCAGGCCAAGACGGGATTTTGCCAGTTCGATCAACGACAGGCGGGTGATGCCCGGCAGCACCGACGGTGATTTCGGCGTCAGGAACACATCATCATTGGTGATGGCAAAGAAGTTTGCCGAACCCACTTCCTCGATCCTGGAGTGAGTCTGTGGGTCGAGATAGATGCAATCGGCAAAACTGTGTTTCTTGGCTTCAGAGCCGGGCATCAGGCTGGCGGCATAGTTGCCACCAACCTTGGCAGCCCCGGTGCCATTGGGCGCAGCACGGTCATAACCGGAAATCACAAAATTATTTGGCTTCAGGCCGCCCTTGAAATAGGCACCCACCGGAATGCAGAAGATCGAAAAGATGAACTCCGGAGCGGTACGCACGCCAATGTTGTCACCCACACCAATCACGAACGGGCGCAGGTACAACGCGCCACCGGAACCGTAAGGCGGGATGAAACGTTCGTTGGCCTTGACGACCTGCTTGCAGGCCTCGATGAACACATCAGTCGGTACATGAGGCATCAACAGGCGAGAACAGCTGCGCTGCATGCGCTGCGCGTTCTGATCAGGACGGAAAAGATTGATCGAGCCATCCTTGCAGCGATAGGCCTTGAGACCTTCAAAGCACTGCTGACCGTAATGCAGCGCGGTCGAACCCTCGCTGATATGCAGCGTGTTGTCCTCGGTCAGCGACCCCTGATCCCAGGCACCGTCGCGCCAATGAGAAAGGTAGCGCTTGTCAGTCTTGATGTAATCGAAACCCAGAGTGTCCCAGTTGATGCTTTCTTGACTCATAACGCCCTCTATCATTTTAGCGACTGCCTGGACGAGTCAGGCCAATGCCTTATTCTGCCAGATCATTCAGGCCCTGAGGCTCGAAATAAATGCAAACCGACATGGCATTTCTGACCCAGGCCAAAACATGGGCGCTCTGTATGCTCAGTGAGTTGACCAACGACGATGATGCTTACCTATAGCTCAGCAGCAAACGCTTGCAGCGTCGCCAGGTCGTTCCATTGAAATATTTCCAGGGGATGGTACGCAAAAGACTCCAGGCATATCGCTTATCCGCGACAGCGGCGTATTTCAATGCCTTGTTGACCACTTGAGTGCGGCCACTCTGATATTCGGGATGCTCACGATAGGGCTCGATACTTTTGAGATCAGCCTCAAGCAGCACCTTGTACTTGCGTGAAAGGTTGTTGGGGTGACGTCGATAGCGTGTCACGACTTCGGGGATCACATGCATTTCATAGCCCAGGCGGGCAATTCTCAGCGTGGCCTGGAAATCCTGAACCTTTATCTCCGGGTCGTAGCCGTTCGCGTCGCGCATGGCCTGCATCCGATACAGCGCCACCGGTGCCCCTACAACGACCGCACCGCGCAACACGTCGTCGAATGTCAGCCGTTCGACATAGTCGCGCGATTGGCATTTGATCGTGTTGCCGTCGCAGTCCATGTAGCTGATCAGTGCGCCTACGCAGCCTGCCTCGGGATGCTTGTCCAGATAATCGGCACGAATGCGCACCGATGAAGGAAGCATGATGTCATCGAGGTCGGGTGTGGAAAGATAGACGCCCTTTGCGTAGCGCAGACCATGATTGAGCGCAGCGCTGACCCCCTGATTCGCTTGGCGATAGAGCTGGAACGGGTAACGCGCCTGCAATGACTCAAGCATCGCGATGCTGTTGTCGGTCGAACCATCGTCAACGATGATGACTTCAAAATTACCGTAGTCCTGAGCAAAGATGCTCTGAAGGGCAGCTTCAAGGAAGCGCTCGGCGTTATAGCAAGGGGCGACGATCGAAACCAGGGGTTGAGGCGTGAGGCTCTGACTTTCTGAGGGCATCATGGGGTAATAGCCATAATCATTATCGGCCCTGACGGGCTCGGAAACCGGATATCTATAACAGGTCGCTTGAAAACGGCACATCATGCGGCAAGCGATCCTGATTTTCTACAGCAGGTCACAAACGCCGTGTAAACAGGCGTATCCAGCCGCCAGGAATCTGCTGCCGTTTGCGGTCATTCATCAAGTGTAGATCGCATCCGAAAAAAAACCCCGTTCTTCGCAGAACGGGGTTTCGGTTTGTGCATCAGGTGAAAATCAGAAGGCGTAGGTCACCAACAATTCTTTTGTCACCTGAAAGTCCACCGACATCATCACGCTCAAGGCAGTGATGGTGAAGATAGAAAACACGAACAGCTTGCGAGCCCAGACAGTATCGTCAACGGCTTTGTAACCCTTCCAGGCCATGTACAACCAGTACATGCCCATGCCTGCTGCAACAGCCAGGTAGTTGAGGCCCGCATAACCACCTACGGTCAACATCAGGGTCGCCACGAGGAACGCCAGGATGTAGAGCATGATGTGGCGCTTGGTGACCAGAATGCCGCGCTTGACCGGCAGTACCGGAATTTTCGCCGCACGATAGTCATTGAAACGGAAGATGGCGATCGCATACGAATGCGGCATCTGCCACAGGCTGAACATCACCAGTAGCGTCAGGGCCGCAAAGTCGAAGCTGTTGGTCACTGCGCAGTAGCCGATCACTGGAGGCATGGCCCCCGAAAGACTGCCCACCAGCGTGCCGTGAACCGATCTGCGTTTCAGGTACAGGCTGTAAAGGCCGACATAGATCACAAACCCGATGACCGCAAACAAGGCAGCCAACGGGTTGGCCTCGGTGTACAACAGGGCAACGCCCGCAACGCCGAGTATGGTTGCGTAGAGCAGCGCCAGTTTCAATGAAACCAGGCCCTGCACCAGGACCCGGTTACGGGTCCTTTCCATACGCTGATCGATATCGCGATCGATGCAGTTATTGAACACGCAACCAGACGCAACGACCAGGGAAGTACCGATTACAGCAGCGAGGAACACGCCGAAGTCGATATTTCCCTTGGAAGCCAGAAAAAAGCCACCTGCCACCGAAAGCACGTTACCGAAAATGATCCCCGGCTTGGTGATTTGGATAAAGTGCTTCAGTGACATCTGGTATTCCTCAATGCGCCATCATTTCGCGGTGGACGCTGAAAATGATCCACAGCGACAGGCCAACCAGCAGGACGATAACCATCGTGGTAAAGGCGAAGGCCATCACGTTGTTGCGCTGCACGCTCGTGAAATCCAGGTGCAGGAAGTAATGCAGGTGCACCAGGATCTGGATGATCGCGAAGACCAGAACGATTGCAATCGTCATGTCCTTCGGCAGCGACGGCGACATCACCAGGGCAAACGGAATGGCGGTCAGGATGACCGACAGTACGAAACCGATGATGTACGACTTCACCGAGCCGTGACTATTGTCTTCAGCGGAGTGATGCGAATTTGACATTACAAAGCTCCCATCAGATAGACAACGGTGAACACGCCAATCCAGACAACGTCCAGGAAGTGCCAGAACAGGCTGAGGCAGCTCAGGCGCGTCTTGTTGGTGTTGGTCAGGCCCTTTTTCTGGACCTGGAACATCATGATCGCCATCCAGATCAGACCGCTGGTCACGTGCGCGCCGTGCAGGCCTACCAGCGCGAAGAACGCTGACAGGAAGCCGCTGCGGCTCGGACCGTAACCTTCGTGGATCAGGTGATGGAATTCATAGATTTCCATACCGATAAACGCAGCACCACACAGGAAGGTCAGGGCCAGCCAGCCAAGAACCTGGCTTTTCTTGCCCTTGTACAACGCCAGCATGGCGAAGCCGTAGGTGATACTACTGACCAGCAGGAACGCGGTTTCCACAGCCACGAATGGCAGCAGGAAGATGTCCTGGCCCGACGGGCCACCCGCGACACTGTTGACCATCACGGCGTATACCGCGAAGAACGAGGCGAACAACACGCAGTCGGTCATCAGGTACAGCCAGAAGCCGTAGACCGTCATGCCACCGCTGTCGTGGTGATCGTCATGCCCATGATCATGGTCGTGACCGTGATCGTGGGCTCCGGAGTTGATTGCAATATTTGACATTGTTTAAACCTGTTCCAGCGAGGACTTGACAGGAGTGTATGCACCGTTGGCCGCCAGGACCTTGTGATGCTCACCTTCAATACGCGCTACATCTTCAGCAGGCACCATGTAGCCCTGGTCGTCACGGACAGCGTGAGCAACGAAGACTGCAATGGTCGCAACCAGGCTTGCGCCTACCAGCCACCAGATGTGCCAGATGAATGCAAAGCCGAATACCGTCAGCAACATACCCATGTACAGGCCGGTCGCCGTGTTGTTAGGCATGTGAATCGCCGAGTAGCGAGCAGGGACCTTATAAGCGGTACCGGCACGTTTGGCGTCGGTGAACGCGTCGATGTCGTCAGCTTTTGGCAGTTCGGCAAAGTTGTAGAACGGCGGTGGCGAAGAAGTGGACCATTCCAGGGTATGGCCATTCCATGGGTCACCGGTCAGATCGCGGTTGTTGTCGCGGTCACGGATACTCACGAACAGCTGGATCAGCTGCGAAGCGATACCCATCGCGATCAGCACAGCACCGAACAGCGCGACGTCCAGGTAGATGTTCCACTCTGGCATGTCGGTAGCGTTCAGACGACGGGTCATGCCCAGGAAGCCCAGCGCGTAAAGCGGCATGAACGCGACGAAGAAGCCGACGATCCAGAACCAGAACGCTGCCTTGCCCCACTTCTCGTTCAGGGTAAAGCCGAACGCTTTAGGGAACCAGAACGCGAAGCCGGCGATGTAACCGAATACCGCACCGCCGATGATGACGTTGTGGAAGTGAGCGATCACGAACAGGCTGTTGTGCAGCACGAAGTCAGCACCAGGGATCGCCAGCAGAACGCCGGTCATGCCGCCGATCGAGAAGGTGACCATGAAACCCAGGGTCCAGAGTACCGGCGGAGTGAAGCGCAGACGGCCCTGATACATGGTGAACAGCCAGTTGAACAGCTTCACACCCGTCGGGATCGCGATAAGCATCGTCGCCAGGCCGAAGAAGGCGTTGACGTTGGCACCCGCACCCATCGTGAAGAAGTGGTGCAGCCAGACCATGAAGCCCAGGATACAGATCGCACCAGAGGCGAAGATCATCGACTTGTGGCCGAACAGACGCTTGCCGGAGAACGTGGAGATGACTTCCGAGAACACGCCGAAGGCCGGCAGGATCAGGATGTACACCTCAGGGTGACCCCACGCCCAGAACAGGTTCACGTACATCATGGGGTTACCGCCCATTTCGTTCGTGAAAATGTGGAAGTCCAGGTAGCGGTCAAGGGTCAGGAACGCCAGGGTAGCGGTCAGGATCGGGAACGAAGCCACGATCAGGATGTTTGCCCAGGTGCAGGTCCAGGTGAAGATCGGCATGTCCATCAGTTTCATGCCAGGGGTACGCATCTTCAGAACGGTCACGAGGAAGTTGACCCCCGTCAGCGTCGTACCTAAGCCGGATAACTGTAGCGCCCAGATGTAGTAGTCAACCCCTACGCCAGGACTGTATTGCAACCCGGAAAGAGGTGGATACGCGACCCAGCCGGTCTTGGCGAATTCACCGACACCCAGGGAGATGTTGATCAGCAGCATACCTGCGACCAGCAGCCAGAAGCTCAGGGAGTTCAGGAACGGGAACGCCACGTCGCGAGCGCCGATCTGCAGAGGCAGAACGATGTTCATCAGACCCGTGAAGAACGGCATCGCCATGAAGATGATCATGATCACACCGTGAGCGGTGAAGATCTGGTCATAGTGTTCAGGCGGAAGGAACCCTTCGGAACCGTTCTGGGCCATCGCCAGTTGGGTACGCATCATGATGGCGTCGGCAAAACCGCGCAGCAGCATGACCATGGCAACGACGATGTACATCACGCCGATTTTCTTGTGGTCGACAGAGGTCAGCCATTCAGACCACAAGTACGTCCACTTGCGGAAATAGGTGATCAACCCGACAACCGCAATGCCGCCGAGCGCGATCATGGCAAGTGTCACCATGACTATGGGCTCGTGGAACGGCACCGCTTCCAGACTTAATTTGCCAAACATCGTTTACTCCTCTGCCCCAGCAGCTGAATTTTTGCCTTTTTCCGCACCAGCGTCACCGGCCACTTCCTTCTCACCAGCGACAACCTTCTTGCCTGGATTCATACCTTCATACTTGTCGATGACGATCTGGAACAGGTTCGGGGTGACCGAGGAAAAGAGTTCGACAGGGTTGCGTTCGCTCGGCTTGATCAACTCGGCGTATTCGGCCGTGCCAAGCTTTTTAGGTGAGCTCTTGACTTCGCTGACCCAGCTGTCGAAATCGGCCTGGCTGGTGGCGATAGCCTTGAACTTCATACCGGTAAAGCCTGCGCCACTGTAGTTGGCCGAGATACCGTTGAATTCGTGATTTTCGTTGGCAATCAGGTGCAGCTTGGTGTGCATGCCCGCCATCGCGTAGATCTGACCACCCAGACCCGGGATGAAGAACGAGTTCATCACGCTGTCCGAGGTCACCTGGAAGTTGATCGGAGTCTTGGCAGGGAACACGATCTTGTTGACCGTGGCGATGCCGTAGTCCGGATAGACGAATACCCACTTCCAGTCGACCGAGATCGCCTGGATGGTGACCGGCTTGACGTCCGAATCAAGCGGACGGTAAGGGTCCAGCGAGTGAGTCGAAACGTAAGTGATGTACCCCAGAAAGACCAGCAGCAGCATGGGTACGCCCCAGACTGCGATTTCGATCTTGGTGGAGTGAGACCAGTCCGGCGTGTACTTGGCGGCCTTGTTCGAAGCGCGATACTTCCATGCGAAGATCAGGGTCATCAGAATGACCGGGATCACGACAATCAGCATCAGCAACGTAGCGATTACGATCAGGTTCCGCTGCTCGATACCCACCTGCCCTTTTGGATCGAGCAGAGGTACGCCATCGCATCCACTGAGCAAAAGCATACAGAAAAGGGCCAAGAAGCCAAAAAACCTGGGGTACCTTTTTTTACTCATTTCACGACCTCTAAAAGCAGCTTGCGCGGTGCAGTTGGGTTTCGACCGCCAACACTTCGCCCTGCCAGTGCCGGCTAATTTTTTTGAATTGAACAAGGGCCGCCAGTACGCACAGCGGCGTATCGACAAGTCCGGGTTTAGCTATGGATTCTTGTTTTTTGAGTTGCTGGAACTGCCCAAAACTTCGGGCAGACGCTTTCGACGCGGCCATTATACGCCCTCAGAGGCAAGCGTTGCGCTGCCTGTTCAGAGTGCACAGGGGACGCTCCAAGCCTCAAAATGCTGATCGTTCGGCCAAGCTGAACGACAAGTGACGGGGATTGTAGATACGTAAATTTTTAATGACTATGCCTAATTTTGTAACAGTTATTCTCTATATTCGTAACAATCGTCCTGCAAACGCCTCATTCCACTCGAAAAAAGCCCCGTATTCACGGGGCATTTTTTGCGAAAGCCCCTGTAGTTAGTAAGGTTTGCGGCGATTGCGAATGATGCACGCCGGTACCAGAACTGCGGTCAGGACAAACGCCGTCAGCGCCCATTGCGCGAGTGACAATCCGAGAACCGGCGGATATGGCGTCGTGCAGAAACCGCTGACCTGAAACCCTGTAGGGAACAGTGTAGCCAATGGCAGGCCATCAACGATCGGTTGCAGCACGTCGATACCGCAGCTGTCGGACGGATGGGCGAGGATCCATACATGCCGACCGGCCGCGGCAATTCCGCCCAGTGCGCTGAGGGTGACCAGCGTTTCACACACCGTAACGCCGCGACGTCCAGACATGGCAGCACCGATGAATGCAAAAATCGCGATGAACAGCAGTGCGTAGCGCTGCAGGATGCACAGCGGGCAAGGCGCCTCACCCAGCACGATCTGCATGTACAGGGCACCGCCGATCAAGGCCAGGCAGATAATCCCCAGCAAAACCAGAAAGCGCTTTTCGCGTCTCAGGTACAACGTGTTGTCGCTCATTCACATACCTTACTGAACTGATGAGGTGGTTGGTCAACGCCCTGCTACGTATGGGCGAAGCCTGAAACAGGAGTGTACGGCCCGGTCGCACCGAAGCGTGCGCGATGATCATCTGTCTGATTCGGCAACTCAAGCGCTCGCCAGCCATACGGACACATTTGCCCGCCGGATGGTCTGCGCGTCAGCAGATCCACGACCAACAGGACATTTTTGCGGGAGCCGGATGCAATGCCCTTCTATATATAGAAGGGTGCGTCAGTTTGTCGCAGATCTTCTTCTATATATATCTGCGGTATTTTGTCGCAGGGCATACTGATGTCAAAGCACAGTCGCGTACGAACCTGCGACGCTGACTGTCGGAATGCGCAGAGCGACAGTGTGCCGCATCTCGCCCGGTTTGACTGGACCGGAGCCAGACTGCCACTATTCACGCCTGCACTGGCAGCTCATGCTGGCTGCCGTTACGTGTTGAAACAACTTTCAAGGACCAGCGAGCGATGCGGCCAGCCGTCCGTTAAAAATCCTCAAGCCTGCCTGTCGCAGGTCGATAACCTGTCATAGAAAGTTGTTTGCCGCTTCCAGGCGACGAAACACCTACAGCCAGAAGGTTCATATGTCCAATAACGTCCGAGCAGATTCACTGTCGCTGCTCCTCTTCACGTTGCGCAGCGGCAAGCTGATGGCGATCAACCTGCTCAAGGTCAGTGAGATCATTCCCTGCCCTCCCCTGACCCATCTTCCCGAATCGCACCCGCACGTCAAAGGTATCGCCACGTTGCGCGGCTCATCACTGTCGGTCATTGACCTGAGTCGTGCAATCGGTGAGCGCCCTTTGGCCGATCCCGATGGTGGCTGCCTGATCGTTACCGATGTCAGCCGCTCCAAACAGGGACTGCACGTTCAGGCCGTGAGCAAGATTGTGCACTGCCTGACCACCGATATCCGTCCGCCACCCTACGGGTCGAGCAGCAAATCGTTCATCACCGGGGTCACTCAGGTCGATGGCGTGCTGGTACAGGTTCTGGATATCGAAAAAGTAATTCACGGTATTGCTCCGGCGCAGATCGTCGTGCAGTCGACGGAGCTGGCCAAAGAGGATGCCGAAATGCTCAGCAGGGCGCGGATTCTGGTCGTCGATGACAGCCAGGTTGCCCTGCAGCAGTCGATCATCACCTTGCGCAATCTGGGCATCGAATGCCACACGGCGCGCAGTGCCAAGGAAGCCATCGACGTTCTGCTGGATCTTCAAGGTACTGATCGGCAGATCAACGTGGTGGTGTCCGACATCGAGATGTCGGAAATGGATGGCTACGCGCTTACCCGGACTCTGCGCGACACGCCCGACTTCAGCGATCTGTATATCCTCTTGCACACCTCGCTCGACAGCGCGATGAACAGCGAGAAGTCGCAGATCGCCGGGGCCAACGCTGTGCTGACCAAGTTCTCGTCACCCGAGTTGACCAAATGCCTGATCGAGGCCGCACGTACGGTGGTCGCCCAAGGGCTCTGATCCCTGAGCGAGCACCGACGCAACGTCCGAACCTTACCGACGCATCTGCCGGACATTACTGGCTGATGCGTCGGACTCTCGCCTTACCCGTACCCGCTGCGATCTGGCCGCCGCGTGTCCTGCTGCGACCTTTCACCCTTGAGCAAGCTCCAGAGGTTCACCGCCTGCTGACACAGGGTCATGCCAGCGCGGCAGGCAGTGTGCCGGATTATCCGCACTGGCGAGCCGCCTTCGAACAAGACCCGGAATTCGACACGTCGCGGTGCTTTCTGGCCGTGCTCGACGAAACAGTGGTGGGCGTGATCGTCTGCTGGACCAGCGCATTCATCAAAGACCTGGTCGTGCATCCCGAAGTGCGACGTAGCGGGATAGGCTTCGCTCTGCTCAACCACCTGTTCGCCCATTTGAGTATGTGCGGCGAAGCAGCAGTCGATCTTCACGTCATGGAAAACAACCTCAAGGCACGGCGTCTGTACGAGAAATCAGGGATGTCCTACCTGAAACGTTTCGATATTCCCGAAGCCTGACGGGACCATTGACCCAACCAGCGACTGGCGCACAACTTGCTTCCTGAGCTGCATCAGCCAGGAGAGTGACCAATTGTTGTCGCTCGGCGCGCAGCTCTGAAAGGGTCATCGAGACAATGGACACCAAGTTTTCCTGTGTGGGTTGCGGCGGTTGCTGCACCGACCACCACGTGCCTCTTACGCTTGGCGAAGCCGCACAATGGGCGGCAGACGGCGGCACCGTGATTGTCTTGACCGAAGCTTTTCTGAGCAATGGCTATGGCGTTTCCGAGGCCCAACTGACCCATGCCAGCCGGCGCTCGACGCAGGTGAACAGCGGCAGCACAACAGCCTTCGTGGCGATCACCTTCGCGGCCTACAACGTTGGGCGTTGCCGGAATCTTGACGAGAAAAACCTGTGTCGCATTTACGAGCGCAGGCCGCTGGTGTGCCGGATCTATCCGATGGAGATCAATCCGCACATTCCATTACGCCCCGAAACCAAGGGCTGCCCGCCAGAGTCCTGGGAGCAGGGTCCAGACCTGATCATTGGCGACAGGCTGGTTGATACGCAGTTGATGGACCTGATCGAACAGTCCCGCCAGGCTGATCGGGATGAAATAGAGACCAAACAGTTGATCTGTCAGCAACTGGGCATACGCACCACCGCCCTCAAGGGCAACGGCTTCGTCGCGTATCTGCCGGACATGAACGCATTTGCGACCGCCATCGCGGAGGTCGCAAACCGTGCGCAGGATATGCAACCCAATGACTCGCACTGGGAATTTCATGTGGCGGGACAGCAGGTTCTGGACACCCTGCAACAGGAGGGTGCCGACGTTACGGATCGGGAGCCGGTTTCCTACCTGTTCATACCCTTGCAGGCAGCCTGAACAGGATTACTCACGCGATCAGCGCTTGCCCATCGATCTGCGCGTGCCCGCCGGGGCTACGCCAGGGGTCTTGTGATGGCCATGCTTGTTGGCTTTCTGATGCCATGCGGGTTCCTTTTTGGCCTGGGCAAACTCCGAAGGCTTGAACGGAAAGCTGAAAGGCGCAATGACAGCCTTCTTTTCAGTGTCTGCGACGGGGTCGGCTGCGGCGTCTTGAACAGGGGGTTGTTCAGGAGTGGTCATGGTGTCACCAGAAAGTCGAATTGGCCGGGCACATGCCCGCGGTCGCGCAGCATACATCAATCGCCGCGTAACCGCCCGAGCCTCCTGTCGCCGTCATTTGTAGAACAGATCGACCATGATCTCGGCATTGAAAGGTCCCGGCGTCGGTGTATTGGAATTCCACAGCAACTGCGCATTGAAGTCAGCACTGGCAGCGTTGGTTTCACCCAGCAGTTCTGCCAGATGGAACGGTTCGTTGTAACGTAACGGCTGGCCACTGACAGCGCTGGCAATACGAATCCCCAGCGAGTCATTGCCGGAGGGAACGAGCAGTTCGCCGGACAGATTGCCTGTCACCGGCCTGAAACGCGCATCAATGCTGAACGGCGAATCGCACGCACGACTGGTCAGCAAAGAAAATGTCTGCGTGGCGATTACCTTGCCAATGGTCACCTTGTGTATGGCAACGTCGCCGAACTCCACGGTTTCGGGGAGCACTTGCAGGTCGGCGTCGCAGGCCACGAACCGCAGCCCCCGCAGGTTGTTGATCACGTAACTGAGGCTGCGCCCCGGCACCCGGCTTGAGTCCGTCGCACCACCCAGTTGAAAAAACCGGTAATCCAGCAGATCACTGGCCACGCCAGAGGGTGGTGTTGCGCCGAACTTCTGGATAAATACGGAAAACGCCAGATTGAAGCGCACCTTTGGACAATTTTCGATATTGCTGTCGCCTTCATGGCAGGCCGGCAAGTAGCTCCCGGTACTGACCCGTCCGCTGCCTTGCAGATGATCGGTGCCCTGAAGCGTTATGCCAGCGCGGATACCCTGACCGATCAAACGATTGTCCGGGTTCAGGTAGATGAAAATCTCTTCCTCGACAGACTGCGAGCCGTCCTTGGCACATTCGACCTGAACATTCACAGGCTCGGAACGCCACACCACTTCCCCGTTGGGAATCGACTCCGGAATCGCCACCGTACTGCCCAGATCATCGTGAATTTCGGTTTCGCCCGTCCCCTGAGTGGTACAGACCAACGCGAAGACGGAAGCCGGATTCAGCATCAGCAACACCACAGTGGATAGCAGCCAGCGTCTGGCAGACAGTCGTTTCATATCAGCATTCGTCCTGAAAGGAATGGGGCTCCAGCAAGCGGGCCGTAAAGGCCGCCTGCCCCTTGAGCGGTGTGCAATAAGTACGCTGACCGCCATAATCGGTCAGCGCCTTGTATGAAAAACGATGGGTTGCGGAGGGCAGAACGCTCGCTGGTACAACCATTTCAAAATGGGCGCCCGGTGCCAGCAGCAGGTACTCGATGAGTTGAACAGCGTCAATGCGCAACGCTTGCAGAGAGGCGTGATAAGGCATTGGGTTACTGACCGTCAGCAAGGAAACGCCTGCCTCGTCATGAGTCAGTGTCCACTGCAACTTTGCGCCCGTGTCAGCCGGATCCCCCTCTAGACCAACGGGCCGGTAAAACACATTGATGCGCTGACGCACGGCGACATTCAACTGACGAGTGCCTGCCTGCCGTCGAGGCACCTCAAGCACATACAAATGCAGCAGCGACTCGCGCCCCTGCAGCATGCCTGTGCCCTGATATAAAACGCGCAGGACCTGCCTGCCGCCGCCCGGCAAACGTGAAAGCGGTGGCGTGACCACGAACGGCAGCGTTCTGCGCCGAGCCAGTGGAGTATCGTCGTCATCCTGGGCATCACTTAGCCAGGCCTGGAAAAGTGCTTCGGAATCACCTCGATTGCGCACCTCGATACTGGCTTCGTGATACTGGCCATCAAAGACCAGCCGTGTTCCGCTCAGCGAAATCGCCCCTTGTGCGCCAACGCTGCCCGCCAGCAGCAGCGCAGCCAACGCTGCCGGGCATGAATCAGCAAGCGCGCTCATTGGCATGTCACCCTGATCCGCTCGTAGGCACGGGCCGGATCTCTGGGCGGCAGCGAGAATGCTGCCTGACAACTTCGATCAGACCAGCGAACCCGCAAGCTGCCGACATCCTGCTCACTGAGCACCAACGCCTGACTGCCAGGGTCGACCACCGCCAGCGCCCTGCCCTGTTCATCCTCGACACTGGCACCCAGCGGTATTTTGCTGCCGTCGGCGCGCACCAGTTCAAACTGGACCCGGCGGCCCACAACGGCTTTGAAGCGCACCAACGGTATCGCTCCCCGGCGCGGTACGAGCTGGGTGATGGCATTTTCCAGGTCGACATCAGCACCCAACTGGCGGGTATCCAGGCTGACCCAATTGGTCCGGTAGGCCTGCGCATAGGGCAGAACCGCATAGCCGTTGTCTGCAGTTTCGACGTTACTGAAGGACTTCAACCGAGCCCCGCTGACGTCCGGAACCTGAACCAGGGCGAAGGTTTCACCCAGCGCCTGCCCCAGGTTCAAACCACCGGGGTGAGCCACCAGCGAACCCGCCGCAGACAGGCTGAATGCATCGTAGTCCTGGCCCTGGCTATAACCGGCCTCGAAGCGACCGAACCCGGTGGTGGTACTGATCTTCCCGGCACCGAAACTGCCGGAGCTGCTGTCATGTCCGGCCTGTACCGAATAAAACGTATCACGATCCCCCAGCACCTGGCCGTTGAGCCCGGTCTGAGCGTTGTACTCACCGGTGCTGTCGCGCACGGCATTGAAAGACAGTCGCGACGAACCAGGGCTCGATCCGAGTGGCAGGGTCACGCTCAAGGCAACACGATTGTCGGTGCTCGCTTCACCGTTTCGCCCGAAGTCCTCGTTGCGTTCAATGGACAGGCTGTAATTGACGGTCTGCCAGGCAGCGTTATAGGACAGATAAAGTTGCCGGGTTTTGCCGGGCAGATTCCAGTAGCGCTGCTCGGAAGCGGTCAGACTCAGCGATGCGGCGTGGCTCGACACTATCTGGGTAACACTTAGCTCAAGCCGATCCCGAGCCAGGCCAGTGGACAGCGTATGTCTCTGCGGGTCGGTATCGCTGATGTGCTGGCTCAGGGTCCGGTACGCTTCAGTGGAATAGCGGTAACCTGCCACGGCCAGCGTGGTGTCGGTAACGTCCAGCGTGTTGGCATAGCGCACCCGTATGCTCTGGCCGCTGCGCGACTGTTGAGCAACCTGACTGACAGACCGGGTGATATCCAGCGACACTGCGCCCAGCCCGGTATTGATCCCGGCACCTATATTTGCGGCCTGATAATCTTCGGCCAGCTGCAGCCCCCCAAACCCGGTAATCCGTTCGGAAAGCCCATAGATCAGGGCTGTGCTGGCAAAGTCGGGAGAGGCTTGAACATCATTACTGTTATCGACCTGCCCGACGGCCAGGCTGTAGCGCAAGGATCCCCAGGGGACCATGATCGGCAGCGATGCGTAGGCCTGGGTAAAAGTCCGTACGCGCCCATCGGCCTCAATGACCGACACCGACAAATCACCATTGGAACCACTGGGGTAGATATCGGCAATTTCGAAAGGCCCCGGTGAAACACTGCCGCTGTACAGCAGAAAACCGTTCTGACGAACTTCCACCGTCGCGTTGGTCTCGGCAATCCCGCGGATGACCGGGGCATAAGCGCGCTCGCTGTCGGACAACATGCCATCGTCAGAAGCCAGTGCAGCGCCCTTGAAGCGAACACTGTCGAAAACTTGCGAATCGCTGAAGGTCTCCCCCACCGTAAACTGGCTTTTCAGGAAAGTGATATCACGCTGCGCGAAAGTACGATTGCTGCGATAACGCCAGGGCCGATCACTGCCGCCGACCAGCGAGGACTCATTGCGCAATCGCCATGCCCCGAGGTTCAGGCCATTGCGCATCCCGAGATAATACTGGTCCGTTTCCAGCCCCTTGTTACGGCGCCTGCTGCCATTGGCGTTGTAATTGATAAAACCTGCCGTCTCACCCTGGTCCCAAAGCTCCGGTGAAACATAACCGCGCGCGCCCCGCGACATAACGGCTTGCGGCACACTGATAGCGAGTCGCAACGCACCGGGCTGATAGTCGACACGCGCAAACTCGACACGCGCAGGCAAATCGAAACAGCCCTGAGCAGCGCCTTCATCTGAAGGCAGGCGACTCAGGTCCAGACCGAAGCTCTGCAGCATTTCAAGCGACAGACAGGGTTCAATCAGGCCTGACACTCTATTTTTTGAAAAAGTGATATCTCGCCTGCCGCTCAGTTTGCGATTGACGTAAATATCAACCCGATAAGTGCCGGGCAGTACGCTGTTGGTACGCAGAAACTCCTGGAGGTCAGGCGGCTGATCGCTTCCCTGGATAAACGCCGTATTGAATTTGACTGTCCCGTCAGCCCGAGTACCGCCGGGCAAGGCTGCGAACGCGCTGAGCGAAAACATCAGCGTCAACCCCAGGCCGATACCCAGCGGACAGTGTCGTGGGTGAGGCAGAGCGAACTGTGCAATGACTCCCTTGTGATCTTTTTTGCGCCATTCCATAGCGGTCTTCACTCTACTTCGGCTGTCGCGCGCGCCGCGCAATCCTTTACACAGACGCAGGTCTGCCGGGCCGGTTTGTCACGCAGGCCCAACGGTTTGAAAAGTGAACGCTGACGTGTGAGGCGGCAGGTTATCGAGGCAAGGCCTTGTGGGCATGACCCGGTTCTTTATCGGCCAGTGTCACTTGATAAGGCACTTGCCCGCCGTAGTCATTGATACTGACGAAACTCACCAGCAACGGCGCACTTCCCGGTGTGTGCAGCAACGGAATACGCACCTGTTGATGGGGGGCAAGCATCTGACTGTCGAGGCGGGCAAGCTCACTATCGTGTTGGCGTATGGAAATCCTCAGCATGGACACGTGATAGGGCCCCGGATTTTCCACCTGCACACCCGCGTTATCGATTGATTGCCAGTTCAGCTGTTCAGGTGCCTGCTGCGGATCGCCCTGCAAACCGTCAGGCCGAAAGAACACTTTTATGCGCTGACGTATCGCAATCTGCAGCGTGTTCTCTGCGGCGGTCTGGGGGATTTCCTGCACATTGAGCCATAACACCGATTCACGATCAGTGGGCATGTCTGCACCGGAATGAATGATGCGCAACAGTTGCTTGCCACCTCCGGCCATGCGCGTCAGCGCAGGCGTGACGATAAAAGGCAAATACGCTGGGGTGTCGTTGTTATCAGTCTTGTTGGTCGCCACTGTCGGAGATTCAAGCCAGGACTGCAGGAGAATCTCTCCCCCGCCACTGTTGTGAACACCCAGGCTGACCTCTTTTTCATTACCCTGATAAATAACGCGCGTCGTATTCAATACGATGCCCGCCTGAACAGAGGACGCACAGCACACTGTCGCAACCAGCATCGTGTAGCGAAAAAAAACAGGAAACATACTGGCGTTCGCCTTGAATTCGATAAGGGACAAGGCGAGCGTGCCCGCCCTGTCCGACACGGTTACTCGTAATCCATCACGAACGGCAGGAAGCCGTCGGCATTACCCGGATTGGTCGGCGTGCCGTTGAGCACATAGACCGCGCCAAAATTGATTTCAGCAGTCGCACCGCTGGCACCATCCTTGATGAGCGTGGTGTCGACGGTTTCAGCACCGCTCAGATCCATCAGAACGCTTGAGGCATTGAGCAGGCCGATACCGACGCCATCTGCCGCGCCGGTAGTGCGCAGAAGTTTGGCATCGTTATTGTCCAGACCGCTGCCGTTACGGGCAGTAAGGCGCATCTTGACCATGCTGTATTGATCTGCGCCCGCGCTACAGTTGACCAGCAGTTGAATAGGCGTAGCCGTTTCGAATCGACTTTCACTCGATACACCAATATCAGAGAAGGAGACGTTACCCAGGTCGACATTGATTTCGCCAGGGTTGGTGCCCGCACTGACGCCCGTGCCCGGTCCCACATCGCAGGAGATATTGGTCAGGGTGCCGTTGAAGACCATTTTTCCGTTGTTCGCCGCACTGGCGGTACCCGCCATACCAACGCCCATTACGCCCAGAACTGCCAATGTAAGAGAAAGCTTTTTCATGCTAACGACCTTCCTTGTGTTATGTCGTGTGTGCCCGCTATCGGACGGTGAGCACTATAGATCCGGGTCTATTTCGATGCTGTCAGCTGGATAACTTTTAACCCGCAGACAACACAACACGACACGCAGGACAGGTCTGTAGGAATAACCAGGCGTCTTGCGCAAGTAGGCTAATTACGGCTGTTACACAGTGGGGCGCCGATGTTTTAAACCGCGGCGATTTCAGTTTTGAAAGGGCTGACTGGATACTGGACCGTCACTTAAACGTGGGTGACAGTCCGGTCGGAAAAATAGTACAGATCTGTATTTATTGATAGCTCAACGTGATGACTCCAGCGCGGGCCTGCAGGGCCTCGCCGTCGGTCTCGGCGACCGGAAGTACCTGATAGTGCGCGACAAACGGCACGAATTGATCACCACATGCATTGTGTTCGGTGCTCACCTGCATATTGATGCCCGGTGCAACTTGCAGAATGCGCGCATGAGCAACAGGCGCATTCACATTAATGTCGGAAATCACACAACTG
The DNA here is from genome assembly GCF_032586995.1 of Pseudomonas syringae group sp. J248-6. NCBI lineage: Bacteria > Pseudomonadati > Pseudomonadota > Gammaproteobacteria > Pseudomonadales > Pseudomonadaceae > Pseudomonas > Pseudomonas syringae group sp. J248-6. The sequence goes on along the minus strand of NZ_JAWHOP010000007.1, from coordinate 183,620 downwards.
CTGTTGACGATACTGCCATGCAACGTCAATGCGCCGTCCTTTGCCCATGAAAAAGCAGGCGCAGCCAGCAAGGGAACCGACACCATGACGGCCCCCAAACCCTGGCGAAGAAACAAACATTTCAACATAACTTTCCAGGTCGATTTTTTACTGTTCATGGCGTTCTCCACTCATAGGCTCATACAGTGAGTTAAGTTGATGGGAGAATTAGCTGCCAGAAGCCGACCTAGGAAAATGTAGGAAAACTCTTAGGACTTTATAAACATCTGGACAAATAGCTCTTCAACATAGATATCGTCCGTTAGCGGATTTTCTTGACTGCACGCCATGCGCAGTGGAGGCTTTCTGACAAACCTGACAGCTAAAAGTCATTCTGCTGACCGGGTTTGCAGGCTATAAGGAAGCCGTAAAAAAATATTACTCCCGTACCGACATTTGGCGTTTTCTTCATATGCGCAGAAAGACCCTGACCGTCACCGCTGTAGTCCTGCTGATAGCCTGCGTGGCCATTGCCGGATGGAAACTGACACGCCCTGCCACACTCCCGAAAAGCTCCGTGACTGCGGTGCCTGTCAAGGTGATCACGGTCAGCATTGAGGACGTACCACGTTTCGTCACCGGGATCGGCTCGGTGCTGTCGCTGCAAAGTGTGGTGATCCGTCCTCAGGTAGATGGCGTACTGACGCGCGTGCTGGTCAAGGAAGGTCAACAGGTCAAGGCCGGCGAGTTGCTGGCGACGCTGGATGACCGCTCGATCCGCGCCTCGCTTGAGCAGGCACGCGCCCAGCTGGCGCAGAGCAAGGCGCAGCTTGATGTCGCGCAACTGGACCTGAAACGCTATCGCCAGCTCACTCAGGACAACGGTATTTCGCGTCAGACATTCGATCAGCAGCAGGCACTGGTCAGGCAACTCGAAGCCACGGCGAAAGGCAACGAAGCAAGCATCAACGCCTCACAGGTGCAGCTCTCCTACACCCAGATTCGCTCGCCGGTTACGGGCAGGGTCGGCATCCGCAATGTCGATGAAGGTAACTTCCTGCGCGTCAGCGATGCTACCGGGCTGTTTTCGGTGACACAGATCGACCCGATTGCGGTGGAATTCTCTCTGCCTCAGCAGATGTTACCGACCCTGCAGGGGCTGATTGCCGAGCGTAGCGCTGCGACCGTCAAGGCGTATCAGGGCGACGGCGCGGCCAACGGACTGCTTTTGGGTGAAGGCACGCTTTCGCTGATCGACAATCAGGTTTCGGCAACCACCGGCACGATCCGCGCCAAGGCTCAATTCAAAAACCCCGGCGAACAGCTCTGGCCCGGGCAGCTGGTCACGGTGAAGATCCAGACCGGTGTCGAACTCAACTCGCTCAAAGTACCGCCACAAGTGGTGCAGCGCGGCATCGATCAGCACTTCGTCTATCGACTCACTGCTGATAAAAAAGTGGAAGTCGTACCGGTCAAGGTGCTTTATCAGGACAGCGAGCAGACATTGATCAGCGGTCCGAATGCCGGAGATGTGCTGGTCAGCGACGGCCAGTCGCGACTGCGGCCTGGGGCAACTGTCGAAGTGGTCAGCGCGCCCGCCCCGGATGTCGCGAGCGCGCAAGTGGAGCAAGCACGATGAGTGGCCGAGGCTCGGTATCGGCGTGGTGCATCGACCACCCGGTGGCCACCTTGTTATTGACCTTCGCGCTGGTACTGCTGGGGGTCATTGCCTTTCCGCGACTGCCGATTGCGCCGTTGCCGGAAGCGGAGTTCCCGACCATTCAGGTTACCGCGCAGTTGCCCGGTGCCAGCCCGGAAACCATGGCGTCTTCGGTTGCCACACCGCTGGAAGTGCAGTTCAGCGCGATCCCCGGCATGACCCAGATGACCTCCAGCAGCGCGCTGGGGTCCACCAACCTGACGCTGCAATTCACCCTCAACAAAAGCATCGACACTGCCGCCCAGGAAGTCCAGGCCGCCATCAACACTGCGGCGGGGCGTCTGCCAGCCGACATGCCGAGCCTGCCGACCTGGCGCAAGGTCAACCCGGCTGACAGCCCGGTGCTGATCCTGAGTGTCAGTTCCAGCCTGATGCCCGGCACGGAGCTGAGCGATGTCACCGAAACCATCCTGGCTCGCCAGCTCAGCCAGATCGAAGGCGTGGGCCAGGTGTTCATCACCGGCCAGCAAAGGCCAGCGATTCGTGTGCAGGCTGCCCCCGAAAAACTGGCCGCGCTGGGGCTGACCCTGGCCGACATTCGCCTGGCGGTGCAACAGACCAGCCTCAACCTGGCCAAAGGTGCCTTGTACGGCAAGGACAGCATCTCGACACTGTCGTCCAACGATCAGTTATTCAAGCCGCAGGACTACGCGCAACTGATCGTTTCCTACAAGAACGGTGCTCCCGTCCAGCTCAAGGATGTGGCGCGGGTGGTCGCGGGTTCGGAAAACGCCTACGTCAAGGCCTGGTCCGGCGACCAGCAAGGCGTCAACATCGCTATTTTTCGTCAGCCGGGCGCCAACATTGTCGACACCGTGGACCGCATCCAGCGTGAACTGCCACGGTTACAGGAAATGCTCCCGGCCACCGTTGACGTCTCGGTACTCAACGACCGGACCCGCACCATTCGCGCCTCGTTGCACGAAGTGGAACTGACCCTGATGATCGCGGTGCTGCTGGTGGTGGCGGTCATGGCACTGTTTCTGCGCCAACTGTCGGCCACGCTGATCGTCAGCGCGGTGCTCGGGGTATCACTGATCGCCAGCTTTGCGATGATGTACCTGTTCGGCTTCAGCCTGAACAACCTGACATTGGTAGCCATCGTGGTCGCGGTCGGGTTCGTGGTGGACGACGCTATCGTGGTGGTGGAGAACATCCATCGCCACCTTGAAGCCGGACAAGGCATGCGCGAGGCCGCCATAAAGGGCGCGGGGGAAATCGGTTTTACCGTGGTGTCGATCAGCTTCTCGCTGGTGGCGGCGTTCATTCCGCTGTTGTTCATGGGCGGCGTGGTCGGGCGGCTGTTCAAGGAATTCGCCCTGACCGCCACTGCAACCATTCTGATTTCGGTGGTCGTCTCCCTGACCCTGGCGCCGACCCTGGCGGCATTGTTCATGCGCGCCCCCACTCACAATCCGCATCAGAAGCCAGGCTTCGGTGAACGTTTGCTGGCCTCCTACGAGCGAGGCTTGCGTAAGGCACTGGCCCATCAGCGACTGATGCTCGGCGTGTTCGGCTTGACCCTGGCGCTGGCGGTAGTCGGCTACATCCTCATACCCAAGGGCTTCTTTCCGGTTCAGGATACTGCTTTTGCACTCGGCACCACCGAGGCCGCTGCCGACATTTCCTACCCGGACATGGTGGAAAAACACCTGCAACTGGCAAAAATCGTCGGCGCAGACCCGGCAGTGCTGGCGTTCTCGCATTCAGTCGGTGTGTCAGGCAGCAACCAGACCATCGCCAACGGACGCTTCTGGATCTCGCTCAAGCCGCGCTCCGAACGCGATGTGTCGGTTAGCGAGTTCATCGACCGCCTGCGCCCCAAGCTGGCGAAAGTCCCCGGCATCGTTCTGTATCTGCGTGCCGGACAGGACATCAACCTCAGTTCCGGGCCGAGCCGCAGTCAGTATCAGTATGTGCTCAAGAGCAACGACGGCGAATTGCTCAACACCTGGACGCAACGGCTGACTGAAAAGCTGCGTAGCAATCCGGCGTTTCGCGATATGTCCAACGACTTGCAACTGGGCGGCAGCGTCACCCATATCGATATTGATCGCAGTGCTGCTGCGCGATTCGGCCTGACCACCGCCGACGTCGATCAGGCGCTGTACGATGCGTTCGGCCAGCGGCAGATCAGCGAGTACCAGACCGAGGTCAACCAGTACAAGGTGATCCTCGAACTGGATGCCCAGCAGCGTGGCAAGGCCGAAAGCCTGGCTTACTTCTATCTGCGCTCACCGCTGACCAATGAAATGGTGCCGCTGTCGGCGCTGGCCAAAGTCAGTGCGCCGCGCATGGGCCCGCTGTCGATCAGCCACGACGGTATGTTCCCGGCTGCCAACCTGTCATTCAACCTGGCGTCCGGGGTCGCACTGGGCGACGCGGTAAGCATGCTCGATCAGGCCAAGAAAGAGATCGGCATGCCCGCCTCGATCATCGGCAGTTTTCAGGGTGCGGCGCAGGCATTCCAGAGTTCGCTGGCCAACCAGCCGTGGCTGATTCTCGCCGCGCTGGTGGCGGTGTACATCATTCTGGGTGTGCTTTATGAAAGTTTCGTGCACCCGCTGACCATTATCTCCACCCTGCCCTCGGCAGGTATAGGCGCGCTGTTGCTGCTATGGATGATGGGGCAGGACTTCTCGATCATGGCCCTGATCGGCATCGTGCTGCTGATCGGCATCGTCAAGAAGAACGGCATTCTGCTCGTGGACTTTGCCCTGCAAGCGCAGCGTGAGCAGGGCCTGTCGCCACAGGAGGCCATTTATGAGGCCTGCATTACCCGTTTCCGACCGATTATCATGACCACCCTTGCCGCCCTGCTCGGCGCACTGCCGCTGATGCTGGGTTTCGGGGTCGGTGCCGAACTGCGTCAACCGCTGGGTATCGCAGTGGTCGGTGGCCTGCTGGTGAGCCAGATGCTGACCCTGTTCACTACGCCGGTCATTTACCTGCAACTGGAGCGGCTGTTTCATAAACGCCACCCGGCGCCCGCCGCACCCGCGCTGGCCCTTCACAAGTGAGAGTCACCCGATGCGCGTGCTGATTATCGAAGACGAAGAGAAAACCGCAGACTACCTGCGTCGCGGCCTGACCGAACAGGGCTACGCCGTCGACGTGGCACGTGATGGCATCGAAGGTCTGCACCTGGCGCTGGAGAACGACCACGCGATCATCATTCTCGACGTGATGCTGCCGGGCCTGGATGGTTTTGGTGTGTTGCGTGCGCTGCGTGCGCGCAAACAGACGCCCGTGATTATGCTGACCGCACGCGAGCAGGTCGACGACCGCATTCGCGGCCTGCGCGAAGGCGCCGATGACTATCTCGGCAAACCGTTTTCCTTTCTGGAACTGGTCGCCCGTCTCCAGGCGCTGACCCGCCGCAGCGGTGGCCATGAACCGGTGCAAATCACTATCGCCGACCTGTGGATAGACCTGATCAGCCGCAAGGCGACCCGCGCCGGAATGCGTCTGGACCTGACCGCCAAGGAGTTTTCGCTGCTCAGCGTGCTGGCCAGACGTCAGGGCGACATCCTCTCCAAGACATCAATCGCCGAGATGGTCTGGGACATCAACTTCGACAGTGATACCAATGTGGTCGAAGTCGCGATCAAACGCTTACGGGCCAAGCTGGACGGTCCTCACGAACATAAACTGCTGCACACCATTCGTGGCATGGGCTATGTGCTGGAGAACCGCAGTGCGGGTTGATTCGATTGCCCTGCGCCTCAGCGGGCTGTTCGCGCTGGTGGCACTGGTGGTGTTCCTGCTGATCGGCTGGGCCTTGTACCTGCAGGTCGACAAAAGCCTGGACCTGTTGCCGCGTGCCGAAGTCGATGCGCGCTACAGTGTTCTGGAATCGGCCGTCGGACGTTTCGGCAACCCGGAGCACTGGGGCAAGATAAAGGCAAAACTGGAGTTGCTCAGCGAGGAAGACAAGCGCTTGCGTTTCTGGGTAGTGAGCGACAACCCGCTGTACGAATTCGGCAACCCGGACGCGAACATTCGTCGTTTCGCGCAAGGCGCACCGGGTATGCATGACCTGAAACTGGCCGATCACCCGTTCGCATTCAAGGTGCTGGTCAGCGAATTCCCGGCCAAGGAACAGCGCCCGGCGCTGCGTTTTCTGACCGCCATCGATACCGAGACATTCTGGCATACCCAACACTCGCTGCTGGTCGCGCTGATCAGCCTGGCCACGCTGGGTATTTTGCTGGCTTCGGCGCTTGGTTACTGGGTCGCGCGCATCGGCCTGCGTCCGTTGACCAGTCTCTCGCAGGAAGTCCAGAAGCTCGCCCCGCCAAGGTTGTCCGGGCGCTTGCAGATTTCGCCGCTGCCACCGGAGCTTGAACAGTTCGTCGCTTCGTTCAACTCCACCCTGGAACGGGTCGAGCAGGCCTACTCTAGGCTCGAGTCGTTCAATGCCGATGTGGCGCACGAGCTTCGCTCACCGCTGACCAACCTGATCGGCCAGACCCAGGTGGCGCTGACCCGCGGCCGCTCTGCCGAGCATTATTTCGAGGTGTTGCAATCAAACCTCGAAGAGCTGGAGCGTTTGCGCTCGATTATCAACGACATGCTGTTTCTGGCCAGCGCGGATCAAGGCACCAAGGTCAAAGCACAGACCTGCGCGTCACTGGCAGACGAAGTCGCCACCACGCTGGATTACCTGGATTTCATTCTGGAAGATGCCCACGTGCAAGTCCGGGTTCAAGGCGACGCCAGCGCACCGATTGAAAAGCCCCACTTGCGCCGCGCGTTGATCAACCTGCTGCACAACGCCGTGCAACACACCGACGCCGGTCAGGTCATCGAGGTAAATATCGAGTCGCGCGATGCCCATGTGAGTATCGGCGTGACCAATCCTGGCATGCAGATAGCCCCGGAACATTTGCCCAGGCTGTTCGAGCGCTTTTATCGGGTCGATGCCTCACGCAGCAACAGCGGCGCCAATCATGGCCTGGGGCTGGCCATCGTCAAGGCCATTGCATTGATGCACGGCGGCACCGTGTTCGTGAACAGCGACAAGGGTGTCAATACGTTCGGCATACAGCTGCCCCGCTGATCCCTTCAAGAAATAAATTACTCCCCCCCTGTTTTTTACAGTCGTCCGTGTGCGTCTGTTCGCATCATTTTAAATACACTTGCTTTATTCACATTCCATTCATATGAGGCTATAAGGAGCGTGCTATACAACCAGCATTAAAATCATAAAAATAATGATAACTGTCTTAACCATTATCAAGATTCATTCGTCTGCAGGTAGAACAACCAATGATGTTGTTTGCGTCATCTCGGCAAGACCGGCTCAAATGGACCCGACCGGAACTCATGCTGATCTTTGGCAGTTCACTGTCAATGTTCGCCATACTGGGGATTGTGGCGTCTTTACTGGCCCGAGAGCGTGACGACGCAGCGCAGACTGCAGCGCGTGCGGCGGCCAATATCGTGCAATTGATTGATGCCGACGTCATGCATAACGCAGAACTTTACGACTCTTCCCTGCAAGGCATGATCAGCGCATGGCAGCGTCCGGACCTTCAGGACCTGTCACCTGAACTGCGACAACTTGTCCTGTTTGATCGCTCCACTGCGGCGTCTTTCAAAGGCGATCTGGTATTGCTCGATAACAAGGGCGCCATCCTGGCTGACTCACTGTCCGTCATCCCTCGAAACGACAACTTCTCCGACCGCTCCTATTTCAAAGACCACAAGGCGGACCCTTCGCTGGGTCTGCACGTCAGTGCACCGTACAAAAGCCGTTGGGGTTACAAGGACTGGTGCATCAGTTTCAGCCGTCGCATGTCAGGCCCCAATGGAGAGTTCACCGGAATGGTAAGTGCGGCCATGCGACTGGTGTATTTCAAACACTTGTTCATGAGCCAGAATCTGGGCGTCGGCAGCAGTATCAACCTGATCAATACCGCAGGCATCCTGATCGTCCGCTACCCCGATCTGGAGGGTGAAGATCTGATTGGCAAGGATTACAGCCACAGCCCCAACTTTCAGCGCATTCTTCAGGAAGGAGATGGCAGCTTTGCTGCCATGTCGACGCAGTTGAACGCTCGTCGGCTGTATACGTTTTCCCGGGTCGGCAATCTGCCGCTGGTTGTCGTGATTGGTCAGTCCGAGGATGAGGTGTATGCCGTATGGCGGCGCAATGCCTGGCTGGTCGGCTCCGCTACCAGCGTACTGTGTCTCGGAATCCTGTGGCTGACATGGCTGCTGTGTCGCGAGTTGCGACGACGCCATCGCGCTGAGGATGCACTGGCCAGCCTGGCTGCAACGGACGGTTTGACAGGGCTCGATAATCGTCGCCAGCTTGACGAAGCCATGGAAACCGAATGGGCGCGGGCACAGCGCTCAGGCAAACAGCTGTCTTTACTGATGATCGACGTAGACCATTTCAAGGCATTCAACGAGCGTCATGGTCATCAGGGCGGTGACGAAGCACTGCGCCTGATTGCACAAACCATCGCCTTCAATATCCGTCGCCCCGGCGACCGGGTTGCACGCTATGGCGGAGAGGAGTTTGTGGTAGTGCTGCCGGAAACCGACTTGCCGGGAGCCATGATGATTGCCGAACAGATCCGCAAGGCAGCTGAATCACTGCCGCTGTTTCCGGGTGCACAACAGCCCATAACCGTGAGTATCGGTGTCGTTTCAGAGATGGTGCGTCAGGGAGACAAACTGGAGGCGTTTTTCGGAATAGCCGACAAAGCGCTTTATCAGGCCAAACACAAGGGTCGTAACCGTGTAGAGCATCGCAGTTCGGTTGCCAGAGAGATGACCGACCAGCTTTGATGAGCTACCCACGGACATAAAAAAACGCCAGACTGGCTGGCGTTTTCGGCTACCGCTGCAACATCGAATTACGATGCGGCGTGGGCTGCACGTGCTGCGTCACGCAGTGCTTTTACTTTGTCGTGGTTGGCCAGAACGCCAGCCTGCTGCTTTTCAATCAGCGCAATAACGTTAGGGGCAACGTTCTTGGCACGGGCTTTTTCCAGCGCTTCGCGATAAGCCTTCTTGGCAACGTCTTCGCCTTTTTCGACTTCTTCCAGTACAGCCTTGTCGTCATCCGAAGTCACCATCGACTTCAGGTTGACCCATGCGCGGTGCAGTGCGCCAGACACGCTGGAAGAGTCTTCAGGCTTGCCACCCAGTGCGGTCACTTCAGCTTGCAGTTCACGAACAGCTGCAGCCACTTCAGTAGAGCGGTTGGCAAGGAACGATTTTACCTGGGCGCTTTTTGCGTGTTCTGCGCTGGTACGGAAACCTTCTTCACCGTCTTTGCTGGTTTCGATCAGGTCATTCAGGATAGAGATCGTTTCTTTGTTGATATCAGTCATTTGATAATTTCCTAATGGCAGGTTGATACGAAAGTGTTCGATGTATAGGTAATTGCAGACACCGTGCCAGTTTCTGATATGAAAATAATTTATTAAAATCAATAGCTTACGAAATTTTCACAATTGGCTGTTCGTGACTTCTGCATGATCTGTCGTTTGGCCTGCATGCAGAATGCACGTATCGTACTGGCCGAGAGAGAAATACAGGCGTATCGCGGATGAATCCGGAAAAACTCAAGCTGCTGGTGACGCAGGAAATGCCATTCGGCAAATACAAAGGCCGTCTGATCGCCGACTTGCCAGGTCATTATCTGAACTGGTTCGCGCGCGAAGGCTTTCCGAAAGGTGAACTGGGAGGTTTGCTGGCATTGATGCAGGAAATCGATCACAACGGCCTTGGCGCGCTATTGGACCCGCTGCGCACGCGCCCACGTCAGTCGTTCAAGGACAAGGGATAAACAAAGAGGCGGCCCGGGAGAGAAAAAAACGGTGCTCCGGACCAGGGAGCACCGCAAAGCCATACAACCAACAACAACTTCCTTGTCGGAATCAGCCGCAAAGGGGCTGACTCCGAAATCCTGAAAATCAGTCAAACAACGCCATTGCCTGCGCAGTGGCTTCCTGAATGCGGCCCCAGTCGCCATTCTTGACCCAGGCGTTATCAATCATCCAGGTCCCGCCCACGCACATGACGTTGGGCAAGGCCATGTAGCTCTTCAGGTTCTGCTCGTTGACGCCGCCAGTCGGGCAGAAACGCACCTCATTGAAAGGTCCGCCCAAGGCCTTGATCGCCGCCACACCGCCGCTGATCTCGGCCGGAAACAGCTTGAAACGGCGATAGCCCATGGCATAACCGATCATGATTTCCGAGGCACTGCTGACGCCCGGCAAAAGGGGCAACGGGCTGTCGACTGCGGCTTGCAGCAGGTCTTGCGTGCTGCCAGGGGTCACAATGAACTGCGAACCTGCCGCTTCGGCATCTGCCAGCATCTTGCGGTCCAGAATGGTGCCGGCACCCACACACAGTTCCGGACGCTGCTCACGCAGAATACGGATGGCGCTCAGACCGAACGCCGAGCGCAGCGTAACTTCCAGTGCAGTCATGCCGCCAGCGGCCAGCGCATCGGCCAGAGGCAGCACATCCTGGTCACGAGCAATGGTGATGACCGGCAGAATCTTTGCCTTGGCGCAGAGTTCGTCAATCTGGGCAATCTTGTTCGCCATGCTGATGAGCGGCTGATTATTTTCGTTCTGTGTCATGGCGACGTTTCCTTTGCTTATGGGCACCAGTAAATCTCGAGAGACGGGTTGAGAAACGCACTCACCGGCATCTCGGCGAGGTCATCGCCCGCCAGCGCGGTGCGCAGGGTGTCGAGTTTGGCCTGGCCGGACACCGACAGGATCGGCGAACGTGCCGACGCCAACAGGCGGCGGGTCAGGGTCAGGCGCTGATGCGGCACGCTCGGTGCGAGCATCGGCAGGCAGCGGCGCTCGCCTTGCAGATCGAGGGCTTCTTTCAGGTTCGGGCTATCGGGGAACAGCGACGCGGTATGCCCGTCGTCGCCCATGCCCAGAATCAGTACATCAATCGGTGGCAGCTCGGCCAAGGCCTGATCGGCAGCGAGCGCTGCCTCCTCGACACTGCCCGCAACGCTGTACAGCCCCAGAAACTTCGCCTTCGCCACAGGCCCCTGCAGCAAGTGGCGCTGCAGCAGGCCCGCATTGCTGTCGGCATGCTCGGTCGGCACAAAACGCTCGTCAGCCAGGCTGATGACTACTTTCGACCAGTCCAGCGGCTGCACGGCCAGGCTCTTGAAAAAGGCCACCGGACTGCGACCACCGGACACCACCAGGGTCGCCAGACCGTTTTCGCCAATTGCCTGCTTCAGGCGCTCGGCGACGTTGGCAGCCAGCGCATCAGCCAGTTGCTGCGGTGTGTCGAAATCACGTGCTACCAGCCCTGCTGGCAGCTCAAGGTCACATATCGCCATACCAGGATCTCCCGTCACGAGTAATCAGGGCAATGGAGCTCATTGGCCCCCAGGTTCCGGCCGGATAAGGCTTGGGCGCATCGCCCGCCTTCTTCCAGCCAGCGATCAACTGATCGCACCATTGCCAGGCGTACTCGATTTCATCTTTGCGGACAAACAGGTTCTGATTGCCACGCATGACTTCCAGCAACAACCGCTCATAAGCGTCGGGGACACGAGCGCTGCGGTAGGTGTCGGAAAAATTCAGTTGCAAGGGCCCGCTGCGCAGCTGCATGCCTTTGTCCAGCCCCTGATCCTTGGTCATCACCTGCAAGGAAATGCCTTCGTCGGGCTGCAGGCGGATGATCAGGCGGTTGCTGATCTGCAAACGCTGTTCCGGCGCGAAGATGTAGTGCGGCGGCTCTTTGAAATGGATCACGATCTGCGACATTTTCTGCGGCATGCGCTTGCCGGTACGCAGATAAAACGGCGTACCCGACCAGCGCCAGTTGCGGATATCGGCACGCAACGCGACGAAGGTTTCAGTATCGCTCTGGGTGTTGGAGTTCTCTTCCTCCAGATAACCCGGCACCGCCTTGCCTTCGCTGTAGCCAGCGGTGTACTGCCCACGCACCACCTGGGTCGCCAGACGCTCGGGCGTGAACGGTGCCAGCGCCTTGAGCACCTTGACCTTCTCGTCGCGAATACTGTCGGCCGACAGGTCACTGGGCGGGTCCATGGCGATCAGGCAGAGCAGTTGCAGCAGGTGGTTCTGAATCATGTCGCGCAACTGACCGGCCTGATCGAAATAGCCCCAACGGCCCTCGATGCCGACCTTCTCGGCAACCGTGATCTCCACATGAGAAATATGGTTCTGGTTCCACTGGGTTTCGAACAAGCTATTGGCGAAACGCAGCGCAATGAGGTTCTGTACCGTGTCCTTGCCAAGATAGTGGTCAATACGATAAACGCGGTTTTCCGGGAAGAACTGCGCCACTGCATCGTTAACCCGGCGCGAAGAAGCCAGGTCGTGACCAATGGGCTTTTCCAGCACGGCGCGCGTACGCTCGGCCAGATTGACCGAAGCGAGGTTCTCGCAGATTGCGCCGTAGACCGAGGCCGGGGTGGCGAAATAGGCGATCAGGGTTTCGGCGGTGCCGACGCGTTCGGCAAGCGCGACGTAGTCCTCAGCTTTGAGGAAGTCGACATGCAGGTAGCTGAGGCGCGCCAGAAACCGGCCCAGATTGTCGGGCTCAAGTTCGGCCTCGGGAATGAAGCGGCGCATGGATTTTTCGATATACGCCAGATGCGACTGTTCGTCGCCGGGTTCACGCGCCAGGGCAAGAATTTTTGTGTCTTCGTGCAGCAGTCCAGCGCGATCAAGCTGATAAAGAGCCGGGAACAGCTTGCGTACCGCCAGGTCCCCCAGGGCACCAAACAGGGCAAATGTGCACGGTTCAACCGTAATCAAGGGCATAATGTTGGTTCTTTTATCAAGTTAGGCTACAAATACCTTTTTTAAAGGCGTTACTCAAGGCCATATGTAGTAATAACCACAACATTCTGCCTAAAAGCATATTCCAGTGGTGATCAACACAGGCCCTCAGTACGATAGGCCACCTTTGCTACAGGCTAAAGAGCTAAAAAAAGCTCAGGCCAAAACCGTTGGTGAATCAGCCCCCGACAAGGACTTTGAATGGACCGCGTAAGAAACCTCCTGGAGCAAATCCAGGGCCGACTCGATGAGTTGAACAAGGCCGAGCGCAAAGTGGCCGAAGTCATCCTGCTTAACCCGCAGATGGCTACGCGACTGAGCATCGCAGCGCTTGCCCAGGCCGCCAAGGTCAGCGAACCGACGGTCAACCGCTTCTGCCGTTCGTTCAGCGTCAGCGGTTATCCGGAGCTCAAACTGCAACTGGCCCAGAGCCTGGCAAGCGGCGCAGCCTATGTCAGCCGCGCTGTGGAAGCCGACGACAATCCCGAGGCGTATACCCAGAAGATTTTCGGCAGCGCCATTGCGTCGCTCGACAGCGCCTGCCAGCAACTGGACCCGGCGCTGATCAGCAAGTCCGTGGACATGCTGATCCAGGCGCGGCAGATCCACTTTTTCGGGCTGGGTGCCTCAGCGCCGGTGGCGCTTGATGCGCAGCACAAATTTTTCCGTTTCAATCTGGCGGTCACGGCGCATGCCGATGTGCTGATGCAACGAATGATTGCGTCGGTGGCCCATACCGGTGAATTATTCGTGATCATTTCCTACACCGGGCGCACGCGCGAGCTGGTGGAAGTAGCGCGCATTGCCCGTGCAAATGGCGCTTCGGTGCTGGGCCTGACCGCCGCTGGCTCGCCACTGGCGCAGGCCAGCACTGTGAGCCTGAACATTCCATTGCCGGAAGACACCGACATCTACATGCCGATGACCTCGCGGATCATCCAGCTCACCGTTCTCGATGTGTTGGCCACCGGCATGACCCTGCGCCGCGGCGTCGACTTCCAGCCGCACCTGCGCAAGATCAAGGAAAGCCTGAATGACAGCCGCTATCCGATCGAGGATCAGGGCTGACTGGGTGTCGTTGACTATCGTTCATCCTGCGTAGTAATGCCTTTCGTGACGCTCTGCGTCACACAGCGGTTCTGTGACTTCAGGTGAATTGGTGTTCGGCTCAGATTCTCGTTCCCACGCTCCGCGTGGTAATGCCTTTCGTGACGCTCTGCGTCACACAGCGGTTCTGTGACTTCAGGTGAATTGGCGTTCGACTCAGATTCTCGTTCCCACGCTCCGCGTGGTAATGCCTTTCGTGACGCTCTGCGTCACACAGTTCTGCGATTCAGCGAGATTTCGGCTCGACTTGAGTCACCTTTTCGCCCCTCGGCGAGTTACTTTGATGGGGCCAAAGTAACCAAAGCCCCTCGCTCCTGTTTCCGGCCCGACTTCGTCGGGTTCCTTCGCCCTGGCACTGATCCGGGGGTCGCCGCAACGGGCCATCCTTGGCCCGGTGCGGCTTGCTCGGCGTCCTGCCTCACATCCCCCGGATCAGCGCCAGGACTCAGCCGTCACTAACGTCGCACTCTGCGTTGTCTGTTCCATCGTGGTTGAAAGCGCTTAGAGCGATTTGGTGAAAGGCACGATTCAGATATCACTATCGTGCCGACGCTCCGCGTCGGCATGCAGTTCGTGACGCTCTGCGGCACACAGCGGTTCTGTGACTTCAGGTGAATTGGTGTTCGGCTCAGATTCTCGTTCCCACGCTCCGCGTGGTAATGCCTTTCGTGACGCTCTGCGTCACACAGTTCTGCGATTCAGTGAGATTTCGGCTCGACTCGATTCACCTTTTCGCCCCTCGGCGAGTTGCTTTGATGGGGCCAAAGTAACCAAAGCCCCTCGCTCCTGTTTCCGGCCCGACTTCGTCGGGTTCCTTCGCCCTGTCACTGATCCGGGGGCCGCCGCAACGGGCCATCCTTGGCCCGGTGCGGCTTGCTCGGCGTCCTGCCTCGCATCCCCCGGATCAGCGCCAGGACTCAGCCGTCACTAACGTCGCACTCTGCGTTGTCTGTGCCATCGTGGTTGAAAAGCGCTTAGAGCGGTTTGGTTAAAGGCACGATTCAGATATCACTATCGTGCCGACGCTCCGCGTCGGCATGCAGTTCTTGACGCTCTGCGTCACACAGCGGTTCTGTGACTTCAGGTGAATTGGTGTTCGGCTCAGATTCTCGTTCCCACGCTCCGCGTGGTAATGCCTTTCGTGACGCTCTGCGTCACACAGTTCTGCGATTCAGTGAGATTTCGGCTCGACTCGAGTCACCTTTTCGCCCCTCGGCGAGTTACTTTGATGGGGCCAAAGTAACCAAAGCCCCTCGCTCCTGTTTCCGGCCCGACTTCGTCGGGTTCCTTCGCCCTGGCACTGATCCGGGGGTCGCCGCAACGGGCCATCCTTGGCCCGGTGCGGCTTGCTCGGCGTCCTGCCTCGCATCCCCCGGATCAGCGCCAGGACTCAGCCGTCACTAACGTCGCACTCTGCGTTGTCTGTTCCATCGTTGGTTGAAAAGCGCTTAGAGCAGTTCGGTTAAAGGCACGATTCAGATATCACTATCGTGCCGACGCTCCGCGTCGGCATGCAGTTCGTGACGCTCTGCGTCACACAGCGGTTTTGTGATCTCAGGTGGATCCGTGCAGAGCGCGAAGGGAAGACGATGCAACTCACCCCGCCAGGCTGGCTTGCAGTTTGAGCTGCACCTGCTCGCCCGGCCGCAGGCTGAAGGCGTCGCCGGAACCCGAAGCGGCTTCCACGCGCACAAAGCCTGCGGTTTCGCTGCCACACACTCCCAGTAGCGGTCTGTTGCCGGGATGCCAGACCACGGTATTGGCGCTGTCGCCGGTGTCGATGTTCAGCCTGCGCTGCCAGGTCGGGTCCTGCAGTTGCAAGGCTCCGGCATGTTCGAAGACTCGCTGGCAGCCGCCTGCCACACGTAATTCGCCTTGTTGCTGGCAGACCTGTCGGCTGAGTTGGTCATAACCCTGCACCCCATCAAGGCCCTCAAGCGCAGCTTCAGCCACATCGCCAATCCGCCAGTACGCATGCAGCGCATGGCTGAAATGACACGGCTCGCTGTCCTCGTGGCGTGTGCTCAGACGCAACTCCATGCCCTGCCCCAGCTCGGCATGCAGGTCGACCTGCCAGTCCCACAGCTGCAAGCGCCAGTGCAGGCTGACGCCCTTTTCGCTCTCGCTGCTGTCGATCAGTTTCCAGTCCAGCAAGCGTCCCCAGCCGTGTGCCGGCCAGCCGCTTTCACCGGGGTGTCGGCCGTACCAGGGCCAGCACACTGGCACGCCACCTCGAATCGCCCCCACCTGCGGCCATTGTGCAGCGCACCAGAGCCAAGGCTTCTGGCCTTGCGGCTGAAAATGCAGCAACTGCGCGCCCTGGCGACTGAAGACTGCCTGACACTGCGGATGATCGATAACCAGTACATCGCGCAGCTGGTGACGCTCCCACTCGAAAGTGGGTCTGGCACGTCGGGATCGGAAGAAGCGTTGCAATGGATGTTCAGGCAGTTGCGCGTCGAGAGAGGTCATCGCCAATCGCGTCCCTGAAAAATAAAAGGATCAAGCCAAAAAAAACGGGCAGCCAGGCTGCCCGCAAAGCACACACGACCTTTGATCGCGTTACGCGTCAATCAGTACTCAGAACTTCGACTGGATCTTGATGCCCGCCACAATCGCGTCATCAACCTGATCTACACCGCCAGGATGCTTGACGTACTGCAGGTTCGGGCGCACGGTCAGCCAGTTGGTAACGTGGAAGCCGTAGTAGATTTCCGAGTTGTACTCAGTGCTCTGGACCGGCAGGTAGCCAGGGTTGTCGTAGTCGTTGATGCCGCTGATCTGGTTGGCCAGACGCACACGATCCTGCACATCGTCGTTGACGTGGATACGGGCGATACCGATACCGATGTCATCTTTCGGACGCGAGTTGAACGGACCTTTGTACGTGAAACCGATCTGCTGGTAGTTATCGACGAAGTTGGTGGCCTTGTCATGCACGGTAGCGTTGGCAAAAATGCTCAGACCGCGCGATGCATCGCCATCGTGAGTCGTCAGCTGTTGCTGAGCAACAACCCACCAGCCGTGCTTGCTGTCATGCGACTTGAACGCAGCGCCGGTAGCTGCCTGTGGCTGACCGTTGACGTCTTCATAGACATCGTCGGCGTTGGGCGTGCTCTTGTAGAAGCCGACACGGTATTCACCGGGCAACGAATTGACGGTCGGGGTCCAGACCAGTTCGACCGGCAGGATCATGCCTTTGGTGCCGCTGCCGCTGAGTTTGAAGCCGTTGCCGGTTTCGAGGTTGGACGGGTTCTGCTCGTAGACGCCGACCTGTGCGTACACTTCCGGCGTGATGTTGTACTTCACGCGCAAGGCCCACTGGCTGATTGGCCAGTTGTACCAGGTGTTCACATAGTTACCGACCTGCGAGCCGCAGAACGACAGGTTCTGGAAATCGCAAGGGAAGCTGTTGAAGTCTTCGCCCGGCCCGAAACGACCGGCCTTGACGTCCAGCGCGCCGTCAAAGTACTTCTGCTTGACCCACATTTGCGTCAGACGCCAGGTCTGGCCGCGACCCCAGACTTCCTGGGAGGAACTGAGGGTACCGGCACGAGGGTCGCCGATCCGGTCGTTGGAGATGTTGCGCCCGCTACGTTCGGTGATTGCCAGCTTGAACTCTGCGTCCTGCCAGCCGAAAGCCTTTTGCAAATCGACTTTCATGCCCAGCGCGAACTGGTCGCTGTAGCGGCCGGTCTTGTCGTCGTTGTAACCGCCCTTGATGTTACTGGCCATCTCGGAAACGTATTCCAGCGAGAAGTCATAACCCTTGTCGAGCAGTTCGGTACGCTTGCCGTTCCAGTCGCCAGTCATCCACGGTGAATCGGCAGAAAATGCGTCGGCAGCATGAACGCTGCCTGCCAGCCCCATCGCACCCAATACCGACAGCGTGCTTACCAACTGGAACCGGGAAAGCGATTTACCTTTGTTGATCTTCTTCATCCCATCAATCCTCGTTTTATTGTTATTAGCTTTGGTAGACGTTTTGCTTCATTCACTGCTTCGTTTTCGCCGATCGGCCGCTTCATTGTGGCAGTAGACAGCCGGCCAGCGATGCCCTGTGCTGAATCAATTTATCACTTGCGGCTCAACTGGGACATTGTTTGCCCGTTCAGCCAAAGGTGGTGCTCCCAGAACCCCAAGACGCTCACCGCTCTGAGCATCGAAAATCAGCACCCTGGAAGGATCGAACTGCAGGGTCAGACTTTCGCCCACCTGCGGTGCGACATCCGGCGCAAGGCGACAGCAGACCTTGCTCTGATTGAGCGTGACGAACACCAGTGTGTCCGGCCCGGTAGGCTCGGTCACCTGGACCTCGGCACGGATGGTCGGCATGCCATTCGATTCAGCGCCAGCAAGCATAATCTGTTCTGGCCGGATACCGAGAATGATTTCTCGATCTTCCAGGCCGGCATCGCCGCCCCCGACCGGCAGCTCGCAACGCGCCTGACCACTGTCGAGCAGCGCAATCAATTGGCCATCCTTGCGTTGCAGACGCAGCGGGATGAAGTTCATCGGCGGCGAACCGATGAAACTGGCGACGAACAGGTTGGCCGGATCGGTGTAAATCTGCTTGGGCGTACCGAATTGCTGAACGATACCGTCCTTCATGACCGCGACCTTGTCGCCCAGCGTCATGGCCTCGATCTGATCATGGGTCACATAGACAGTGGTGGTTTTAAGGCGCTGGTGCATCAGTTTCATTTCGGTACGCATCTCGACGCGCAACTTGGCGTCGAGGTTGGACAGCGGCTCATCGAACAGGTAGATCTTCGGCCGACGCGCCAGGGCACGACCCATCGCGACACGCTGCTGCTGGCCACCGGACATCTGGCCCGGCTTGCGATTGAGCAAGTGCTCGATCTGCAACAGCTTGGCTACACGAGCCACTTCCGCGTCGATGTCGGCTTGCGGCATCTTGCGGATTTTCAACCCGAACGCGATGTTTTCACGCACGCTCATGGTCGGGTAAAGGGCATAGGACTGAAAGACCATCGCGATGTCGCGGTCCTTGGGGCTGGTGCTGCTGACGTCCTGGCCATCAATGAGAATCTCACCGCCGCTGATGCTTTCCAGACCGGCAATGCAGTTCATCAAGGTGGATTTGCCACAGCCGGACGGGCCGACCAGAATCAGAAACTCGCCATCCTTGATCGACAGGTCGATGTTCTTGAGCGTGTCCGGCAGGTTGCTGCCGTAAGTCTTGTTGACGTTGCGTAATTCGAGAGTCGCCATGATTACCCCTTGACCGCGCCGGCCGTGAGCCCACGCAGGAAATACTTGCCAGCCAGTACGTAGACCAGCAGTGTCGGCAGGCCGGCAATCATCGCCGCCGCCATGTCAACGTTGTATTCCTTGGCGCCTGTGCTGGTGTTGACCAGATTGTTCAGGGCCACAGTGATCGGCTGAGACTCACCGCTGGAGAACACAACTCCGAACAGGAAATCGTTCCATATCTGGGTGAACTGCCAGATAAGGCAGACCATCACGATGGGCGTGGACATCGGCAGAATGATGCGCCCGAAGATGGTGAAGAACCCTGCACCGTCCAGCCGTGCAGCCTTGACCAGAGCATCCGGAATGCTGACGTAGTAGTTGCGGAAGAATAGCGTGGTAAATGCCAGCCCGTAGACCACATGCACAAACACCAGCCCGGTGGTCGTACTGGCCAGGCCCATTTTGCCCAGCGTGAAGGAAGCCGGCAGCAGAACGGTCTGAAACGGCAGGAAGCAACCAAACAGCAACAGACCGAAGAACAGCTGCGAGCCCTTGAAGCGCCACATCGACAGCACATAGCCATTGAGCGCGCCAATCGCGGTGGAAATGATGACTGCCGGAACGGTGATTTTTATCGAGTTCCAGAAATAACCATCGACCAGGTCCCAGGCCTTTATCCAGCCAATTGCGGTGACCACACTTGGCCAGCTCAGCAGGTTGCCGGTGCCGATGTCTTCGGGGGTCTTGAAGCTGGTGAACAGCATCACCACCAGCGGCACCAGATAAATCAGACAGGCCAGTATCAGCACGGCGTAAATCAGAATACGACTGAAGCTGATGCCCGGTTTGCCAACATGACTAGTCATGGCGTTTGGTCCTCAGCTCGGAATACAGGTACGGCACCAGAATCGCCAGGATCGCGCCGAGCATCAGAATCGCACTGGCCGATCCCATGCCCATCTGGCCGCGGCTAAAGGTGAAGGAGTACATGAACATTGCAGGCAGATCAGATGAGTAACCGGGGCCACCGGCGGTCATCGCTGCCACCAGATCGAAGCTCTTGATGGCAATGTGCGCAAGGATCATCACGGCACTGAAGAACACCGGGCGCAGGCTTGGCAACACAACGCGCCAGTAGATCATCGGCAAACTCGCGCCATCCATCTGCGCAGCGCGAATGATCGATTGATCGACGCCACGCAGGCCCGCCAGAAACAACGCCATGACAAAGCCGGAAGACTGCCACACCGCAGCAATCACCAGACAGTAAACCACGCGGTCCGGGTCGATCAGCCAGTCGAGACGGAAACCTTCCCAGCCCCAGTCGCGCAGCATCTTGTCCAGGCCCAGGCCAGGGTTGAGCAGCCATTTCCACGCCGTGCCGGTGACGATCATCGACAGTGCCATCGGGTACAGATAAATGGTGCGGATCATGCCCTCACGACGGATCCGCTGGTCCAGCAGGACGGCCAGCAGAACACCGATCACCAGGCTGATGGCAATGAACATCCCGCCAAACACCGCAAGGTTCTTGCTCGCCACCCACCAGCGATCGTTATCCATCAGGCGTGCGTATTGCGCCAGACCGACCCATTTGTAGGACGGCAGAAACGTCGAGTTGGTAAACGAAAGCGCGAATGTCCAGAGGATGTAGCCATAGAAACCCACCAGCACGATGAACATGCTGGGTGCCAGCACCAGTTTTGGTAGCCAGCGTTGCAGCGCATCCATTGGCGAGGCTTTGCTGATCGCAGCGACAGAGCTCATCGGGAGTATCCCATCCGGTGTATCGAATCCAGGCCGCAGCCGCGGGTGAAATCAACAGAGGATTTCAGCACCACGAACTGCGGGTACAGGCGGTTCAGAGAGAGTTACTGGGCCGATTTGACCGCAGTGGCCAGCTTCTTGGCTGTCGCTGCAGGATCAGCTGCCGGGTCGTTGATGTAGTTGGTGACCACATCAAAGAAAGCACCCTGCACCGCCAGCGTAGTGGCCATGTTGTGCGCCATGCTTGGTTGCAGGCCACCGGTCTTCGAATCGGCCAGGAAATCCTTGGCAGCGGTTTGCGCACACGAGTCGAAACCGTATTTGCTCATGTCGGACAGCATGTCTTCACGAACCGGGATCGAACCCTTGTTGATGCTGAAGACTTTCTGGAAGTCCTCGCCCATCGCGACCTTGGCCAGATCCTGCTGTGCGGCAGTGGTGCCCTTGTCTTTCTGCTTGAACACCGCCAGCGAGTCGATGTTGTAGGTGAACGCCTTGTCGGTGCCAGGGAAGGCTACGCACTGGTAATCCTTGCCGGCGACCTTCTTGGCTGCGGTCCATTCACTCTTGGCCCAGTCACCCATGATCTGCATGCCGGCCTTGCCGTTGATGACCTTGGCAGCTTCCAGGTTCCAGTCCTGGCCCTTGCCATCGGCATCCATGTAGGTCGCGACTTTCTTGAGCTCGGTGAGGGACTTGACCATGCCTTCACCGGTCAACGCGTCCTTGTCCAGATCAACCAGGGCCTTCTTGTAGCCATCAGCGCCCATGACCGAAAGCACAACGGCTTCAAAGACGGTGCTGTCCTGCCACGGCTGACCACCGTGGGCGAGCGGAATGAAACCGGCTTTTTTCAGCTTGTCGCCCGCAGCGTAAAACTCTTCGAGCGTGGTGGGTGCCTTGTCGATACCGGCTTTCTTGAAGACTTCAGGGTTGATCCACAGCCAGTTGACGCGGTGAATATTCACCGGCACCGCTACGTAATCACCGTCGTACTTCACGGTGTCGGAGACCTTCTTGTCCAGCAGCGAGTCCCACTTCTCGGCCTTGGCGACGTCTTTCAACGCGTCCGTATCAAGCAGACCGGTAGAGGCCCATTCCTGAATGTCAGGACCTTTGATCTGGGCAACACCTGGCGGGTTACCGGCAACCGCACGACTCTTGAGCACGGTCATGGCGGTGGAGCCGCCGCCGCCGGCGATGGCGCCGTCCTTCCAGACAAAGCCGTCTTTTTCGACCTGCGCCTTCAGAACATCGACCGCAGCCTTTTCGCCACCCGACGTCCACCAGTGCACAACTTCTACAGTGCCTTTGGATTCAGCGGCAGTAGCGCTCAGAGGGAACAACGAAGCGAGAGAGATGACAACAGCGAGACGTGACATGGAATTCATCGAATTGACCTTTCTTGTTGTTATGCATGAGCAAGTCTGATGCTTGCGCTTCGTGGGAGTCTAACCAAGCCTGAAGCGCCGACAGTAACGAAGGGACGCGCAATTGTCACAGGATGGTGACAATTGAAATCCCGGTGCAATCGCTAGCTAAAAGCCACTGTGCAGCGCGTCATTCCGCAGTTCTCGGCAGGTACAACGTTACCCGCAACCCCCCCTCACGCAGGTTCTGCAGGCTGACTTCGCCACCGTGACTGTGGGCAATGTTGCGCGCGATACCCAGGCCCAGACCGTAGCCCTGCTGCTGATTGCCTGCCAGACGGAAATGCGGTTCGAAAACGTGTTCGAGACGTTGTTCGGGCACACCAGGCCCTTCGTCATCCACATGCAGGACGAAAGCCGTGGCGTTATCCTCGACTTTCAGATGAGCGCGATGGCCATATTTAAGGGCATTGTCGATCAGGTTGCCCATGCAGCGCCGCAGCGCCAACGGCTTGCCGGGATAGGCAGCCTGAGCCTCGCCTTGCTGGGTGACACGTCCGTCGCCTTCAACATTCAGCCAGGGCTCGACCAGGCAATCAAGCAGTGCATTGAGGTCCACCGGCTCGATGTTTTCATGAATATCGGTGTCTTTGACGCACTGCAGCGCGCCTTTGACCAGCAACTCCAGTTCGTCCAGATCGCGGCTGAATTTACGCTGCATGTGCTCATCTTCCAGCAGCTCGACACGCAACCGCAGCCGGGTGATGGGCGTGCGCAGATCATGCGAGATGGCACTGAACAACTGACCGCGTTCGGTCAGGTAGCGGCTGATACGGGTGCGCATGGCGTTGAACGCACGGCTGACCTCGATCACCTCGCTGCCGCCGCCCTCGACCACCGGCTCGACGTCCGCGCCCAGTGACATGTCCCGTGCGGCCCGCGCCAGGCGTTTGAGCGGCCGGCTCTGCCAATGCACCAGCAAACCGATGAACAACAGCAAAAACATGCTGGTCAGGACGATGAATGAAACCTGCTGAAGGGGCAGCTCCTGCTCCTCCAGCGAGGTGTAGGGCTCAGGCAGCAGAGAGGCAATGTAAAACCATTCACCGGGCGCCATTTCGATTTGCGTGACCAGCACCGGCGGGTTCACCGGTTCAAGTGTCAGCGCGTAATGCGCCCAGGAACGCGGCAGTTCATCGAGCTTCAGGCCGCTGTTGAAAATACGCAGCTCATCGGGCCGCGCAAACCATACGGTGATGTCCGGCCCATTGCCCAGACGCTGGCGCAATACCTCGCCCACCACGTCCAGCACCGCCTGTTTGCGAGGCGTGGGCTGCATGATCTGCATATCCAGCGGGTGATCGTTGAGCGAGACGACGAAACGGGTCCCGCCCATACTGCGCAGTTGATCCAGCACCATGGGCCGGTAGGCCAGCGGCAATGAGCGAAAGTAACTGACACTGGCCGCCATCGAGTAAGCGAGGCTGCGCGCGCTGGTCACCAGCCCTTCGGTCTGTGTGGCGCGCAACTGTGACAGCCAGATCACACTGGACAGTGTCTGAGCCAGCAGAACCGCCAGTAACGTCAACAGCAGCATGCGCCCCAGCAATGAGCGCGGCAGTGGCAGGCCGGTTCTTTTCGCTCCTGCCACCGGCGGGTTAATAGCCGTTGCCCGCTTGCGAGTTGACGTTCGCGGCCAGCAGATAACCACTGCCGCGAATGGTGCGGATCAGACGCGGCGACTTGCCGGTATCGCGCAGACGCTGGCGCAGGCGACTGACCGCCATGTCGACGATCCGCTCCAGCGGCATCAGCTCACGCCCGCGTGTGGCGTTACCGATAGTGTCGCGGTCGAGAATCTGTTGGGGGTTGTCGAGAAACAGCTTGAGCAGCGCGAAGTCGGCACCGGACAGAATCACTTCTTCACCGTCATTGTGAAACAACCTGTGACTGACCATGTCCAGCCGCCATTCGTCGAACAGAATGACATCGCCACCAGGACGCTCCTGACCGAACTGGGCGCGCCTCAACAGTGCCTTGATACGCGCTTGCAGCTCACGCGGGCTGAACGGCTTGCCCAGATAATCATCAGCACCCAATTCCAGGCCGATGACCCGGTCGGCTTCGTCCGAACTGGCAGTCAACATGATGATCGGCACATGCGGCTGGCGCGGATGCTGGCGGATCCATTTGCACAGACTGAAACCGTCTTCATCGGGCAGCATCACATCAAGGATCAGCAAATCACTGGGTTCTTCGTTGAAGGCGCGGCGAAAATCAGCGCCATCACCCACCGTACGCACCTGAAAACCGGCACGACTCAGGTAGGTGTCCAGCAACTCGCGAATCTCCTGATCGTCATCCACCAGCAGGATCGATTTACTGACTGAACTCAAGTTGAGGCGTCCTTGTTTGACGGTGAATCTTTGTTGTTATGGGATGCTACTCAGATCTGCGAACCGAAGGCCTGTTGCAGAGCGACACCTGAGCCCATCAGACCAGGGTACTCGGCGGTCACCAGCCAGACCGGCAGGTTCTTGAAATAGTCGCTCATCACGCCCTTCTCGGCCATGGCGCGCTTGAAACCGCTGTTGATGAAGAACTCAGTGAAACGCGGCACCACGCCGCCGACAATGTACACGCCGCCCAGGCTGCCCAGGGTCAGCACATTGTTGCCCACCACCCTGCCTAGAAACACACAGAACTGCTCCAGCACGGCTGCGGCTACCGGGTCGCCCGCCAGCGCTGCCGAGGTGACAGCCGCAGGCGACTTGAGCACTGGCTCGATATCGTCCAGGGCGCAACTGACCTGATAGAGCAACAGCAAGCCCGCGCCACTGAGTACCACTTCAGCGCTGACATGCTCATGCTCAGCCATCAGGCGTGTCCATAACAGGGCCTCGCGTGCCGTGCCGATTGGCAGGTCAGCATGCCCGCCCTCGCCCGGCAGCGCCAGCCAGCGACTGCCGTCAAGCTTGATCAGCGTACCGATGCCCAGCCCGGTACCCGGCCCGACCACCACACGCGGCCGATCAGGCTTGCCAGCGCCAGGGCAAACCGTCAGGTATTCATCTTCCTTGAGCCGGGTCATGCCCAGCGCCATGGCGGTGAAGTCGTTGATCAGCAGCAGGTGATCGACTTTCAGGTCAGCGCAAAATGCCTCACGGCTCAACCGCCAGTGACTATTGGTGAACTGGAAAAAATCGCCATCCACCGGTCCGGCAACGGCCAGGCATACGTGGCTGATATCACCGCGCTGCAATTCAAGGTCCTGCAGATAGACTTCGATGGCCTTTTCCGGGCCGGCGTAGTCAATGGTCGGGAATACCCGGACAGAATGCAGCGTGTCGTCTTCCCAAATGGCAAAACGTGCATTGGTACCGCCTATATCACCGACCAGGGCCAACTTCACTTGAGCGTCTCCAGACTAGAAGTAAAGGCGCTGGCACCCTGCTCTGCGGAGCTGAAAGCCATGCGCATGAATCCAAAGAGCTCGCGACCACAGCCGACACTGTTGTCGATCTGGTTGATGGCCGGTTCTCTGGCGGCCAATTCTGACGCTTCGACCAGAACTTGTAACGTGCCTTTTACGCCATCCACACGGATCACATCACCATCGCGCACCAGTGCCAACGGGCCACCATCAAACGCTTCCGGGCAGACATGAATGGCCGCAGGGATTTTGCCCGAGGCGCCCGACATGCGTCCGTCGGTGACCAGCGCAACCTTGAAACCACGGTCCTGCAGAACCCCCAGAAACGGCGTCATCTTGTGCAACTCGGGCATGCCGTTGCAGCGCGGCCCCTGGAAGCGCATCACGGCGACGAAATCGCACTCCAGTTCACCGGCCTTGAACGCATCGGCCAGCTCCTTCTGATCCTGAAAGACCTTGGCTGGTGCCTCGACGATCTGATGCTCCGGGGCCACGGCAGAGACTTTCATCACCCCGCGGCCCAGATTGCCTTCCATGACCCGCAGACCACCTTCCGGCGAAAACGGACGGGCGACCGGACGCAAAATGTTTTCATCAAGGCTTTCAAGCGGTCCTTCGCGCCAGACCAGCTTGCCATCCTCCAGGAATGGCTCTTTGGTGTAGCGGCTCAAGCCGTAACCGGCCACGGTATTGACGTTTTCGTGCAACAAACCGGCAGCCAGCAACTCACGGATCAGGAACGACATGCCGCCCGCCGCCTGGAAGTGGTTGATATCGGCTTTGCCGTTGGGGTAGACGTGACTCAGGGTTGGCACCACTTCCGACAGGTCGGCCATGTCCTGCCAGGTCAGTTGAATGCCCGCGGCCTGGGCAATCGCCGGCATGTGCAGCGTGTGGTTGGTCGAGCCACCTGTCGCGTGCAGGGCAACGATGGAGTTGACCAGCGAGCGCTCGTCGACGATTTCGCCGATCGGCATGAAGCTGCCGCTCTGCTTGGTCAGACGCGTCACCTGGTGAGCCGCTTCGGCGGTCAGTGCATCGCGCAGTGGCGTGTAGGGATTGACGAACGAGGCACCGGGAAGGTGCATGCCCATGACTTCCATCAGCAGCTGGTTGGTGTTGGCAGTGCCGTAGAAGGTGCAGGTTCCCGGACCGTGATAGGACTTCATTTCCGAGTCGAGCAACTCTTCACGGCTGGCCTTGCCTTCCGCGTAACGCTGCCGTACGTCGGCTTTTTCCTTGTTGGAGATACCTGAAACCATCGGTCCGCCCGGCACGAAGATGGTCGGCAGATGACCAAAACGCAGTGCGCCCATCATCAAACCAGGGACGATCTTGTCGCAGATGCCCAGCATCATGGCGGCGTCGAACATATTGTGTGACAACGCAACTGCCGTGGACATGGCAATCACTTCGCGACTGGCAATGGCCAGCTCCATACCCGGCTCACCCTGAGTCACGCCATCGCACATGGCAGGCACGCCGCCGGCAAACTGACCGACCGAACCAATGTCACGTAAAGCCTGTTTGATCTGGGCAGGAAAGTGTTCGTAGGGTTGATGCGCCGAGAGCATCTCGTTGTAGGAGGAGACGATTGCCACGTTGGCGGCGTTCATCAGACGCAGGCTTTGCTTGTCTTCCGGCCCGCAGGCAGCGACGCCGTGAGCAAAGTTGGCACATTGAAGCTTGCCGCGCATCGGGCCATCGCTCGCTGCGCCGCGAATCAATTGAAGGTAGCGCTGACGGGTATCGCGACTGCGGGCGATGAGTCGCTCGGTTACTTCAAGGACGCGGGGATGCATGTGATGAACTCCAGGCTAACGTCTAAGGTCACCCGTAAAGACGGTTCCGGTTTTCGAGCAGTGACGGGCGGGGAGCAGAACCCTGATCTCGATCAACCGGGAGGGCCTTTCAGGCTTGTAGTTGTAGATAAAACAAAATATTGCCACTAAAAAGGCTTGTTTTCTATTTCTATGAGAATAATCTTGTAATTCCAACAACAAATTCAGAAGGACGGCTGTATGACTCTTCGTATCGCAATCAACGGTTTTGGCCGCATCGGCCGCAACGTCCTACGCGCACTGTATACCCAAGGCTACCGTCAGGACCTGCAGGTCGTCGCCATCAACGATCTTGGCGACAGCGAAATGAACGCACACCTGCTGCGCTTCGACACCGTACACGGCCCTTTCAGCGGCACGGTCGAGTGCGACAAGGATAGCCTGACCGTCAATGGTGACCGTATTTCGGTCAGTGCCATTCGCAATCCGGCCGAGCTGCCGTGGAAGTCGCAGGACATCGATGTAGTGTTCGAGTGCACCGGCCTGTTCACCAGCCGTGACAAGGCCGCCGCGCACCTCACTGCCGGTGCCCGCAAGGTCATTATCTCCGCCCCTGCCAGCGGTGCCGATGCCACCATCGTCTATGGTGTCAACCACGACACGCTGCGTCAGTCGCACCAGATCATCTCCAGTGCATCCTGCACCACCAATTGCCTGGCCCCGGTCGCCCAGGTACTGCACCGTGAACTGGGGATCGAAAATGGCCTGATGACCACCATCCATGCCTACACCAACGACCAGAACCTGATCGATGTCTATCACACCGATCCGTACCGCGCCCGCTCGGCGACGCAGTCGATGATCCCGAGCAAGACCGGCGCTGCCGAAGCAGTGGGCCTGGTACTGCCGGAGCTGGCAGGCAAACTCACCGGCATGGCGGTACGCGTACCGGTCATCAACGTTTCGCTGGTCGACCTGACCGTGACCCTTAAGCGTGAAACCACCGCCGAAGAAGTCAACGCGCTGATGAAAGAAGCCAGCCAGCATTCCAAGGTGCTGGGCTACAACGCCCTGCCACTGGTTTCCCACGACTTCAATCACAACCCGTTGTCGTCGATTTTCGACGCCAATCACACCAAGGTCAGTGGCAAGTTGCTCAAGGTACTGTCGTGGTACGACAACGAATGGGCGTTCTCCAACCGCATGCTCGACAACTGCCTGGCACTGCACAACGCCGAGTAAATTCAGCGTCGTAGTGAGCAACACCGTAAGATAATTATTTACAGATGCAGGCTTGACCCGACCAAAAGATGAGAAGCATTATCATTTGCTCACATCTCTGGTCGGGCCTCTCTGTGTCGCAGTCACGCTTCAACGATGTCTTTCTGGCCCAGC
This sequence comes from Pseudomonas syringae group sp. J248-6, assembly GCF_032586995.1. Classification (NCBI taxonomy): domain Bacteria; kingdom Pseudomonadati; phylum Pseudomonadota; class Gammaproteobacteria; order Pseudomonadales; family Pseudomonadaceae; genus Pseudomonas; species Pseudomonas syringae group sp. J248-6. The sequence continues at coordinate 155,037 of NZ_JAWHOP010000007.1, read as the reverse complement.
GCCCGGTTCTGCTACGCACCCTGCAACGCATGGTCGGCAACCAGAACGCTGCCGAAGACCTGCTTCAGGAAACCTGGCTGCGCGTCAGCCGTGCATTGACCGAACACCCCGTCGACCACCTTGAACCCTTCGTCTTTCAGACCGCCCGCAACCTGGCGCTGGATCATTTGCGTGCGCGGCGTATTCATGGCCGGACCATGCTCGAAGACGTCTCACCTGCCCGGCTCGAAAGCGTCGTAGCCCAGATGGGCTCGCCTGAAGACGCAGCGCATGCCAAGCGCCTGCTTGAAAACCTGAGTGCCAGCCTGAGTACGTTGAGCCCGCGCCAGCAGAAAATCTTTACCCTCAGCCGCCTCGATGGCCGCAGTTATCTGGAAATCGCCGAGCAACTGCAGGTCTCGGCCAGTACCGTCCAGAAAGAACTGAAGCTGATCATGGCCATCTGCGTAGGCGTCCTTTCAAGACTTGACCCGCCCTGAACCCTGCCGCACGCTGCCAGACTCTAATCGATACAGTTTCAGGATTGCCGAGGAACACCGTGGCCCCGAGAACCGAACGCCCGCACGCGATTGCGCAGGACGTGTTGAGCAATGCTGCAATGGATCAGGCCCTGACCTGGCTGGTCGAACTGGAGGGCGCAGACGCCACCCGGCTTGCCCGTTTCCAGGAATGGCTGAACGCCGATCCGGAACACGCACGCGCCTTCGATAAGGCCCGGACACTCTGGAATTCACAGCCGGTTCAGCACGCCGCCGAAAGCATCGCGCAACCCCGCAAGCCATCGGCGTGGCAACGTGTCCGCGCGCAATGGAAACCTCTCGCCACTGCAGCGGTGTTGCTGTTGGGGCTGTTCAGTTTCAGCAATCTGCCGCTGCGCCTGCAGGCCGATCACCTGACCATAGTGGGTGAGCGCCAGCGCCTGGAACTGGCAGACGGCTCGAAAGTGCTGCTCAACACCGACTCGGCGTTCTCCAGTCAGATAGGTGAACAGCGGCGCTCTGCTTGCCTGCTGCAAGGCGAAGCATTCTTCGATGTCAGTTCCAGAGCGGGCGTGCCACTGGAAATCGAAGCCGGACCGGTGCGCATGAGTGCCAACAGCACCGAATTTTCCGTGCGTTATCTGAACGGCGTTGCCCAGGTAAAAGTGCAGCGCGGCGCTGTCGACGTGCGTGCCACACGCGGCGACTCCAGCGTCAGCCTGGGGGCCGGAGAAAGCGTTCGCGTGGGGCCTGCTGGCTTCGGGCATCGTGAAAAGCTTGACCCGCTCAGGGATTTCGCCTGGGTGCAAGGTCGACTGATCTTCGATAACCGCCCGCTGAGCGAAGTGCTGACCGAGCTGCGTCGTTACTATCCCGGCTGGATCATCAGCACCAACCCGCAACTGGATCGTGTGGCAGTGACCGGCAACTATCGCCTGGACAACCCGCTCGACGTGGTGCGGTCGCTGGCACAGATCACCTCGGCAAGCCTTCACGAAATGCCTGCGCTGGTGATTCTCAACTGAAGCAAAGTTTTTTTACTCGATAGCGACTGCCCGTTCGTCTAGTTATAGCCAATGCAACTGATTCTCATTTTGAAACGGTTTGTAAACACTATAACGAGCAACACCCCAGGGAGCGCTACCGATGTCATCCACGTTCACGCCTGCCGCCCAACCATGCGTACGGCTCACGCTATCTCTGCTGACACTTGCAGTGCTGGGCGCCAGTCTACAGACGGTCAACGCCAGTGCTGCCAGTGAAAGCACCCAGGCGGCACGTTCGGCAGGCACCTACAACTTCTCGATTGGTCAGCAATCGCTGGTGTCGGCCCTGAACGAGTTCAGCCGCGTGACCGGATGGCAGGTAGGCATGCCATCGGATCTGGCTCAAAACGTCATTTCTCCAGGTGCCCATGGCAACCTGAGCGCCGCACAGGCGCTGGACAACATGCTGGCTGGCAGTTCGCTGAGCTATCGCAATCTGGGCAACAACAATGTAGTGCTGGAAAAGCGCACCACAACCGCCGGCGTTATGGCCCTCGATCAGATCACCGTCAGTGCTACGCGCCAGGCACAGGATGTCGCCACAGTACCAAACACCGTCAGCGTGCATTCCCGTGAAGAACTGGACCGCAGCAACGTCAACACCATCCGTAATCTGGTGCGCTACGAGCCGGGGGTTTCGGTGGGCGGCGCAGGCCAGCGCGCAGGCACAACCGGCTATAACATCCGCGGCATTGACGGCAACCGGATACTGACTCAGGTCGACGGCGTGGAAGTCCCCGACAGCTTTTTCACCGGTCCTTATGCGCAGACCCATCGCAACTATGTCGACCCGGAGATCGTCAAGCGCGTGGAAATCCTCCGCGGTCCGGCCTCGGCCCTGTACGGCAGCAGCGCAATCGGTGGGGTGGTCAGTTATTACACGCTGGACCCGGATGACATCATCAAGCCCGGCAAGGATGTCGGCGCACGCCTCAAGACCGGTTACAGCTCGGCAGACGAAAGCTGGTTGAACTCGGCCACTGTCGCAGGCCGTCAGGGCGAGTTTGACGGCTTGCTGCACGTGAGCCAGCGCAATGGTCATGAGACCGAATCCTATGGCGAAACAGGTGGCACAGGCCTGAGCCGCACCGAAGCCAACCCTGAGGATGCGCGCAGCACCAACGTGCTGGCCAAGCTGGGCTGGAATTATACCGACGGTTCGCGTCTGGCTCTGGCTTACGAAAAGTACAAGGACGACCGCGACAGCAACCTGAAAAGCGCAGTCGGCGGGCCGTTCACCAACGGCAGCGGGCTGGGCATGTATCAATCGCGCGAGGGTAACGACACCATCACCCGCGAGCGCTTCGGGGTCGAAAACAGCTTCGCCGTCGACAGCCTGCTGGTCGACAACCTCAAATGGAGCCTGAATTACCAGACCGCAAAGACTGATCAAAGCACCCGGGAGCGGTACTTTCCGTTTTCCCGAGATGTCATTCGTGATCGCGACACGCACTATCAGGAAAAGCAGTGGGTATTCGATGCCCAACTGGACAAGGCATTCTCTATCGCCAGCACGGACCATGTGCTGACCTACGGTACGACGGTAAAGCAGCAGAAAGTCACCGGGCTGCGCAGCGGCAGCGGGACCTGTGCACGCGTATTCGGCTCCTGCCGCGTGGTCGGTGCAGACAGCCCGAGCGACCGTCTGGCCGCGACGAGCGATTTCCCGGACCCGACCATCACCAGCTATGCGCTGTTCGCCCAGGATCAGATCAGTTGGAACGACTGGGCCTTCATGCCCGGCGTGCGTTATGACCACACCACACTCGACCCGAAGTTCACGCCAGAATTTCTCAGGTCGGTCAGCCTCGCCGACCCCGGTCAGGGCAACGACGAAACGCGGACATGGCATCGCTTGTCGCCCAAGTTCGGTGTGACTTATGCACTCAGCGACGCCTACACCTGGTACGGCCAGTATGCCGAAGGTTTCCGCACACCGTCGGCCAAGTCACTTTATGGACGCTTCGAAAACCCGACGGCAGGCTACGTGGTTGAGCCCAATCCGAACCTGGAACCGGAAACCAGCAAAAGCTATGAAACCGGTTTACGCGGTCGCTTCGAAGCGGGCTCGTTCGACATCGCGGTGTTCTATAACAAGTACCGTGACTTCATCAACGAGGACGCCATCACCCCCGGTTACAGCGAACTAACGTTCCAGTCCAACAACATCAAGCACGCAACCATGAAGGGCGCGGAATTCAAAGGGCGCATCAATCTCGACAGCATCGGTGCGCCAAACGGTCTCTACAGCCAGGCATCGGTTGCCTACGTGCAGGGCCGCAACAACGATACAGGCGAACCAATCAACAGCGTCAACCCGCTGACCGGTGTGATCGGCCTGGGCTATGACCAGAATGACTACGGCGGCCTGCTGAGCTGGACGCTGGTCAAGCGCAAGAATCGCGTGGATGACAGCAATTTCCACACGCCGGACGGCACCTCCAGTCAATTCAAGACCCCGGGCTACGGCATTCTGGACCTGAGCGGCTACTACAAGGTCAGCAACGATGTGACCGTCAATGCGGGTCTGTACAACCTGACCGACAAGAAATACTGGCGCTGGGATGATGTGCGCGGCTACGACGGCGTGGGCGAAGCTGGTGTGACGGCGCCCGCTAATCTGGATCGCCTGACCCAGCCGGGACGCAACTTCAGCGTCAACGTGGTGTGGGACATATGAACCCGAAAGTAGCGTAAAACCCGTCGCCGAGTACATCGGCGGCAGGCTTTTTTTACGCTTTCGGGTGCAGCTATTCGTCTATTCAAAAAGCCCCCTTTTTCAGCAAGGAAGAACTCGATGACCCTTGATCAGAACCGACCGACTCTGCGTTCGCAACGCCTGAGCCAGATCACCCACGCGCCACACGAAAAGCTCGACAAGGCGGTCAAGGCACATGCGCCGTTTGAAACCCTGGCCAGCTACGCTCGCTTCGTGGTTGCTCAATACCTTTTTCAGACGGAATTGCAAAGCCTGTACAACGAGCCCGCGCTAGGGGCGATCATCAACGACCTGCCGGCCCGCTGCCGCGCAGAACAGGCCGGAGCGGATCTTGCCGACCTGAACATGGACCTTCCCCTGCCGGTGGCTGGCGCAGTACAAGCGCCGAGCACCGCAGAAGCGCTCGGCTGGCTATTTGTCTCCGAAGGTTCCAAGCTGGGTGCTGCATTCCTGATCAAACGTGCCGAAGCCTTGAACCTAAGCCACAGCTTTGGCGCCCGGCATCTGAGCGAGCCTGCCGGTGGCCGCGCAGCAGGCTGGAAGACCTTTGTCAGGACGCTTGACGAGCTGTCGCTGACCGCCGAGCAGGAAGCAGCACTTGATCGAGGCGCCATTGCCGCATTCGAGCGTTTCAATGTCCTGCTGCAACACGCCTACGCCGATGCCCCGGTTGCAGACATGGCACAGGCATGAAAAAGCGCCCGGTGCTGTTAAGCTGGCCGGGCTCCCCGAACCTGCCTGTAGAGACCATGACGTACAAACCACCCGGCTCAAGACTCTCGCGCCTTTTATACGGCATCCTCGCCTACGTCGCCCTCGGCATAGGCATTGTCGCGATCTTCATTCCCGGCTTGCCGACCACCGAGTTCATTCTGCTGGCGGCCTGGGCGGCGACACGCAGCTCGCCGCGTCTGAATGCCTGGCTGGAAAACCATCGTGTGTTCGGCCCGATTCTGCACAACTGGCGCAACGGCAGACTGGTCGCCCGCAAGGCCAAGATCAGCGCCACCATCAGCATGCTGGTCTGCGCCGTGGTGATGCTGAGCCTGATCGGCCACGCCTGGTGGCTTTATCTGGCTCTTACCGGTATGGCGCTGGGTAATCTGTGGATATGGTCGAGGCCGGAACCGGACAAGATCGATCGTTGAGCGCAGGCATGATGCGAGCGGCACCCTGCACGAGGCTGAACCGTCCGGTCGCGAGGAGTGTCAGACTGAACACACTCACCACTTGATGGAGTCACTTCATGTACGAGCCAGGCCATCTGCACCTCACCCACGTGGCGCTTCAACCGTCGGATATCAGCTATGACATCCACTTGCGCTACAACGTGGAGGAAGATCCCAAGCAAGGCACGTCCATGCACTTCACCATGCAGGGCGAAATCAACGGCAAGCCGTTCGAAGAGCAATTCCAGCTGCCCCGTGACCTGGCGTTCAACTTCGCCCATGACGCCAGTCGCATCGCGATAAGGCACGGCTTGCCCAACTCGGCCGCACTGCCCATCGCCCAGCACAAGGACTACGACCGAATGTTCGCGGACATTCGCGACAAACTCCACGCCAAGTCAGGCGACCCGGTGAAGCCGGAGCATCTGGAGTAAGCGCCAGGTTCCTCGTGGCAACGGGAGTACGAGGTCCGGAGAACACCAGCGTGCGGTAGCGTGAGGCCCGGAGAAGATCATCGCACCCATGCTCCGCGTGGGTATGCCGTTCCGGACGCTCTGCGTCCTCTCCTGAATATGCGGCGTAGCGTAAATCCATGACGCAGATCGTCAAGAAGGGCATTCCCACACTGGAGCGTGCGGAACGATAGGTGTGCGGCAGAACACCAGCGTGCAGTAGCGTGAGGAACGACGCTCCGCAGAACACCATCGTACCCACGCTCCGCGTGGGTATGCCGTTCCGGACGCTCTGCGTCCTCTCCTGAATAAACAGCGTGGCGTAAATCCATGACGCAGAGCGTCAAGAAGGGCATTCCCACGCTGGAGCGTGCGGAACGATAGGTGTGCGGCAGAATACCAGCGTGCGGTAGCGTGAGGAGTGAGGCCCGGAGAACACCATCGTGCCCATGCTCCGCGTGGGTATGCCGTTCGGGACGCTCTGCGTCCTCTCCTGAATAAGCGGCATAGCGTAAATCGATGACGCAGAGCGTCAAGAAGGGCATTCCCACGCTGGAGCGTGCGGAACGATAGGTGTGCGGCAGAACACCAGCGTGCAGTAGCGTGAGGAGTGAGGCCCGGAGAACACCATCGTACCCACGCTCCGCGTGGGTATGCCGTTCCGGACGCTCTGCGTCCTCTCCTGAATAAACAGCGTG
>NZ_JAWHOP010000007.1:109773-148374 GCF_032586995.1 Pseudomonas syringae group sp. J248-6 | reverse complement strand
CAAGAAGGGCATTCCCACGCTGGAGCGTGCGGAACGATAGGTGTGCGGCAGAATACCAGCGTGCGGTAGCGTGAGGAACGACGCTCCGCAGAACACCATCGTGCCCATGCTCCGCGTGGGTATGCCGTTCCGGACGCTCTGCGTCCTCTCCTGAATAAGCGGCGTAGCGTAAATCCATGACGCAGAGCGTCAAGAAGGGCATTCCCACGCTGGAGCGTGCGGAGCGATAGGTGTGCGGCAGAACACTATCGTGCCCATGCCCACCGCCGGATTTCACCAAACCTGCCGCTACAAGGCATACTTGCCGCCTTCTCATTCGCGAACCGTCAACGCCCCATGCGCATCCATGTCAGCTTCATCGACCGCGTCGGTATCACCCAGGAAGTGCTGGCGATCCTGGGTGGGCGCAACCTGAATCTGGATGCCGTGGAGATGGTGCCGCCCAATGTCTACATCGACGCGCCGACCCTCAGCCACCAGATGCTCGAAGAACTCAAGGACGCGCTGTTTCGGGTTCGTGGGGTAGAAGCAATCACTGTGGTCGACATCCTGCCGGGTCAGCGCCGCCATCTGCAACTGGACGCGCTGCTCGCCGCCATGACCGACCCGGTACTGGCACTGGACAGCGCCGGGCATGTGCTGCTGGCCAATCCCGCGTTGATCGCACTGATCGGCCGCGAACCTGCGGGCGAACCGATTGCTGAACTGTTCGCCGACCCCGGCCTGCAAGCGGCCCTGCTGGAAAACAGCTTTCGACTGCCATTGCGCGAAATCACCCTCAACGGTGAAGCGCTGTTGCTGGATGCCACCCCGATCACCGAGGCGGGTGCGCTGATTACCCTGTACCTGCCCAGCCGTATCGGTGAGCGCCTGTCGGCGCTGCATCACGATCACGCCGAAGGTTTCGATGCGCTGCTCGGCGAGTCAGCCGCAATCCGCACCCTCAAGGCGCGCGCGCAACGTGTGGCGGCGCTGGACGCACCGTTGCTGATTCAGGGTGAGACCGGCACCGGCAAAGAGCTGGTAGCGCGGGCTTGCCACGCCAGCAGCGCGCGTCACGGCGAGCCATTCCTGGCACTGAACTGCGCGGCGCTGCCGGAAAACCTGGCTGAAAGCGAACTGTTCGGTTATGCCCCGGGCGCCTTTACCGGCGCCCAGCGCGGCGGCAAGCCAGGGCTGATGGAGTTGGCCAATCAGGGCACCGTGTTTCTCGATGAAATCGGCGAAATGTCTCCTTATCTGCAAGCCAAACTGCTGCGTTTTCTCAACGATGGCAGCTTCCGGCGTGTCGGTGGAGACCGGGAGGTCAGGGTCAATGTGCGTATCCTTAGCGCTACCCACCGCGATCTGGAAAAAATGGTCAGCGAAGGTACCTTCCGTGAAGACCTTTTCTACCGCCTCAACGTCCTCAATCTCGAGGTACCGCCGCTGCGCGAACGCGGGCAGGACATTCTGTTGCTGGCCCGCTACTTCATGGAACAGGCCTGCGCGCAGATTCAGCGTCCGGTGTGCAGGCTTGCGCACAGCACCTACCCTGCTCTGCTGGGCAATCGCTGGCCGGGCAATGTTCGTCAATTGCAGAACGTGATTTTCCGTGCTGCCGCCATCTGCGAACACACTCAAGTGGATATAGGCGATCTGGATATCGCAGGCACCGCAGTTGCGCATCCGCACGACAGTCCCGTGGACAGCCTCGAGCATGCCGTCGAGGCATTTGAGAGAAATCTGCTGGAAAAACTCTACGCAGACTACCCATCTACCCGTCAGTTGGCCGCGCGCCTGCATACTTCGCACACCGCCATCGCTCATCGGCTGCGAAAATATGGAATATCGGGCAAGCGCTAATCTATTGACGCCATTTATCGAAAATATATTCCGAAAAGATTCATTTAATAACCAAGCTGCCGATACTGATCTGGTATGGTCCACAAACCTCTTATCATCCATTTGAGTGGATGTCCGTAAGTGTGATTACGGCCGTAATGGCAGAAAGGTCAGGTAGTACCGGGAAGTGATATGTCAACCCCGCCAGCAGACCGCCCGCTTGCCGATCCTCAGTCTCGTGCTGAAAAAATCGTCGAATCTCGCCGTCAGAAAATCCTGCTCAAAACCGGCGCGCTGCAGGACGCGATTTTCAACAGCGCCTACTTCTCCAGCATCGCGACCGACGAACACGGCGTCATCCAGATATTCAACGTGGGTGCCGAACGCATGCTCGGTTACCACTCTGAAGATGTGGTCGACAAAATCACGCCGGCAGATATCTCCGACCCCGCCGAGCTGATCATCCGCGCGGCAGCGCTCAGCCATGAACTGAACACGCCCATCACGCCGGGCTTTGAGGCACTGGTATTCAAGGCTTCGCGTGGCATCGAAGACATCTACGAATTGACCTACATCCGCAAGGACGGCAGCCGCCTGTCGGCCATGGTGTCGGTCACTTCACTGCGAGACAGCGCCGAAACCATCATTGGTTATCTGCTGATCGGCACCGACAACACCGCGCGCAAGCAGGAAGAGGAAGCCCAGGCTCTACTGGATCAGCGGTTGCGTGACCAGCAGTTCTACACCCGCTCGCTGATCGAATCGAACATCGACGCGCTGATGATGACCGACCCGCAAGGCATCATTTCCGACGTCAACAAGCAGATGATGGCGCTGACCGGGCGTACCCGTGATGAGTTGATCGGCGCGCCCTGCAAAAACTTCTTCACAGACCCGGCGAGTGCCGATGCCGCGATCAAACGCGTGCTCAGCGAACATAAGGTCAGCGACTACGAACTCACCGTGCGTGCCTACGACGGCACCGAAACCGTGGTGTCCTACAACGCTGCGACTTTTCATGACCGGGATCGCAAGCTCAAGGGTGTCTTCGCTGCCGCCCGGGACGTGACCGAGCGCAAGCGCTTCGAACGCACGCTGGAAGAAAAAAACGTCGAGCTGGAACACGCCAGCCATATGAAGTCCGAGTTCCTTGCCACCATGTCCCACGAGTTGCGCACACCGCTGAACGCCGTCATCGGTTTTTCCGAGGCGCTCAAGGACGGTATGGTCGGCGACATGACCGATGCCCAGCGACGGTACATCGGCGATATCTTCAACAGCGGCCAGCATCTGCTCTCGCTGATTAATGACATTCTCGACCTGTCCAAGGTCGAAGCCGGAATGATGACCCTGGAGCTTGAACCGGTCGATCTGGACGAATTGCTGAGCAACAGTCTGTTGATCGTTCGCGAGCAAGCCGCCCTGCAACGCATTCAGTTGAAACTGGAAACAGATGCCGACTTCGGCCTGCTTGAGCTGGATCGGCGCAAGACCAAGCAGATTGTCTACAACTTGCTGGCCAACGCAGTGAAATTCAGCGAACCCGGCGGCTGGGTGACCCTGGCGGTGCGCCAAGTGTCATTTGCTCAGGCAGGCGTCATCGAGGGTGACTGGCCAGCACACACCTTTCCATTGCCGTCCAGTGACTACGAACAGTTTCTGGAACTGAGCGTCAGCGACACAGGAATCGGTATCGCCCAAAGCGATATGAACAAGCTGTTCAAAGCCTTCAGTCAGATCGACAGTGGTCTGGCACGTAAATTCGAGGGCACCGGGCTGGGTCTGGCGATGGTCAAGCAGCTGACCGAACTGCATGGCGGCTGCGTTGCGGTCGCAAGCGTCAAGGACCTCGGTGCACGCTTTGTGGTCTGGCTGCCGATCCGCCCGCCTGAATTCGAGGAGGCACGATGGCCCAGATCCTGATCATTGAAGACAATGCGGCGAATATGCGCCTGGCGGAGCTGTTACTGACCAGCGCCGGTCACAGCGTACTGTCGGCAGTCGATGCCGAAAGCGGCCTGAAACTGGCTCGCGAGCGCCAGCCCGACCTGATCCTGATGGACATCCATCTGCCGGAAATGGACGGCCTTACCGCCACGTCGCTATTGAAGAAAGACGCCGGCACAGCCGCGATCCCGGTGGTCGCCTTGACCGCAATGGCCATGAAGGAAGACAAGGAAAAGATCCGTCTGGCGGGCTGCAACGCTTATGTCATCAAGCCGTTGCGCTACAAGGAGCTGTACCGGGTTATCGACACCCTGCTGGAAAAAAAACTGCCTCAACAGCCAATTACCTGAGCATTCGATATGACCCAGAGCGCCGCAACCATCCTGATTATCGATGACGATGTCCATGTCCGGGACCTGCTGGAGGTTCTGCTGCAGAATCAGGGTTATCGGACGCTGACTGCGGAGTCGGGCGAGCTGGGGCTGGCCATGGTCGAACTACAAGCGCCTGACCTGATCCTGCTGGACATCATGATGCCGGGCATGGACGGTTACGAAGTCGCCAGTCAGCTCAAGGCCAGCAAGAGCACCGCCAATATACCGATCATCATGCTCTCGGCACTCGACGAACAAAGTGCGCGTTTGTCAGGGCTGGAAGCCGGTGCCGAGGAATACCTCAACAAACCGGTGGACAGCGCCGAGCTATGGTTACGTGTGCGTAATCTGCTGCGCCTCAAGTCCTTTGGCGACTACCTGAAAAGCCACAGCCTGATCCTCGAAGACCAATTGCAGCAGCGCACCATCGACCTTGAACGCTTTCGTACGGTGATGGACGCTTCTGAAGATGCCATTTTCCTGATCAACCGCAACACCATGAGCCTGATCGAATTCAACCGCAGGGCATGTCAGCTGCTGGGCTACACCGCTGAAGAACTGGCGCACAAGACCCCGGCCGAGCTGGGCGAGACGTCAATGGAAAATCTGGAAGTCGTGTATGACCAGATCATCGCCGGCAAAGGCCCCAGCGAACCACTGGAAACCCAGATTCGCGACAAGAGCGGACGCGATGTCGAGGTAGAGATCCATCGCCAGGCCTATCGTACCGGCGAGGACTGGGTCATCGTCGGCATCGTCCGCGACATCACCCGGCGCAAGGAAAGCGATCAGCGCCTGCTGACCATGGCCCACTACGACGCACTGACCGGCCTGCCCAATCGGGACCTGTTTTTTACCAGCCTGCAAATGGGCGTGACCCAGGCGGCCATCAGTCGCTGGAAGCTGGCGGCCCTGACGGTCAATATCGACGGTTTCAAGAATATCAACGAAACCTGGGGGCATGTGCTGGGCGATGAGGTGCTGCTGGAGGTCAGCCGCCGACTGTCGAACTGCCTGAATGCCAGCGACACCCTTGGCCGCGTGGACGGCGATCAGTTCGCCCTGATTCTGATGCTTCGTCCCGGCCAGGCGGATACCCGGCAAACGCTCGAGCGCATCCGCAACGCATTGCGAGCGCCCTTCCACATAGAAGGCCAGAGCCTGGTCATGACTGCCAGCATCGGTATTGCGCTGTACCCGGAGGACGGCGAAGACTCACACGAGCTGATCAGACACGCCTACACCGCCATGAACAGCGCCCGAAAAATCGGCCCGGACAACTACCGGTTCTATACGCCGCAGATGAACGCTGACGTCTCGGCGCGTCTGGACCTTGAAGCGGCATTACGTGAGGCCGTGCAAAAACAGGCGTTCGAGATTGTCTACCAGCCCAAACTGAACCTGGCTGACAACCAGGTATGCGGGCTTGAAGCCTTGCTGCGCTGGCCGCGCCCTGGCCAGGCAGGCATTTCGCCTGCCGTATTCGTTCCGGTGCTGGAAAGCCTGGGGTTGATCGGTGAAGTCGGCAACTGGGTCGTCGACAGCGTTTGCGCGCAGATTGCGCGCTGGCAACGTTCCGGGCTGGGCTCGTTTCAGGTGGCAGTCAACATCTCCGGGCAGCAGATTTCCAGCAGCAGTCTGGTGGCCGACATTCGTCAGGCACTTGAGAAACACAAGGTTGCGCCGCAGTGGCTGGAGGTCGAACTGACGGAAAGCTCGTTGATGGAAAACACCTCTCACACCATCGCTACCCTGGGTGCGCTACGCGCCAATGGCGTGAGTATTTCCATCGACGATTTCGGCACCGGCTATTCAAGTCTGGCTTACTTGCGCCGATTCCCTATCGACAAGCTTAAAATCGATATCGCATTCATTCGCGAAGTGACCAGCAACCCACAGGACGCGGCCATTGCCAGAGCCATCATTGAACTGGCTCACAGCCTCGACCTGAAGGTTATCGCCGAAGGTGTGGAAACACCCGAGCAACTGGCGTTTCTGCGTGAAAACCATTGCGATCAAATCCAGGGTTACCTGATCAGCAAGCCGCTACCGCTTGGAGAGCTCGAAGTCTTTCTTCGATCACCGGCAAGCCGCGTCGGGTAATACGGCATGATCGGCACAGGAGCTGCCGATCATGTCTTTTTTGAAGGAGTTCGCTGCATGCGGTGTTTGCCAGCTGTACTTTTAGGGATGCTAAGTGTGGCGGGACTGGCTCAGGCGCAAACGCCGACCGATGCCGGGCTGATCGAGGACAACGCAGCAGCCAGTACACCCGCCTCGTCCAGCGAGGCCCGGGGCGTATTGCGAGCAACCAATCAGGCGGTCCTCGCCAGCGAGCTGTCCGGCCGTATTACTGACCTGCCTTTCCAGGAAGGCGAGTCGTTCAACAAGGGCGATACCCTCGCCCGCTTCGACTGTTCGGCCTATCAGGCTCAGCTCAATGCCGCACAGGCAGCCAGCCGTGGTGCCAGCGAGGAACTGGCGCACAACCGGCAACTGGCCGCGCTCAACTCAGTGGGCCGCTTCGAGGTGGCACGTGCCGAAGCAAAGCTTTCCGAAACCCAGGCGCAGTCTGGCGTCTATCAGGTGCAGATCAAGCGCTGCAGCGTGGTTGCGCCCTACGACGGGCAAGTCGTCGAGCGCAAGGTGAAGCGTTACGAGAGTGTCGCAGCCGGTACGCCGATGCTCGAAATCGTCGACAACCGCACGCTGGAAATTCACCTGCTGGTGCCCTCGCGCTGGATGAGCAGACTCAAGCCCGGACAAACCTTCAGCTTCGTGCCCGACGAGACCGGTCAGCCACTGACCGCCACCGTCAAGCGCCTCGGTGCGCGTATCGATGAAGGCAGCCAGACATTGCTGCTGATCGCCAGCCTGCCCAAAGCGGAGGGCCTGCTGGGAGGCATGAGCGGTACTGCACATTTTGCGGAGTTCAAGTGAACGCCCCCGCATCCGGCGCGGTTGAACGGGTTTTCGCGCAGTTTCTCGACCTTGAACGATTGACCCGCGCCGCACCTGCGATAGATCAACTGGCCTACAGCCTGGTCAACGACAGCCAGGGGTTGTTCGGCTATCGCCACGCAGCGCTGGTGATCGCCGGCAAGGTGCGCTCAGTGACGGGGGTCAGCGTCATCGAACCCAATGCGCCGTTCGTGGCCTTTGTCGAACATGCCGTCGGCCAGTTGCTGAAACTGGAGCAGGTCAAACCGGCGCGCGTCGTGCACATGGATTCACTCAGTGCATCGGTACGCGATGACTGGAACAGCCTGTCGGCACCGCATGTTTTCTGGCTGCCGCTCCAAGACCGTAAAGGTGAGGTGTTTGGCGGCCTGTGGCTGGCCCGCGACACGCCGTGGACACCCGCAGAGCAAATCCTGCTGGCGCAACTGGGCGATACCTGCAGCCATGCCTGGCTCGCCTTGCAGCCCGGAAAACCGTGGCGCTTGCGTTTCAACCGCAAGCGTCAGGCCTTGCTGGTGATGCTGGCGCTGCTGTGCCTGCTGATTCCGGTGCGTCAGTCGGTACTGGCACCCGCCGAAGTCGTACCGCTGGGCGGACGCGTGGTGGCTGCGCCGCTGGATGGCGTGGTGGCCGAGTTTCTGGTCAAGCCCAATCAGGTCGTCAAGACCGGGGACCTGCTGCTGCGTTTCGAGAACACGACCCTCAAGGCTCAGGCTGATGTAGCCGAACGGGCACTGGGCGTTGCCGAAGCGGAACTGAAAGCCAACTCGCAGCGTTCTTTCGCCGATGCCGAATCCAGTTCACGAATCGACCTGCTGGCGGCCCGCGTCGAGCAGAAGCGTGCCGAGCGCGATTATGCCCGTGAACTGCTTAAACGCAGCGAAGTACGCGCCGAACGCGACGGTATCGCGGTATTTGCCGATGCCCAGCGCTGGCTTGGCAAGCCGGTACAGACGGGCGAACGACTGCTGGAAATTGCCGACCCGACCCAGGCCGAACTGCGTATCGAGCTGGCAGTTGGCGACGCCATCGCCCTGCAACCGGATGCCGAAATCGCATTGTTTCTGGACAGCGACCCGCTGCAACGGCATGCCGCCCGCCTTGAGCGAGCAGCCTATGAGGCCCAGCCCACTCCCGGCGGGCAGCTGGCGTATCGTCTGGATGCCAGCTTTCTCGATTCGCCGCCACCCCGGATCGGGCTGCGTGGCACAGCCAAGGTATTCGGCGACCGTGCTCCACTGGCGCTGTACCTGCTGCGTCGCCCTCTTGCCGGCCTGCGTCAAAGTGTAGGCCTGTAATGAACCTGCCCAACCTGCGTGCAGATTTGCAGCTTACACCTGCCGCCCCAGCCCTTGACGGTTCGCCACGCTGGACCTTGGCCGACCCGCTGCGCGGTCGCTATTTCAAGCTTGGCACCCAGGCCATTCGACTGTTGCGTCATTGGGCGCTGGGTGATGCTTCACAGGTGCTGCAAGCGGCCAACCGCGAGCCGGGCCTGCCGTTGGGCGACACCGAGATTGACGAGTTGCTGCGTTTCTTGCGCGGCCATGACCTGATCGCAGCGCGCGACCCGGAACAGCGTGCCAGTTACGCCTACAAGGCCGCAGCGGCACGTCATGGGCTGTGGCAGATGCTCTTGCATCAATATCTGTTCTTCCGGATTCCGCTCTGGCGTCCTGACGCATTTCTAAACCGCGTCTGGCCGTGGCTGGCGCGCTATGGCTCAGGATTACTGCGCTACGGGCTGCCGCTCACGCTGGGGCTGGGAGTTTTTCTGGTAGCCCGGGACTGGCAACGCTTCATCGGGACCTTTCCCCACCTGTTCAGCCTGGGTGGCGCGCTGGCATTCGGTATAGCGCTGTTTTTCGCCAAACTCTGCCATGAGTTCGGCCACGCATTCATGGCCAAGCGTGCCGGATGCCGGGTACAGAGCATGGGCGTGGCGTTCATGGTCCTGTTGCCGTTGTTCTATACCGATGTCAGCGATGCCTGGCGGGTCAACGATCGCCGCGCCCGACTGCTGATCGGCGCAGGCGGCGTGCTGGCGGAAATGTTGCTGGCATGCATCGCCTTGCTGGCCTGGTCACTGCTGCCCGACGGGCCGGCGCGCACCGCAGCATTCATGCTCGCCAGCGCGACGTGGCTGACCACTGTGGTGGTCAACCTCAATCCGTTCATGCGCTTTGATGGTTACTTTCTGATCAGCGATTTTTGGGAAGTCGACAATCTTCAGGGCCGGGCTTTTGCCCTGTGTCGCTGGCGACTGCGCGAGGCGCTGTTCGGCTACGACCTTCCCGCACCGGAGCCGTGGTCAGCGGCCATGCAGCGCCGTCTGCTGTGGTGGGGGTATCTGTCCTGGTTGTGGCGTGCAGCATTGTTTTTTGGCATCGCGCTGGCGGTCTACCATCTGTTTTTCAAATTGCTGGGGATTTTCCTGATGCTGGTGGAGTTGGGCTGGTTCATTTTTCTGCCGATTTTCAAGGAATGTCGCCACTGGTGGTCACACCGCGAACAGGCGTACGCACCCCGTGTGCTGCTCAGTGCGGCAGGCTTGCTGGCACTGCTCCTGTTGCTCATCGTACCGTGGCACAGCAGTGTCGAGTTGCCGGTGATGCTGGAAGCCGAAAGTGTGACGGCCATACATGCCCCGGCCGCTGCCAGAGTCAGGCAGGTCAATGTGCACGACGGCCAGAAGGTCGAACAAGGCGCCGTGCTGATGGAACTGGAATCCCCGGATATCGACTCGCGGCAAAGTATCGTGCGCCGTGAGATCAACATTTTGCAGTTGCAGATGCGTCGTCAGGCAGGCCGCAGCGAGACCGCCGCCGATGCCGGGATTCTCGAACAGCGTCTGGCCGAAGCCGTTGCCGAGTATCGCGGCCTGGCTGCACGACGCGAACGTCTGCTGTTACGCGCTCCCAAGGCCGGGCAGGTGCGCGACCTGCTGCCCCAGTTGAGCGAAGGTCGCTGGGTTTCAACCAGAGACCCGCTGCTGAGGATTGTCGAGGAAGGCACGCGAATTCGCGGTTACGTGGCCGAGAACGCGCTGTGGCGTATCGCACCTGGTGATCGCGGACGCTTTATTGCCGATGATCCGATGCGTGAGTCGCTGCTCGTGGAGCTTCAGGAAGTCGATGCCAACGGCGTGGCGTGGCTGGATCAAGAGGCGTTGAGTTCCGATCACCACGGACCGATTGCCGTGCGGCGTGACGAAAATCAGCGCGCCGAACCGGTACAGGGCCAGTATGGTGTACGCCTGAAACTGGTCGACAACAGCGCTGCACCGTCCCAGCCGTTGCGTGGCGTAGCGGTGCTGGATGGCCGCAGTGAATCCCTGTTGGGCGCAACCTGGCGCAGGCTTGCCGCCCTGGGAGTAAGAGAAAGCGGGTTCTGAAGCTGACACATGGACAGAGGACAGCAGACATGACAAAAAAACCTTTCACCAATATCGATGGGCTGGTGGTGCGGCCATCGAGAGAAACCGACAGCGCCTTTCTGCAGATGCTCTACCACTCGGCGCGTCCCGATCTGCAATTGATCGACGGCGAACGCGATCAGGTTGAAGACGTCATCGCCCAGCAGTTTCGCATGCAGGATCTAGGGCAGGGAGAAAACTTCCCCAACGCCATGCGCTACGTGATTGAAAAGCTCGGCACGCCCATCGGTGCGCTGGTCACAGATTTCGGACACAACGAGATACGCGTGCTGTATCTGGCGTTCATTCCGGCAGCGCGTGGCAAGGGCTACGGGCGCAACGTTTTGCAGGGTGTGCAGCAGGCCGCCGAACAGATCCGCTGCCCGGTGGCAACAGTGGTCTGGGCCAACAACCCGTATGCTCGCCAGCAATATCTGGCGCTGGGGTTTCAGGTTGAAGAGCAGGATGTGGCAGCGGCGAGACTGATCTGGTATCCAGGCCAGACCGCTGCCTTTTGATCAGTTGAAGCTTATGCAGTAGTAGGCCAGGTTCTCGTCGCGGCCCATGGCGGGAACACGAGAGACGAACACATTCTGTAGCAGGCCCAGCTCCGGCAGTTCGATAGCACAGGCCCCATCGACAAACTCGCTGGGCTCAAGTGACTCAAGTGAAACGTTGAACGGCATACGCTGTTGCCGGGCGGCTCGTGCCTGCGGTTTTTCGGCCACTGAGGCGACATGCACAGGCAACTGGCTGCCGTCGCTCATTTGCAACTGGCAGGTATTACCCAGCAGGCTCTGGAAGTGTTCAACGGTAACGTCTTGCAGCATGACGCATCTCCAGTGAAATGAGTGGGAAGAGCCCGTCCCTGGACTCGTGTCAGATCAGTCCCTGGTAGGGAAAAGACCCTGCAGGGCGATACTGAAGTTCACCACCAGGAACGGGTTCATGCTGTCGATAGGCAGGCTGCCTCCGACGGGCTGCATGGTTCCGGTGATGGCGGTACTGACGCCCTTCTGCACGACAGGTGCGGTGCCTGCATTGGGCGAAAAGATATTGGCGGAGGTCGGTCCGCTAGTGGAAGCGCCTATGAACGCATTGTCTGTGGTGGGCGCGATGGTCGCCCCGGTCACTGCCGGGTTGGCCAATGTGATGGTGGTGTTTGCGGTCAGCGTGCTCATCTGGTGCACGTGTGCAGGCATGTTGGCGATGGCCACAGTGACCTTCTCAACACCCGATACAGAGCCGATCACCCGGTTGGTGAGGTTGACCCCGGTCCCCTGATTTATCGGCACCCGGCCTTGAAGATTGGGCAACATGAAGTTCTGCGAGGGATTCCCTCCATAAATGACGCCCAATAGTGCGTACAAGGCGTTGTACTGACTGATGTTCAATGTTTGTCCATTGCATTGCATCCAGCCAGCAGGCGCAAACGGAAAGCCAAACGTCATGATCGAACCCATAAAAACTTCCATACACCCTCATCCTTCTTCTATGTCATGGGAAACTTCGATCCACCGGGGCACGGTCCACAGGTGGCAGGATAGAAGCGTAGACGCAGTTTTCAGGGTGTAAATGTTTTTGCAAATGACCGTTATCCGTTGTACATCCAGTGACACTCAACAGTCATTGCCGGAAAGTTCACTACCGTTCATCTGATACTCATCATTCTTTAACCGGAAAAACCCTAATAAAACCGGGAGGGAGAACGCCACATCAGTTTTTTTAACGTTCCCATCCCTCAAGACATGCTGGCTCCTGTCGAACTACTGGCATATGAATGAACTTTGTTACGTGGTTCACACACTCGTATAAACAGTTGTTTTTCCGGGGCGCATGGATGCAAAAATTCCACTTCATTGCAGGTTTGCCACGATCGGGCTCCACCCTGCTATCAGCCATTCTCCTGCAAAACCCGCGCTTTCATGCGGGTATGAGCAGCCCGGTTGGCTCTCTTTTCTCCAGTATTCTTGGCCAGTGCAGCGCTGGCAGTGAATTCTCCTCGGTGATCAACACCGATGTGCGTCGTCGCTTGTTGCGCGGGGTTTTCGAGTCCTACTACGCCGACAAGGCCGATAAAGACGTGGTGTTCGATACAAACCGGGGCTGGTGTTCACGCCTGCCCGCGCTCATGGACCTGTTCCCGCAAAGCAAAGTGATTGCCTGCGTGCGTAACGTCGCCTGGGTCATGGACAGTATCGAACGTTTGTACCGCGCCAACCCTTTTGAAAACACCAAGCTGTTCAACGATGACGTGGAACGCAATACGGTCTACAGCCGGGTCGAGACGCTGGCGCAGCGCAATCGTCTGGTGGGCTTTGCCTGGGCATCGCTCAAGGAAGCCTATTACGGCGAGCATGCCGACTCGATTCTGTTGATCGATTACGAACTGCTGTCCCAGGCCCCGGAACGGGTCATACGGCTGGTCTACGACTTCATCGAAGAACCGTGGTTTGAACACGACTTCAACAACCTCGCCTATGACGCCCCGCAGTTCGACGATGCGCTGGGCGTATCAGGCTTGCACAAGGTCAAGCCGCGCGTTGCGCTGGAGCAAAGGCCCACCATCCTGCCGCCCGACCTGTTCGAGCAGTATTCAAAGTTGTCGTTCTGGAATGACGGGTCTGCCAGCGCAGCCAATGTCATCCGCATGAAATCAGACGCCGCCGTTAACTGACTGCGGTTTTATCACTCGTAACGTTCGATCTCTGGTGAGCAACATGTGGTGGAATAAACAAAAATCGCGGACTGCAAAGCGGGCACCTTCGAGTGCAACCTCACCCGTTTCCCCCATGATCATGTCTCTCGAACCGCGCATGCTGTTCGACGGTGCGGTCGCAGCCACCGTTGCTGAAGCGGCCCAGCCGGACAGCCAGCCCACGCCCGACGCATCGGCCAAAAGCGCCGAGCAGGCCAACAGCGCCAGCAACGACCATCATGCGCAAGCGCCAGCCTCTTCGGACGTTGCCGCAACGCCTGCCGCCGTGCCCGGCACCACCGTCGTATTTGTCGATTCACGGGTGAAGGATTCGGCCAGCCTGCTGGCGGGCGTTGCGCCCGGTGCGCAAGTGGTCGAACTGGACGCCACCAAGGATGGCCTGCAACAGATTGCCGATTACCTGGGGTCTCATCAGGGCGTCAGCTCAGTGCAGATCATTGCGCACGGCAACTCCGGCGACCTTTGGCTGGGCAACAGCTATGTTTCCGCGGACAACATCGCGCAACGCAGCGCCCTGCTGGCCGAAATCGGCAACGACATGAATGTTGGTGGCGATATTCTGATCTACGCCTGCAACACCGCCGAGGGCGACACCGGCCTGAGCTTTGTTGACTCGCTGGCAACCCTGACTGGCCGCGATGTTGCTGCGTCCACTAACCGCACCGGCGTGGGTGGCGACTGGGATCTGGAAATCGCCACCGGCAGCATTGAAAGCGTCAGCGCCCTTTCGCGACAGTCGATGGACGCTTACCAGTGGGGGCTGGCAACGTTTACGGTCACCTCCACCAGCAACACCGGCGCAGGCAGCTTGCGTGAAGCGCTGACCAATGCCCAGAACGGCGATATTGTAACCTTTTCGAGCGGCATGACCGTTGCATTGCAAAGCCAACTGGTGGTCAGCAAAAACATCACCGTGGATGGCGACCTGAATAACGACGGCGTCGCTGACGTCACCCTCGACGGGCAGAACAGAACCAGCGTGATCCGGGTCAATTCCGGGGTCACAGCCACACTTGATGGCGTGATCATTACCCGAGGCGTGGCCAGCACGGCGGGCGCCAGCAGTGGTGCGACCATTGCGGCCTCTGATGCACTGGGCGGCGGAATCAACAACGCCGGCAACCTCACGCTGCGCAATGTCACCGTCACTGCCAACTCGGCAGCGGGTGGTGGCGGTGGCGGTGGCGTCAACTCGCCAAACGTGGGTGGTGGTGGTGGTGGCGGCGGCGGCATCGGCGGGCAGAACGGTGCTGCGGGTGGCAGTGCCGGCACCTATACATCCACCGCCCCGTCAGCCAATACCGGCGGCAACGGGGCATCGTTCAGCACTGCTTACCTGGCCGGCCAAGGCGGTAACTCCTCAGGAGGCGGCGCAGGAGGGAATGGCACGCCTGTCGGTTACACCAACGGCGGCGCAGGCGGCACCGCGACCAGCGGAGGTCGGACCATCGGTGGGGGTGGCGGCGGCTCTGGGTTTGACGCCAATGGGGGCAGAGGCGGCTCGGCAGTTGGCGGCATTTACAACGCCTCGACCGGCACTCTGGCGATCATCGGCACGTCGACCATCAGCAACAACATCGGTGCAGGTGGTGGTGGTGGCGGCGGCGGCACGATTGGTGGCAACGGTGGCCGTGGCATCGGCGCGATCTGGAACAAAGGCACGGTCAACATCACTTCCAGCAACAACTCTGCCATGAGCGGCAACGTGGGTGGCAGCGGATCTGGCGGACAAGCGACCAGCGGCGGCACCAATGGCTCCTCGCCTACCGCCGTCACTAATATCTTCAACGACGGCGGTTCGCTTAACGTCGCCTACACCTCTGACACGACTGCACCAACGGGCACCAGCATCGTGATTGCCAATTCGTCGCTGAGTTCGGGTGGCACATCGCTGGTCACCTTCACGTTCAGTGAGCCGGTCTTCGGCCTGGAAATCTCCGAAATCACCGTGCCCAACGGTACGTTGAGCAACCTGGTGACCACCAACAACATTACCTGGACAGCTACTCTTACGGCCTCCAGCAACACTTCCTCCAATTCCAATGCGATCAGCCTGCCGTTATCGGCGGTGCAGGACTCAGCCGGCAATATCGGTACCGGGACAGTGACCTCCAACAGCTACGCAGTGTCCGATACCGTTCCGCCGACAGTGACTGTCGTGGTAGCAGACACCGCACTGGCGGCGGGTGAAACATCACTGGTCACCTTTACGTTCAGTGAAGAGGTTACCGGCTTCGACAACACCGACATCTCGGTCGCCAATGGCACATTGACCGCTGTGAGCAGCAGTGATGGCGGCAAAACCTGGACCGCGACCCTGACACCGACCGCCAACCTGACCAGCACCACCAACCAGATCAGCCTGAACCGGGCAGGCGTGCAGGATCTGTCCGGAAACGCCGGTTCAGGCACTGCCACGTCCAACAATTACGCCATCGACACGTCGCGCCCGACCGCAACCATCGTGCTGGCGGACAACTCCCTGAGCATTGGTGAAACCTCGCAGGTCACCATCACCTTCAGTGAGGCGGTGTCCGGTTTCACCAACGCGGACCTGACCGTCGTCAACGGCACCCTGAGTGCCGTGACCACCAGCAACAATATTGTCTGGACCGCGACATTCACGCCGACCAACAACATTACCGACAGCACCAACGTGATCACCCTGGACAACACAGGGGTCAGCGATGCGGCGGGCAACACGGGTTCGGGAACCACAACCTCGAACAATTACGCCATCGATACCCAGCGCCCGACTGCAAGCATTCTGGTGGCAGACGCCAGTCTCACGGCCGGTGAAACCTCACTGGTGACGATTACCTTCAGCGAGGCCGTCAGTGGTTTCACCAACGCCGACCTGACAGTGCCCAACGGCACCTTGAGCACCGTCACCAGCAGCGATGGCGGCATCACCTGGACGGCGACCTACACGCCGAACAACAACGTCAACGACACCACCAACGTGATCACTCTGAGCAACGCAGGTGTAACGGATCTGGCTGGCAATGCCGGGTCCGGCACCAGCAACTCGGGCAACTTCACCATCGACACCGTGCGCCCGAGTGCCACAGTGGTTGTGGCCGACAGCGCCCTTTCCGCGGGTGAAACCTCGCTGGTGACGATTACCTTCAGCGAGGCCGTAACCGGGTTCACCAATGCCGACCTGACCGTCGCCAATGGCACCTTGAGCACAGTGAGCAGCAGCGACGGCGGCGTCACCTGGACCGCGACCCTCACGCCAGCCGCCAACGTGACCGATACCACCAACCTGATCACGCTGGATGCAACGGGTGTGGCCAATGCGTCCGGCAACGCAGGCACCGGCTCAATCAGTTCCAACAATTACGCCATCGACACCCAGCGCCCGACGGCCAGCATCGTAGTGGCCGACAACGCGCTGGCCATCGGTGAAACTTCGCTGGTGACTATCACCTTCAGCGAGGCGGTGACTGGCTTTACCAACGCCGACCTGAGCATCAGCAATGGCACCCTGAGCACGGTGAGCAGCAGCGATGGCGGTGTTACCTGGACGGCAACCCTGACGCCGACAGCAGGTATTACCAGCAACAGCAATTCGGTGACGCTGAACAACGTTGGCGTGGCCGATCAGGCGGGCAACGCCGGCAGCGGGCTGAGCACGTCGAACAATTACGCCATCGACACGGTACGCCCGACTGCGAGTATCACAATGTCGGACAACGCCTTGACCGCGGGTGAAACCTCACTGGTTACCATCACCTTCAGCGAGGCAGTGAGCGGCTTTACCAACGCTGACCTGAGCGTACCGAATGGCACGCTGAGCGCGGTCAGCAGCAGCGACGGCGGTATCACCTGGACGGCGACCTACACGCCGAATGCCAATGTCGCCGATACCACGAACGTGATCACGCTGAACAACACGGGCGTGACCGATCTGGCAGGCAATATCGGCAGCGGCACGACCGATTCCGGCAATTTCACCATTGCCACTCAGCAGCCGACCGCCACCGTCGTGGTCGCCGACAGTGCGTTGTCTGTGGGCGAAACCTCACTGGTCACCATCACCTTCAGCGAAGCGGTCCTCGGCTTCAATAATGCCGACCTGACGGTCGAGAACGGTACGTTGAGTGCGGTCAGCAGCAGTGACGGCGGTATCACCTGGACCGCGACCTTCACGCCGACCGCAAACGTGACCGACTCAAGCAACCTGATCACTCTGGACAACACCGGTTTCACCAATGGTTCGGGCGTGACCGGCAGCGGCATCACGTCCTCGAACAACTACGCCATCGACACCCAGCGCCCGACCGCAACCATTGTGGTGGCCGACAATGCGCTGGCCGTCGGTGAAAGCTCTCTGGTAACGATCACCTTCAGCGAAGCGGTCAGCGGTTTCACCAATGCGGACCTGAGCGTTGCCAACGGCACCCTGAGCGCGGTCAGCAGCAGCGACGGCGGTATTACCTGGACGGCAACGCTAACCCCAACCTCAGGCATTAGCAGCGCAAGCAACTCGGTGACGCTGAACAATGGCGGCGTGACTGACCTGGCCGGTAACGCTGGCAGCGGCTTGACGCTCTCCAATAACTACGCCATCGACCAGACGCGACCGACCGCCAGCATCGTACTAGCTGACAACGCCCTTTCGGCGGGTGAAACCTCGCTGGTCACTATCACCTTCAGTGAGGCAGTCAGTGGTTTCGATAACAGCGACCTGAACGTACCGAACGGTACGCTGAGCAATGTCAGCAGCAATGACGGCGGCATCACCTGGACTGCCACCTTCACACCAAACGCAAACGTGAATGCCAGCACCGGGCAGATCAGCCTGAACAGCGCAGGTGTCACCGACCTGGCGGGCAACGCGGGCAGCGGCATCATCAGTTCGGCAAGTTTCACCGTCGACACGACCAGACCTTCCGCCACCATCGTGGTGGCCGACAATGCCCTGTCCGCAGGCGAAACGTCTCTGGTCACGTTCACGTTCAGTCAGGCGGTCAGCGGATTCAGCAACGCCGACCTGAGTGTCGCCAATGGCACGCTGAGCGCGGTTTCCAGCAGCGATGGCGGCATCACCTGGACTGCCACCTTCACACCAAACGCAAACGTGACCGATGCAAGCAACCTGATCACGCTGGATAACACTGGCGTGACCAATGCGTCGGGCAGTACCGGCAGCGGCACCACGGCCTCGAACAACTACGCCATCGATACTCAGCGCCCGACTGCGACCATTACCGTCGCCAATCCGAACCTGGCCATCGGTCAAACCTCGCTGGTGACCTTCGCCTTCAGCGAGCGCGTGACCAATTTCGATCTGTCGGACATCAGTGTCGGCAACGGCAGCCTGTCCGGCCTGAGCAGCGGCGACGGCGGCCTCACCTGGACGGCAACGCTGACGCCGGATGCCAATATCACCGCGGCCAACAACTTCATCGTTCTGGACAGCGGCAGGGTCAATGATCTGGCCGGCAACGCGGGCACAACAGTCGCGCTGTCCAGCAACTACAGCATCGATAACCAGCGTCCTACAGCGAACATTTCCATCGCCAATCCAAACCTGGCGACGGGTCAGACATCCCTGGTGACTTTTGCCTTCAGCGAGCCGGTGAATAACTTCACGCTGGCGGATGTCAGCGTGGCCAACGGCACGCTGTCCAACCTGGCCAGCAGCGATGGCGGAGCCACTTGGACCGCAACCCTGACGCCGACGGCGAATGTCACTGACCCGAGCAACTTCATTGTGCTGGACAGCAGCACAGTAACTGACCGGGCAGGCAACGCAGGGACAGGCATCGCGCTGTCTCCCAACTACGCCATCACGACCACGTCGCTGACCGGAGACCCGCAGTTCCGGATAGACGCGCCAGCACCGCTGGTCAACACACGGAATCTGCCACTGCAGCCGGCACTGTTCGGTCCGCCAACCGGCAATCTGGGTTCGCCATTGAGCTTCTCGCCGTTGTTCGAACAGCGCACTACCGGGGGGGGTCTGCCGCCTGTGGGCAATATCTTCATTACCAACCGCGCCCTGGCACCCAGCTTTATTGCCCAGGTGTTCGACTCCAGCAGTGTCGGCGGCCCGGGCTCCGGGTTCACAGGCTTCAACAGCGGCGAAGGCAGTGTGTTCGGCACCAGTACGCTGTCGACGCTTTTTTCCCGCGAATCCGCGACGGACAGCTCGACGGCGGGCGCCTTCAACAGCGCTGGCAGCAACGGCCTGCGAGACTCATCACAAAGCATCCAGGCCGGTTTCGGCGCGCTGACGCTGGGTCAGCAGTTGCAACAGATCACTGATAACGAGCAAGAAAAACTGCGCGCACTGGCATGGGCTTTAGGGGAAGTCGGTGTAAGTGAAGCGCAAGCCTGAAACAGGGTTTGGTAATGCGTCGTAGCTGTACGGCGCTCATAAAAAAGAATGCGGTAGCTAGAGCTAGGGGCGGTCGGAGCATGAAAAGAAGTCAGAAGTTGTTCAGCATCAGCCTGCTGGCGCTGGTAGTGAGTGGTTGCGCTGTTACCAGCCAGCCTATCGACCGAAGCGTCAGCGAGCAGCGCGCCAAAAGCGATCTGCAACTGATGTACAAGGATCAAGAGCCATTGAACGGTGCATTGACCCTGCATCAAGCCATGGCCCGCGCGGTGAAGTACAACCTTGAAGCGCGTCTGAAAATCATGGAAGAAGCCCTGGCCAAACGTCAGTTGGACCTCGCCAGCTTCGACATGCTGCCGCGCATGGCTCTTTCAGCGGGCTATGCCGGACGCAGTAACGTCAGCGCATCGAGCAGTGAAAGCGTAGAGACCGGAACCCAGTCCCTCGAACCGTCAACCTCGCAGGATCGCAGCCGTCGTGTCGCCGACCTGACCATGGTATGGAACGTACTCGACTTCGGTGTCAGCTACATCAGTGCCAAACAGCAAGGCGATCAGCGCCTGATCGTTCAGGAACGCCGCCGCAAGGTGATCAACACCATCGTTCAGGACGTGCGTTCAGCCTATTGGCGCGCCGTCGCCGCCGAACGCATGCTCAAGCAGATCGACAGCTTGATGGCTCGTGTCGAGAAAGCGCAGGACAACAGCCAGCAAATGAGCCAGCAGCGTGTGGGGGACCCGGTACAGGCATTGGGTTATCAGCGCTCGCTGATCCAGGCGACGCGTCAGCTTGAAGAACAGCGCAAGGCGCTTTCACTGGCCAAGACCGAACTGGCGACCCTGATCAACCTGCCGCTGGGCACCGATCTGAAGCTGGCGACGCCGGACGACTACTCGATTCCGCAACTCAAGGTCGACATGGCACGCCTGGAAACCGAAGCGCTGGCCAGTCGTCCCGAGCTGCGCGAACAGGATTACCAAACCCGTATCAGCTCGGCCGAAACCCGCAAGGCCATGCTGCGCATGCTGCCCGGCCTGGAGTTCTCGGCAGGCGGCCATTACGACAGCAACTCGTTTCTGGTCAACGACAAATGGGCTGATCTGGGCGTAAAAGTCACCTGGAACCTGTTCAATGTGCTGTCGGCACCTGCCGCCATTGACGTCGCCAAAGCCGGTGAGGAAGTCGCTACTGCGCGTCGTCAGGCAATGTCCATTGCCGTACTGGCCCAGCTCTACGTGGCCAACGCCAACTACAACGAAGCGTTGCGCCAGTTCAAAACCAGCCAACAGCTGTCGAACATCGACAGCCAGATCGTCGGTCAACTGCGTAATCGCTATCAGGCAGCCGGTCTGGGCGAGCTGGATCTGATTCAGGGCGAACTGAACACCCTGCAGGCGGATCTGCGTCGCGACCTGGCGTATGCCGACCTGCGCAACGCTTACGGCCAGATTTTCGCCAGTGCGGGTCTGGACCCGCTGCCGTCGGAGCTTTCATCCACCAAAGTGCAAGCCATTGCTGTTGCACTGGATGCGCGCGAGTCGCAGTGGGAAGCGGGTAATATTTCAGTAGCCGCTACCGCGCCCAAGCCTTAAGCCCGCATCATGAAAGACCACCCGGTCAGCGCTATGCGCTGGCTGGGTGCAGTAACACCCCTCGCCTCGCAACGAAATCGTTCCACTGTAACGATTTCAATCCAAAACACCCCACTCCGCTTGCATCAAGGCCTTGATCAGGCACGTATTTTCAAATAGCTGAGCAGTGTAGCGATTTCGCTACAGCTGAAATCAACAGCGCTGACTTAATAATCAGTAACCCTTTGATTTAAATAAACAAATAAAACATGGCCGCTAAATTGCTAAGTCATAGCTCATATTGTTCGCGTGCTGCGCGAGCCCTGTTCTCCGAGGAGTTTGTATGAGCGAGTTGCGATTCACCGTTGACCATGAATGGCTGCGTGCCGAAGCCGACGGCAGCATTACGGTCGGCATTACGCCCTATGCGCAAGAATCGCTGGGCGACGTAGTCTTCGTGCAGCTCCCGGATTTGCAGGCCTACACTCAACACGCTGAAGTGTCAGTGGTGGAATCGGTGAAAGCCGCCAGCAGCATCAACATGCCGCTGGACGGTGAAGTGGTCGAGGTCAATTCAGTCCTCGATGACACGCCGGAGCTGGTCAATGAAGACGCTCTCGGTGCAGGCTGGTTTTTTCGTTTCATTCCACAGGATGCCGACGCCATCCACGGCCTGCTGGATCAGGACGCCTACGACCGCCTGATCAAAGCCAACGCCCAAGCCTGAGGAGCAAGCCATGACTGACCGTATTGAACTGACCACTGCCAACGAATTCATCGCCCGCCACATTGGCCCGCGCGCTGCCGACGAACAGGCCATGTTGCAGACGCTGGGCTTCGACTCCATTGAAGCGCTGAGCGAAAGCGTTATCCCGGAAAGCATCAAGGGCACCAGCGTGCTGAACCTGCCTGCCGGGCAGAGTGAAGCTGATGCGCTGGCGTCCATCAAGGCCATCGCCGGCAAGAATCAGCTGTTTAAAACCTACATCGGCCAGGGTTATTACAACACCCACACGCCGGCCCCGATTCTGCGCAACCTGCTGGAAAACCCGGCCTGGTACACCGCCTACACGCCCTATCAGCCAGAAATTTCCCAGGGCCGCCTGGAGTCACTGCTCAATTTTCAGACGCTGATCAGCGACCTGACCGGCCTGCCGATTGCCAACGCGTCCTTGCTCGACGAAGCGACCGCTGCTGCAGAAGCAATGACCTTTTGCAAACGCTTGAGCAAGAACAAAGGCAGCCAGCAGTTTTTCGCCTCCAGCCACTGCCATCCGCAGACACTTGATGTGTTGCGTACCCGTGCCGAGCCATTGGGCATCACCGTTGTGGTGGCGGACGAAGCCGAGTTGGGCGACGTCAGCGATTACTTTGGCGCGTTGCTGCAATACCCTGCCAGCAACGGCGACGTGTTCGATTACCGCGAGCTGGTCGAACGCTTCCATGCTGCCAACGCGCTGGTCGCCGTGGCTGCCGACTTGCTGGCCCTGACGTTGCTGACCCCGCCAGGCGAATTTGGCGCCGACGTGGCCATCGGCAGCGCACAACGCTTCGGTGTACCGCTGGGCTTCGGCGGCCCGCATGCGGCTTACTTCTCGACCCGCGATGCTTTCAAGCGCGACATGCCGGGCCGCCTGGTCGGCGTATCGGTGGACCGTCACGGCAAGCAGGCCCTGCGTCTGGCCATGCAGACCCGCGAACAGCATATTCGTCGCGAGAAGGCCACCAGCAACATTTGCACTGCACAGGTTCTGCTGGCCAACATCGCCAGCATGTACGCCGTCTACCATGGCCCGCGCGGCCTGACACAGATCGCCAGGCGCGTTCACCAGTTGACCGCGATCCTTGCCGAAGGCTTGAGCACGCTGGGTCTGAAGGCCGAGCAGGCATTCTTCTTCGACAGCCTTACCCTGAACACCGGCAGCAGGACCGCTGCCCTGCACGCAGCGGCTCGCGCCAGGCACATCAACCTGCGTGAAATCGATGACCAGCACCTGGGTCTGTCACTGGACGAAACCACCTCGCAGTCGGCAGTTGAAACGCTGTGGGAAATCTTCGCCAGCGACGCTCAGAACCTGCCGGACTTCACCGCACTGGCCGCCAGCGTCCCGTCGCGCCTGCCCGCTGCGCTGCTGCGTCAGTCGGCAATCCTCAGCCACCCGGTGTTCAACCGCTACCACTCTGAAACCGAACTGATGCGCTACCTGCGCAAGCTGGCCGACAAGGATCTGGCGCTGGACCGCACCATGATTCCATTGGGCTCGTGCACCATGAAGCTCAACGCCGCCAGTGAAATGATCCCGGTGACCTGGGCCGAATTCGGCAACCTGCACCCGTTCGCCCCGGCCGAGCAAAGTGCCGGGTATCAACAATTGACCGACGAGCTGGAGGCCATGCTCTGTGCCGCCACCGGTTATGACGCGATCTCGCTGCAGCCGAACGCCGGTTCACAGGGTGAATACGCCGGACTGCTGGCCATCCGCGCTTATCACCAGAGCCGTGGCGATGAGCATCGCGATATCTGCCTGATCCCTTCATCGGCACACGGCACCAACCCGGCCACTGCCAACATGGCCGGTATGCGTGTCGTGGTCACCGCCTGCGATGCACGTGGCAACGTCGATATCGAAGACCTGCGCGCCAAGGCCGTTCAACACCGCGACCAGCTTGCGGCGATCATGATCACCTACCCGTCCACCCACGGTGTATTCGAAGAAGGCATCCGCGAAATCTGCGGTATCGTTCACGACAACGGTGGCCAGGTCTACATTGACGGCGCCAACATGAACGCCATGGTCGGCCTGTGCGCTCCGGGCAAATTCGGTGGCGATGTATCGCACCTCAACCTGCACAAGACCTTCTGCATTCCGCACGGCGGCGGTGGCCCAGGCGTTGGTCCTATCGGCGTCAAATCCCATCTCGCACCGTTCATGCCGGGCCATGCACGCATGGAGCGCAAGGAAGGCGCAGTCTGCGCAGCCCCGTTCGGCAGCGCCAGCATCCTGCCAATCACCTGGATGTACATCCGCATGATGGGCGGCGAAGGCCTGAAACGCGCTTCGCAGCTGGCGATCCTCAACGCCAACTACATTTCGCGCCGCCTGGAAGAGCACTACCCGGTGCTGTACACCGGCACCAACGGGCTGGTTGCCCACGAATGCATCCTTGACCTGCGCCCTATCAAGGACAGCAGCGGCATCAGCGTCGATGACGTGGCCAAGCGTCTGATCGACTTTGGCTTCCATGCCCCGACCATGTCGTTCCCGGTTGCCGGGACCTTGATGATCGAGCCGACCGAGAGCGAGTCCAGAGAAGAGCTGGACCGTTTCTGCGACGCCATGATCAAGATCCGTGAAGAAATACGCGCAGTTGAAAACGGCACACTGGACAAAGACGACAACCCGTTGAAAAACGCCCCGCACACCGCTGCGGAAATCGTCGGCCAATGGAGCCATCCTTACAGCCGCGAACAGGCGGTGTATCCGGTTGATTCGTTGATCGAGAACAAGTACTGGCCTCCGGTCGGCCGTGTCGACAACGTCTTCGGCGACCGCAATCTGGTCTGTGCCTGCCCGTCCATCGAGAGCTATCAGGAAGCCTGATAGCCCGTGCCCTGGCATGCCTGTGCGCAGCTCGATAGTGAGCGCGCACAGGCAATGCCGTTCTGCATGGCCCGCTCAACAAGGAATTGAACATGTCCACAGAAACCCTGCTGACCACTCCCCTGCACGCCCTTCACCGAGAACTCGGCGCGAAGATGGTGCCCTTCGCCGGTTACGACATGCCCGTGCAATACCCGGCTGGCGTAATGAAAGAACATTTGCACACTCGCGCACAGGCCGGCCTGTTCGATGTCTCGCACATGGGCCAGATTCGTCTTACCGGTACAGATGCTGCCAAGGCCCTTGAGGCCCTGGTGCCGGTGGACATCATTGACCTGCCGGTCGGCATGCAACGCTATGCGATGTTCACCAACGATGCTGGCGGCATTCTCGATGACCTGATGGTTGCCAATCTCGGCAATGATCAAATGATGCTGGTGGTCAACGCGGCCTGCAAGAATCAGGACCTGGCGCACTTGCGCAAGCACCTGGCGGGGCATTGCACTATCGAACCGTTGTTCGAAGAGCGCGCCCTGCTCGCCCTGCAAGGTCCGGCCGCTGTCACGGTGCTGGCGCGCCTTGCGCCGGAAGTGGCGAAGATGACCTTCATGCAGTTCGCCAGCGTCAAGCTGCTGGACGTTCAATGCTATGTCAGCCGCTCGGGCTATACCGGCGAAGACGGCTATGAAATTTCAGTACCGGCCGAACAGGCTGAAGCCCTGGCGCGCCGCCTGCTGGAAGAGCCGGAAGTTGCCCCGATCGGTTTGGGCGCACGTGATTCGCTGCGACTGGAAGCAGGTTTGTGCCTGTACGGTCATGACATGGACACCGACACCTCACCGGTGGAGGCCAGCCTGTTATGGGCTATTTCCAAAGTGCGTCGCGCCGACGGTGCACGTGCAGGCGGCTTCCCGGGAGCAGAGCAGGTCTTTGCCCAGCAACAGAACGGTGTCGCCAAAAAACGTGTCGGCCTGCTTCCCGAAGAGCGTACGCCAGTGCGTGAGGGCACAGAAATCGTCGATGAACAGGGCACTGTCATCGGCACTGTCTGCAGCGGCGGTTTTGGCCCGAGCCTGGCTGGCCCGCTGGCCATGGGTTATTTGAACAACGCTTACACCACGCTGGATACACAGGTCTGGGCAATGGTGCGCGGCAAGAAAGTGCCCATGCGTGTTGCAAAAATGCCTTTCGTTGCACAACGTTACTTTCGCGGCTAAACAACGGCGTCAAAAAAACAGCAATACTTCACTGTTGCGCAGGTGCTGTTACACACTACTGTTTCGGCCGTGTTTCAACCGAGTGAACAGTCTGTTGTATATGCCAAAAATGCACCTATAAAGTGCAAAATGTTATGACAGACCAAACACCGTGCACAGCAGGCAAACACGCCGGGCATAACGCTCTACCCCCCGGAAACAGGGTACAAGGCAGGGGGGTTGTATTTGTAACGAGAGTTGGCGTAGAGTTTCCGGACTGTGTTTGCATGGGTCGCCGAATCTGGACCTGGGCAGTAGCTCTAGGTTTGCTACAACCCGTTCTACGTTTCTTACTTCCTGCAACCAGCCCCAGTGCTCTTTCGTGTGAAAGAGGCTGTAACCAATTCAAGTCAAGCGTCAAGGAAATAAGAAAATGGCTGATCGTCAGAGCGGTACCGTCAAGTGGTTCAACGATGAAAAAGGTTTTGGTTTTATCACTCCTGAGAGCGGGCCGGATCTGTTCGTACACTTCCGCGCCATCCAGGGTAACGGCTTCAAAAGCCTGAAAGAAGGCCAGAAAGTTACCTTCGTTGCCGTACAGGGCCAGAAAGGCATGCAGGCTGACGAAGTTCAAGCCGAAGCCTGATACGACACACTCTCGTATGCACAAAAAGCCTCTGACAGCGATGTCAGAGGCTTTTTTGCATGTGCGATTCGCTCAGCAAGCGCATGAGTACGCCCATGAAAAAGCCGACTCGAGGTCGGCTTTTTCACTGCGGTTACACGACGCTATCCGGCGCGGCGCAGCAGATACACCCCGGCCAGCGCACAGGCTGCAGCAGGCATCAGCACGGCCAGCAACGGCGGGAAACCGAACAGCAGGCTGGACGGGCCGAGCAGGTCCTGAATGATGCGGAAGGTAAAGCCGACTACCACCCCCGTGAACACACGCTGCCCCAGCGTAACCGAGCGCAACGGGCCGAAGATGAACGAGATTGCCATCAGCACCAGCGCCACTGTCACAGCCGGTTGCAATACCTTGGTCCAGAACGCCAGCCAGTAGCGGCCATTGCTCAAGCCCTGATCAGCCAGATAATGCGCGTAGTTCCAGAGACCGCTGATCGAAAGCGACTCGGGCGGCATGATCACTGTGCTCAGCAATTGCGGGCTCAACGCTACATCCCAGCGCTCGACCGGCGTATTGATAACCTCGGTACGGCCGTCATTGAAGTGCGTGGTACTGACGTCCTTCAACTCCCAGTAATCGGTCTTGAAATTGGCCTCTTTGGCAAAGCTGGACGTCAGCATGTGGCGTTGATCGTCGAAACGATAACGTGTCACGCCGAGCATCAGGCCATTGGGCTGGACGGTGTTGATGTGGATGAATTCGTCACCCTGACGGTGCCACAGACCATGCCTGGCGCTCTGCGCATCACCCGAGCCCTGAGCCAGCGAGCGAGCGGCCTGAGCCTGGTTCTCGGCGTAGGGAGCCACGTACTCGCCGACCAGTACACCAGCGACCATCAATAGCAGCATCGGCTTCATGACCGCCCAGACGATGCGCCCGATGGACACACCTGCTGCACGCATGATGGTCAGTTCGCTGCTGCTGGCCAGCGTACCCAGACCAATGAGGCAACCGATCAGGGCAGCCATTGGCAGGGTGTCGTAGACACGCCGCGGCGCGGTCAGCATGACGTAGCTGAGGGCATCCGCCAGTGTGTAGGTGTCACTGATATCACCCATCTCGTCGATGAACGCGAACAATGAAACCAGCCCCAGAATGATTCCCAGAACCGCAAGAATCGCCAGCAATACGCTTTTACCGATGTATCGATCAAGCTTGACCACGAGTCACCTCCGTGACGCTGCGACGACTCGCCATCTTCAGACGCAGAGGCTCCCAATAGAACAACAGCAGGCCAATGGACAGGTAGATGCCATGCACCCACCACATGCCCAGGCTGAGCGGCAGCTTGCCCTTCTCCAGCGAACTGCGCACCGAGATCAGAATGGCCAGATAAGACATGTACAGAAGGATCGCCGGCAAAAGTTTCAGGTAACGGCCCTGACGCGGATTGACGCGCGACAACGGAATAGCCATCAACGTGACGATAAACACCGACAGCGGCAGCGAAATACGCCATTGCAGCTCGGCGACAGAGCGCGGTGCCGGGTTGCCGATCAGTTCGCTGGTCGGAATGGCCTCACGGTCGGTGATTTCTTCACTGATTTCCGGTTTGGGCAGCATCGCCCCGTAGGTGTCGTACTTGATCACACGATAATCAGCCGCACCAGGATTGCCATCGTAGCGGTAGCCGTTTTCGAGGATCAGGAAGCGACTGCCATTGGGCCTTACCTCCTGATGGCCCTTCTCTGCCACCAGCACGGTAATACCGTTGTCCTTGCTCTTGTCGCCGGACATGCGTTTTTCAGAGATGAACACACCAGCCAGTTGCGAGCGGTCTTCCGACAGTTCCTTGGTGTAAGTGATACGCGTACCGTCACGCAGCGCCTGAAAACGGCCCGGCACCAGCGTGTCGAACTCGGTCATGGCGTCCTGCTTGTTGATCAGCAGCGAAAACTGGGTAGCGCCCTGTGGAGCCAGACTGAAACTCAGCCAGGCGACCAACAGCCCGACCAGCGTGGCAGGCCCCATGGTGATGGCAAGCAGCCGCTGCTGACTCATGCCGGTGGCGGCCAGCACGGTCATTTCACTTTCCAGGTACAGGCGCCCGTAAGCCATGAGAATGCCAAGGAACAGGCCCAGCGGCAGAATTACCTGCAGAAAGCCTGGCAGGCGGAAGCCCATGATCAGGAACAGCACGCCCGGATCGAGCGCACCGGACGCGGCCTGCGCCAGGTACTTGATGAAGCGTCCGCTCATGATGAACACCAGCAGCACGGCGCTGACCGCGCTCAAGGTAAGCAGCACTTCTCGGGACAGATAACGGAAGACAATCAAACCAGACACTCCAGAGTTGTCAGGCTCAGGCAGCCAAACAGGGAAAAATTGTGAGCCACGGCAACCAGAGATTCACGCCGGCAAAAGGCGTGGGCATCAAAAAATATGCGGCATTATCCTGTGATTGTGTGTTTCTGTCACTGCGCACCGGGGATAGTTCGCACATACACGCAAAGCAGGCGGCTCTACGGGGTTGTCAGCAGTCGTGCAGCGGGGTCAAACTGCAAGGCTTACCGCGGGCATCCACCTTGAAAACACTCAGGCCATCCCGCGTACATCATTCATATTGCGACTCTCATCGTCTACTCGGGGACCCCACATGGAATTGGTTGTTAAAAGCGTAAGCCCAGAAACCTTGAAAACCGCAACGCTGGTGGTCACCGTCGGCGAAAGCCGTGTACTGGTTGGTGCTGCCAAGGCTGTCGATATCCTCAGCGGCGGAGCCATCTCCCTCATTCTCAAACGCGGTGATCTGGCGGGCAAGGTCGGTCAGAGCCTGCTGCTGCACAACCTGCCCAACATCAAGGCAGAGCGCGTTCTGCTGATCGGTACCGGCAAGGAAGGTGAACTGTCGGACCGCCAGCTGAAAAAAATCGTCGGTGCAACACTGACCTGCCTCAAAGGCCTGGGCGGCAGCGACGCTGCGATTGCGCTCGATGACCTGTCAGTGAAAAACCGCGACACCTACGGCACGGCTCGCCTGCTGGTCGAGGCTCTGGCGGATGGCGAATACGTCTTCGACCGCTTCAAGACCCAGAAAGCCGAAGTTCGCGCCCTGAAAAAAATCACCCTGCTGACCGACAAGGTCCGCATAGCCGACATCGAGCGCGCTTCCACTCACGCCAAGGCGATCGCCACCGGCATGGCACTGACCCGCGACCTGGGCAATCTGCCACCTAACATCTGCCACCCGACCTACCTGGGCGAAGAAGCCAAGGCGCTGGGCAAGGCACACAAGAATCTGAAAGTGGAAGTTCACGACGAGAAGAAACTGGCCGAACTGGGCATGGGCTCTTTCCTCGCAGTGGCTCAAGGCAGCGCCCAGCCACCTCGCCTGATCGTCATGAACTATCAGGGTGCCAAGAAAGGTGATCAGCCCTTCGTACTGGTCGGTAAAGGCATCACGTTCGACACCGGCGGCATCAGCATCAAGCCTGCCTCGGGCATGGACGAGATGAAGTTCGACATGTGCGGCGCTGCCAGCGTGTTCGGTACCCTGCGCGCTGTACTGGAACTGAAACTGCCGATCAATCTGGTGTGTATTCTGGCCTGCGCCGAAAACATGCCGAGCGGCACCGCTACACGTCCCGGCGACATCGTCACTACCATGAGTGGCCAGACGGTCGAAATTCTCAACACCGACGCTGAAGGCCGTCTGGTGCTGTGCGATGCACTGACCTACGCCGAACGCTTCAAGCCACAGGCAGTCATCGACATCGCCACTCTCACCGGCGCGTGCGTGGTTGCGCTGGGCGGCCACACTTCCGGCCTGCTGGGCAACAACGACGCGCTGATCAATCAGTTGCTCGACGCGGGCAAACAGGCGGATGACCGTGCCTGGCAGTTGCCATTGTTCGATGAGTACCAGGAGCAGCTCGACAGCCCGTTCGCCGACATCGCCAATATCGGTGGCCCGAAAGGCGGCACCATCACGGCGGCCTGCTTCCTGTCGCGCTTCACCAAGGCCTATGACTGGGCTCACCTGGACATCGCCGGCACTGCATGGCTGAGCGGCGGCAAGGAAAAAGGCGCCACCGGACGTCCGGTTCCGCTGCTGACCCAGTACCTGCTCGACCGCGCTGGCGTATAAAAAGACACCCTGGCGTGTCGGCTTCACGGTCGATACGCCACTGGTTCTGGAACCTGTATGACCCAAGTCGATTTTTACATCCTGCCCAGCGCCGATCCTGCCGCGCGCCTGGACTTTGCCTGCAAACTCACGGAAAAAGCCTGGCGTTTGGGCCACAAGGTCTATCTGCATTGCAGCGATGCAGCGCAGCGTGAAGACCTTGATGCCCGGCTCTGGCGCTTCAGGGGCGAAGTGTTTCTGCCCCACGGCGACGCCGAGAGCGACTCCGATGCCCCCGTGGTGCTGGGTCTGGGTGACGACTCGGGCGCTCACGAGGACCTGCTGGTCAACCTCGACCTGAGCATTCCGGCCTTCTTCAAACGCTTCGCCCGCGTGGCAGAAGTGGTTGTCGAAGACCCGGCCATACGTCTTGCCGCACGCGAGAGTTTCCGTTCATACCGTGAACAGGGCTATCCTCCGCAAGATCACCGACTGCAGCGCCTTTGAGGACACGATGGATACTTCAAAAAAAGCTGAATCCGCGCATTTGCTGAACGATCTGGAATCGATCCGCCAATTGCTCGGCGATGACCCCGCACACTCCCCGCTGCCGAACGACCCGGCTCGTCCGGAAGGCCAGATTCCTCTGTTATTCGATGTGGTCGGCGCTCGCCCCGACGCGGCGTATCAGCAGGACTTCGACGCAGACGACATCCCGACACTGACGCCTGATGTGCAAGCTGCACCAGTCGAGCAGCTTCAGACCGTTCAACAGCCTGCCCAGCCTCAAGCACTGCCGAACCCGGATGCCCTGCTGCATCTGGACAACGAATTGCGTGCCGCCGCGCAGTTGATCCTGCAGGACGTGATCGCCGACTTCGCCCCGCACATCGAGACTGAAATCAAGCGTCGGCTGGAGGCAAGGCTGGAGCGGTTATTGGCCCAGCAGAAGTGAACGTGTGATCAGGAGTCCGGAGTACACACGCATGCAGACGCTGTCAGGGAGAATTCAATAGGGAGCGAATCTCTGCTACTTGCCGCTCCATTTTCCCCTTGAGACTAACTTGGGCATACCAGGCTCCCATGAGCGTTTTGCGTTTAGCCACATCTCTTTTTATATTTAGCAGCATTTCGGGAGACCCTTCGTGCTCCTTGAGCTTAATAGCCGATGCCTTCTTGAAATCGTCGTAACCGGTATTGGGTTTACCCGTGAATTTGTCAGAGAATGAGTGCTCTACACGCCAGGCCTCCTTGATTCGATCGCTCATTTTTTGACTGGCGTTCGCCGTGACTTTTTCAAACCGTACTTTGAAGTCTGCACTCTTGAATACACTCGGCAGAAAACCCGGTTCGTTTTCTATAGCGCTGCGAAGGTCCAACAGTACGTCTGGGTTACTGGCGTCTACAAAACGCTTATTTAACTGCACGGCTATCAGCCCGGCTCCTCTCTCATTCAACGTATTAGACGCTCCACTCACTGCGGCCATATTTTTGAAAGACAGGTGCCTGAATATTCTGTCAAGCGCCAGGTCTGGTAACGTGTCGAGAAAGAGTCTGTGGACCCCGACATGTCCACCCGGATCACTTCGATTAACCGGATCCCCCTGACAGTAAACATACGCATTCAGGCCTCCCCGCCCAAACGGACTTAACGAGTCTGGCCGGTTGAAACGCATCAGCACCGGGTTGAACGCGCGGTAGCCGTTACCCAGCAGGTAATGCCCGGTCACAGGGTCCGCGCGCTCGCCATTGAAGCCGGAAAAGGGGCCGCCCTGCGCGCGATGTCCGTAAGGGCTATAAGCAAGCGGCTGCCGTTCCTCTGAACTCAGGGCATGCAGCACGCTGATTTGCCTGTCGGTGCCCAGCAGGTCGGTCCGAGTGATGGAGCCGTCCGTTTCATACTCAGCCAACAAGCGATCATCGCCGTGAAATACACGACGGCGCGTTGCACCCTGTATCTCGACCGTCAAACGGTTCTTTTGATAAAAACGCGACACTGCACCCTTTGCTCCGGGGTCGACGACGGCAATACGGTCCAGCGCGTCATAGCGATATCGACACAGTACGTGCCTGCTTTCCGAAGTCTTGTTCATGGCCGCATTCGTCCTGTGATCAATGCTTGAACACCGGATCATGCCCCTCTCCCCCCTCGCCGCCTACTGACAGATCTGCCAGCTGTGGCCCGGCACATATGTGCTTGTCGCTTGCCGTCAGGTCTATGCTTACCGGTTTACGAATCAATGCCACAGGTTCCCGCCGCGCATGGACAAGACTTACCAGCCGTACGCCATCGAAACTTCCTGGTATCAGACCTGGGAGCCCGAAAATTTATTTCGCTCCGCAAGGCGTAGCAGACAGCTCCACCGCAAGCGCAGCACAACCCTGATGCACTGCTTCATCTGAACAGCGAACTGCGCGCAGCCGCGCAATTGATCATGCAGGACGTGGTCGACGGCTTCGCCCTACCTATAGAAAACGAGATCAAGCGTCGGCTGAAGGCAAGGCTGGAGCGGTTATTGGCGCAGCAGAAGAAGTGAAGCGCGCGGTTTGGAAACTGGCTCACATGCGTGTGGATACGTTATTAGCGAGGATTGAATGTGGAGCGGATATCAGCTATACGCCGGCCCGTGTCTGCTTCACGATTGATAAGTTCATTCCATTCCTTGTGCAACTTCCTGTAGTTTTCCATGAGCCCAGTGATTCTTGTCAGGCTCTCTGACTGATAGCGCTGGGCACGCTCTAGCGCGCGCGTAGCCTGCAACTCACTGCTTCCACTCACGCCAGCCACGTGATCAAGAATCGATTGTGTTTGACGATCAATGCTATTTATCTTTCTACTGAATCCTTGCTCGATGCTCGTCGCTACATACTTGAACTGCGCGCTGTAGAAAGCGTCATGGCTTAGCGCCCCGGTCGTACTTAAATGCCCTTCAATTGTCGGCAGTGCGCTGGGATCGTTTATATCAACCCAAACCTTTTTTAATGTTTTTGATACTCTCTTACCTATTTGAGGGGTCGTTGCACTCAGCGCGGCCGCGTCTCCTAGAGAAACGCGCCCGAGTATATTCTTAAGGGCATTCTCAGGCAGCTCTTCAAAAACAAAACGCCTGGCCG
Source organism: Pseudomonas syringae group sp. J248-6 (assembly GCF_032586995.1). Classification (NCBI taxonomy): domain Bacteria; kingdom Pseudomonadati; phylum Pseudomonadota; class Gammaproteobacteria; order Pseudomonadales; family Pseudomonadaceae; genus Pseudomonas; species Pseudomonas syringae group sp. J248-6. The sequence continues at coordinate 114,548 of NZ_JAWHOP010000007.1, read as the reverse complement.
CGCTGGCGAGCGCCGCCACGGGAATATGTCCATCAGGATCACTCCTGTTAACCGGATCCCCCTGACAGTAGGCATACGCATTCAGGCCTCCCCGTCCAAATGGACTCAGGGTGTCCGGGCTATTGAATCGCATCAGCACCGGGTTGAAAGCGCGATAGCCGTTACCCAGCAGGTAATGCCCGGTCACAGGGTCCGCACGCTCGCCGTTGAAGCCGGAAAAGGGGCCGCCCGGCAAGCGATGTCCGTAAGGGCTATAGCCCAGCGGCTGGTGCCCCTCCGAACTCAAAGCATGCAATACACTGCTTTGCAGGTCGGTGGCCAGAAGGTCCGTCCGGGCGACAGAGCCTTCAGTCTCATACTCCGCCAACAAAAGGTTTTCACCGTGAAATACACGGCGACGCGTTGCGCCCTGTATCTCGACCGTCAAACGGTTCTTTTGATAAAAACGCGACACTTCACCCTGTGCTCCGGGGTCGACGAAGGCAATACGATCCAGCGCGTCATAGCGATATCGGCACAGTACGCGCCTGCTTTCCGAAGTCTTGTCCATGGCCGCATCCGTCCTGTGATCAATGCTTGAACACCGGATCATGCCCCTTGGTCCACTCGCCGCCAACTGGCAGATCTGCCAGTTGTGGCCCGGCGCTTATGGCTTGTCGCTGGCCGTCAGGTCTATACTTACCGGTTTCCGAATCAATGCCACAGGTTCCCGCCGCGCATGGACAAGACTTACCAGCCGCACGCCATCGAAACTTCCTGGTATCAGACCTGGGAGTCCGAAAATTATTTCGCTCCGCAAGGCGTGGGTGACTCGTACACCATCATGATCCCGCCGCCGAACGTCACCGGCAGCCTGCACATGGGCCACGGCTTCAATAACGCGATCATGGACGCCCTGATCCGTTTCCGTCGCATGCAGGGGCGCAACACGCTGTGGCAACCGGGCACCGACCACGCCGGTATCGCCACGCAGATGCTGGTGGAGCGTCGTCTTGAAGCGCAAGGCGTAAGCCGTCATGAACTGGGCCGCGAGAAGTTTCTGGACAAGATCTGGGAATGGAAAGCCGAGTCCGGCGGCAACATCAGCCGTCAGATCCGCCGCCTGGGCTCGTCCGTCGACTGGAGCCGCGAGCGCTTCACCATGGACGACGGCCTGTCCGACGCCGTGAAGGAAGCCTTCGTGCGCCTGCATGAAGACGGCCTCATTTACCGTGGCAAACGCCTGGTCAACTGGGACACCAAGCTGCACACCGCCATTTCCGACCTCGAAGTGGAGAACCATGACGAGAAAGGTCATCTGTGGAACCTGCGTTATCCACTGGCTGACGGCGCAAAGACCGCCGAAGGTCTGGATTACCTGATCGTGGCCACCACTCGCCCGGAAACCATGCTCGGTGATGCCGCCGTCGCCGTGAACCCGCAGGACGAGCGCTACAAGGCATTGATCGGCAAGTTCGTCGAATTGCCTCTGGTAGGCCGCCGCATCCCGATCATCGCGGACGACTACTGCGACCCTGAATTCGGCACCGGCTGCGTGAAGATCACCCCGGCGCATGACTTCAACGACTATGAAGTCGGCAAACGCCACAACCTGCCGCTGCTGAACATCTTCGACAAGAATGCCAACGTTCTCGCTGCTGCTCAGGTTTTCAACCTTGATGGCACGCTGAACGAAAGCGTCGACGGCAGCCTGCCTGCGGACTACGCCGGTCTCGACCGCTTTGAAGCGCGCAAGCAGATCGTTGCTGCGTTTGATGCCGCCGGCCTGCTGGTCAGCGTCGATGATCACGCCCTGAAGGTGCCGAAAGGCGACCGTTCCGGCACCATCATCGAGCCGTGGCTGACCGATCAGTGGTATGTCTCCACCAAACCGCTGGCCGAGCCTGCGATTGCCGCTGTCGAAGACGGCCGTATCGCGTTCGTGCCCAAGCAATACGAAAACATGTATTTCTCGTGGATGCGCGACATCCAGGACTGGTGCATCAGCCGTCAGCTCTGGTGGGGCCATCGCATTCCGGCCTGGTACGACGAGTCCGGCAAGGTTTACGTCGGCCGCGACGAAGCCGAAGTTCGCACCAAGAACAACCTTGGCCCGGAAATCGCGCTGCAGCAGGACAACGACGTACTCGACACCTGGTTCAGCTCGGGCCTGTGGACCTTCTCCACGCTCGGCTGGCCGGAAAAGACCAAGGCACTGGAAACCTTCCACTCCACCGACGTGCTGGTCACCGGTTTCGACATCATTTTCTTCTGGGTCGCCCGGATGATCATGCTCACCATGCACTTGGTGAAGAACGAGGACGGCACGCCGCAGGTCCCGTTCAAGACTGTTTACGTGCACGGTCTGGTGCGTGACGGCCAAGGCCAGAAGATGTCCAAGTCCAAGGGCAACGTGCTTGACCCGCTGGACATCGTCGACGGTATCGACCTCGAAACGCTGGTAGAGAAACGCACCAGTGGGCTGATGCAGCCGCAGCTGGCGAAGAAGATCGAGAAGCAGACCCGTCAGGAGTTCGCCGACGGCATCGCCAGCTACGGCACCGACGCCCTGCGCTTTACCTTCTGCTCGCTGGCGTCCACCGGTCGCGACATCAAGTTCGACATGGGCCGCGTCGAAGGCTATCGCAACTTCTGCAACAAGATCTGGAACGCTGCGCGTTACGTGCTGGACAAAGGCGAAGACTGCGGCCAGAACGGCGAAGCGGTCGAACTGTCGCTGGCTGATCGCTGGATAATCTCGCAGTTGCAACGCACCGAAGCCGAAGTGACCCGCCAACTGGATCAGTTCCGCTTCGACCTCGCTGCCCAGGCATTGTACGAGTTCATCTGGAACCAGTATTGCGACTGGTATCTGGAGCTGTCCAAGCCTGTGCTGTGGGATGAAACCGCACCGGTCGAACGTCAGCGTGGCACACGCCGTACGCTGGTACGCGTGCTCGAAGTCGCACTGCGCCTTGCGCACCCGTTCATGCCGTTCATCACCGAAGAAATCTGGCAGCGCCTTGCGCCGCTGGCGGGCGCAGAAGGCAAGACCATCATGCTGCAGCCGTGGCCAGTGGCCAACGAAGCACGCATTGACCAGGCGGCCGAAGACGATATCGAATGGCTCAAGGGCCTGATGCTTGCCGTGCGCAACATCCGTGGCGAAATGAACATCGGCCCGGGCAAGCCTCTGCAACTGTTCCTCAAGAATGTGAGTGCCGAGGATCAGCGTCGTTTGAGCGAAAACGATTACCTGCTCAAGAAGCTCGCCAAGCTGGAATCGATGACTGTATTGACCGAGGGTGCAGAAGCGCCACTGTCGGCCACTGCGCTGGTCGGTGACATGGAAGTGCTGGTGCCGATGGCCGGGCTGATCGACAAAGGGGCCGAACTGGCGCGCCTGGACAAGGAAATCCAGCGCCTGCAAGGCGAAGTGCAACGCGTCGGCGGCAAGCTGTCCAACGCCGCCTTCGTCGACAAGGCACCGCCTGAAGTCATCGCCAAGGAACGCGCCAAGCTGACCGAAGCCGAACAGGCGCTGGGCAAGCTGGCCGAGCAACACGCCCGCATCGCCAGCCTGTAAGGTGGCCAGAAAAGCCAGCCCGATTATGGGCTGGCTTTTTGTTATCTGAATTTCTGTACTCGACATCACGGCTGACCATCGACCCCATGACCGATACCCGCAAACCTCCGCGCAAAAAGCCTCAGCGGCCAGCCAAACCTGCTGCGCCGCGTGAAAAGGCCACCTTGCACCCGCGCAATCGTCATCAGGGTCATTACGATTTTCCGAAGCTGATCAAATCCAGCCCCGAGCTGGCAGCGTTCGTGATCCTCAATCCGTATGGCAAGGAAAGCATCGACTTTGCCGATCCGCAGGCGGTGCGGGTGTTCAATCGCGCGCTGCTCAAAGCGTTCTATGGCATCGCCCATTGGGACATTCCGGCCGATTACCTGTGCCCGCCGATTCCGGGGCGTGCGGACTACCTGCACTTCCTCGCCGACTTGTTGGCCGAGGACAATGAAGGCGTGATCCCACGCGGCGCGTCCATCAAGGCGCTGGATATCGGCACCGGAGCCAATTGCATCTACCCGCTGCTGGGGCATAGCGACTATGGCTGGCAGTTCGTTGGCTCGGACATCGACAGCACGGCCATCGCGGCGGCTACCACGATCATCAAAGCCAATGGCCTCAGCAAGGCCATCAGCGTGCGCCAGCAGGGCAATCGCAAGCAGATCCTGCTAGGGTTGCTCGACAGCAGCGAACGCTTCCACGTGAGCCTCTGCAACCCTCCCTTCCATGCTTCGCTGGATGAGGCGCAGCGTGGCAGCCAACGAAAATGGCGCGCACTGGGCAAGGCTGATCCCAAGCGCAAGCTGCCGGTTCTCAACTTCGGCGGGCAATCTCAGGAGCTGTGGTGCGAAGGCGGCGAGATCGGCTTCGTGACCCGGCTGATTCAGGAAAGCGCCACATTGCCAGGCCAGGTGGTGTGGTTCAGCACCCTGGTGTCCAAGGCATCCAACCTGCCGCCGATCCAGAGCGCCCTGAAAAAAGCCGGCGCGCTTGAAGTGAAGGTAGTCGAGATGGGCCAGGGCCAAAAACAAAGCCGCTTCGTGGCCTGGACCTTCCTTGACAAGGCACAACGCACACCCCACTGATAGGGCTATCGTACGACGCTCCGCCGACATGCCTTAATCTCGATTATCGTGCGACGCTCCGCGTCGCATGCCGTTCTGGACGCTCTGCGTCCTCTCTTGAGTATGCAGTGCGGCGCAGATCTGTGACGCGGAGCGTC